>JAFARZ010000144.1 GCA_019245115.1 Streptosporangiaceae bacterium | reverse complement strand
AGGTCTTCCTGTTCACCCGCGACTTCGCCGTGGACTGGACGACCAACGTCGCCGAGCGTGGAGCCAAGGCCGCCAAGCGCCACCAGGCCGTCTCCGGCTACTGGCATTCCCTCGCCACCCTCGCCCGCTGGTGCCGCATACGCAGCTCCCTGGACTCCGCTGCCGCCCACGGCATCACAGCCCTCGACGCCATCCGAGCCGCCATCGAAGGCAGACCCTGGCTACCACCGCTCCCCACCCTGACCTGACACCAATTCACGAACCCCGTGAATGGACACTCACCATCGCGAGGACCCGGAATCGCGTGTGGTGCGTAATGCTGCGCCCAGCACGACTACTAGCTGGTCCCGGCCAGTACTCATTGCCCGAGCCACGAGAAGTAGCCGACGCCGTAATGCGACGTTACTTTGAATGCCACTGTCTGGCTCCTGCACCTTCCATTAGATTAGATATTGTTTCTTGCTCCAGGTATGGCAGGACGGAGCGCAGAAACTTTGCCTGTTCGGCAAGCGCCTTTCCAAGGCTCCTCACTGTGTGGACGCTACGCGGAACCTTGTTCCCGGGCGCTATCCCAGCAACAGAAACCAGATTATCAAGACTCGCGATCATCAATGTGTCGCCAAGCTCTACCTCGACTTCGGCCATAACCGACATCTCGGAATGGTCAAGCGCGATACGGCAGCGAACTCCAGATCGCGCGTACGAAACTTGCTGAAGGACCTCATCAGTTCGCTCCGGCCCAGCATACCCGAAATCCGTTATCAGGAATCGAAACGCCTTCTCTGCTTCTTCTGGAAAGCTTCTTTGTACCGACGCAAAGGCTCTGGAACTCAAATCAGAATCCTCCCAAGCTGTCATTATTGTAACACTGAGGTGATCTCAGAGAAAATTGGCCCGGATAGCGGAGTCGAGATGCCTAGTGGAGCACGCCAGTCAGTTCGCGTCGTAGGCGGCGAGAAACACTCGCGTTCCGGCGTCGGCGTAGCGATCGAGGTGCCACAGGCCAGCACATGCCATGTCGCTGTTACTACGCGGTGTGCGAGTAAATCAGCTTCGCGCTTCTTGAAGAAGCTGGAGGGCTCTCGAAATGGTATCGTCCAGGGTGTCGCATACCTTAGCGCTCACTTGTGCGGCTTCCAACTGGAGTTCAAGATCGATACGACGACAATATTGCGGATGGGCGCCCACGGAAACAGGCTTACCCATAGCTGTTACAGCGCCAAGTTCATACAAAGCTATTGGCTGCAAGCCGCTAGGAGGAAACCAGAACACGACAACATTCGCCGCACGCAGCCCGGAGTATTCCCACGCGACTTGCTCGGACATCGCGACGCGATCTCCAGACGGAAATGCCGTACGTCTTGGATTCAGCACGATATATGGAGTGTGCCGGAGCATACTAACGGCCTCATGCTGCCAGTCAGGGCAGCCGCTTATGCCACCGGCCAGAAAGAGGGTATCGCCTTTGGTGTCTATCCTGGAAGGAGCCTCTACATAAATCATGGTCAGAAATCGCTACAGGAGAGGGGATCCGCGAGGAATGAGGTAAATCTTGTCGCTACCACCGGATTTCGAACTTCCAGCCACGTCTTGCTGCCTCGTCGACTAGGTCACGCAGTACTGCCGCCTTCTCTTCGTCCGTAATAGGAGCCCCATCCTCCCAGTGGGTAATGAAGGACGGGTATATCATGAAGTCAGGATTGCGATCGAACAGCCCTTCGCCTCCTACCCTAAGAATCCGGCCATCAACTCGCACTATCACTAGCCCCGGCTTTTCCCATTCTATTTCCACGTTCCGCTCTTTATCTTCCTGCATAGATGTACTCGATTGACGTAACCGCTGGATTGCCCTGGAGAATGGGCAACTCTATAGTATTGAACACGCTTTCGAGTTTTATTCCTCCCGGACCTACTATAGCGCGCACGCGACCGGAGGCAGCGGCGGCGTATCGGGCAGAGACCGTGTACCACGCCTCGGCTATGGCTGGATCCGATGGAATCCAGGCTGGCATAACGACGCCACGTGACTCCAGGGCTCCTTCCAGGGTTGTCCCGCCCATTGATCTGGCAACGGCCGTCGCTACTTCTTCAGGAAGACGGTCCAGACGAATGCCGTACCTGGTGCTGTTGAGACATCGGCATTGACTGCGATATCTGCCGGTGTCGGCCCTGGGGTGGTGTGGGCGTAGGCGGTGACTTTGGGGGCGAGTGCGCGGGCCAGGCCGGTGCCGCTGGCCTCGGCGGCGCCTTCTTCGGGGGCTGCTGCTGGGACGAGCAGGGGCCAGGCGTAGTAGCCGATCTTGTAGGCGATGCTGCCGGGGTTACCGATGTGCCAGGGTGAGTGAGGGACCGACACGTGGCTGTTGTTACCGAAGGTGAGCTGCCCGTCGGCGGTGGCCCCGGTGGGGAACGCGTCGAACATCTGGTTGAACAGCTGGGCGAACATCGACGGGACAGCGGAGATCGTGTCATAGATACCGTTGCCGATACCGCCGAGGAGGCTGGCGCCGCCCTGGTTGCCCAGCCAGCTCCCCGCACCGGCGACCGCATGCCAGGCACAGCTGAACCAGGAACAGCCCGTACTGGGCGGGGCAGGGTCATAGACAGTGGGATCCTGGTTCTGCGGAGCAGGGGTGCCGGAGACCGGGACCGGCTGGCCGCTGCAGTTGACCGGCGGGCCGCCGGGATCGGCGAGCCGGCACAACCCGGTCGGGTCGGCGTAGGTGACAGGGTTGTCTTCGGCATAGGAATAGGCGTCGAGATCTTGCGGGTCAGCCGGGTTCAGGACGGGATCGGGAGAGATGAACTGGCCGGTGACCGGGTCATACTGCCGCGCGCCGAGGATGGTAAGGCCAGTGGCGGCGTCAGCGGGCTTGTTCAGGTACCCGCGGTTATCGGCCCAGGTGACGGCCTGGCCGCGAGGGGCGCCATAGGGAGTGAACTGCCGCCAGGCGGGGTTCTGGGCGGTGCTGTCCAAGGCGAGCGTAGCGCGCCGGATTCGCTAACACGCCCACGCCCCGCCGCTACTATGGCCGCGACGACCCGCCGTCTGGGCCGTCACCACCAGCGGCACCGTCACCGCCTGGACCTCGACCGGGCTCCCCTCCTCCCCCGGCATCACCCAGACCGCCAGCCAATCTCTGCTCGACCCGTCTCACGCGTGGCGGCTCGGCGACGGCACCAGCGGCCAGGCCGCCACCGCCGCCGATACCGGGAGCGGCACCGCGATGCCCCTGACCGGGACGGGCGGCGTCACCTGGGACACCAGCGACCTGTTCAACCCCGCCGCCAGCTTCGACGGCACCACCGGGTACATGACCACCTCCAGACAGGCCATCAACACGACCGGCAGCTACACGATCTCGGCCTGGGTCAAGCCCGAAGCGCTCGGAGGAATCATCTTGTCCCAGTACGGCAGCCAGGCCTCGTGCATACGGCTGTCGATCACCAGCACTGATCCCGCCACCGCCGCATGGCGGTTCGCTGTCACCGACAGCAGCTCCGCCAGCGCCACCTCCACTAGCGCCACCGCCGGCAGCACCTATCCCGTTACCCTCGGCGCCTGGACCCACCTGACCGCCATCTACGACGCCGCCGACAAGCGCATCACCCTCTACGTCAACGGCACCCGCGCCGACAGCGCCGGCACGTCCGGCGTCTGGTCGTCGGGATGCGACACCTTCGCGCTGTCGCGCTGGAACGGCGGGGGCACCCTCGGCGGCTACTTCGATGGCAAGATCGCCGACGTCCAGGCCTGGAACGGCGTCTACCTGAGCCCGATCCAGATCGCCAGCCTGTCCGGCACGCCCGGCTACGTGCTGTTCCCCGCCGACAGCCACCAGTACCCCACCGGCTCACGATGGGTAACCGCCCACGGCCAGCTGAGCTTCAACCAGGGCCAGCTCGCCGTGAAGGAAACCGGCACCGGCAGCAGCACCGCCACGTTCGGCGCAACCGGGCACCCCGGCGCGGTCCTCACCCTCCAGGCCGACGGCAACCTCGTCAGTTACCCCACCGCCGCCGACGCCACCGCCCAGACCAATGCCATCTGGGCCAGCGGCACCGCCGGCAACCCCGGCGACGTCATGTTCTTCCAGCCCGACGGCAACCTTGTCATCTACAACGGCTACGGCGCCGTCCTCTGGTCCAGCAACACCGCCAACTAGGTGGGCGGGGCAGGGACTCAGAGGAGGAACCACCGACGTTCTCTCGGGCATGACTAAGCTGGGCAAAGTGAGCGAGCTCGTTTACCTGGAACTCGGGCCCTCCCCTGTCGAATACCGGGCTGGCTGGGACCTGCAACGCCGGATTCATGCCCGGCGGGTGGCCGGCGAAGTTCCCGACAGCTGCCTGCTGCTCGAGCACGAGCCGGTATATACGGCCGGGAAGCGGACGGCGGCGTCGGACCGGCCGTTCGGCGATCCCGGCGCTCCGGTCATCGACGTGGACCGTGGCGGCAAAATCACCTGGCATGGCCCCGGGCAGCTGACCGGCTACCCCATCACCAAGCTGCGCGAGCCGGTCGACGTGCTGGCCTACGTGCGTGCGCTGGAGGAGGCGATGATCCGCACCTGCGCGGAGTTCGGCATCATTGCCGGACGGGTCGAGGGCCGCAGCGGCGCATGGATCCCGGGTACCGGTGTGCTTCCGGACTCCGGACCAGGGGGGTCCGGGGGGATGGCTTCCCCCCGGAAAATAGGCGCGATCGGGGCGCGGGTGGCCAAGGGCGTCACCATGCACGGGTTCGCGCTGAACTGTGACTGCGACCTGGCCTGGTACGACCGGATCGCGGCGTGCGGCATCCGGGACGCGTCCGTCACCACCCTGTCCGCCGAAACGGGCCGTCACGTCACGGTGGCCGAGATCATCCCCCTGGTAGAGCGGCATCTGAGCGACGCACTGGGCTATCCGGGCTGGCGGCGCGGCGACGACCTCGCGGCGTTCGCCGGCCGGCCGGCCTCGACTGAGCCAGCTGTCGCGTGAACATAGGCTGGAAGCGTGGTACTGGCACCTGAAGGACGCCGCATGCTGCGGCTCGAGGCTCGTAACAGCGCGGTCCCGATCGAGCGCAAGCCGCCGTGGATCAAGACGCGCCTGCGCACCGGACCGTCCTATCTGGAGCTGAAAGACCTGGTCCGTGGCGAGGGCCTGCACACGGTGTGTGAGGAGGCCGGCTGCCCGAACATCTTCGAGTGCTGGGAGGACCGGGAGGCCACCTTCCTGATCGGCGGCGACCAGTGCACCAGGCGGTGTGACTTCTGCCAGATCGAGACCGGCAAGCCCGCACCGCTGGACCGGGGCGAGCCGCGCCGGGTGGCCGAGTCGGTGGCCACGATGGGCCTGCGGTACGCAACCGTGACCGGAGTGGCCCGGGATGACCTGCCGGACGGCGGCGCCTGGCTGTACGCGCAGACCTGCGTGGAAATCCACGAAGTCATCCCGGGATGTGGCGTCGAACTGCTGATCCCGGACTTCAACGCGGCGCCGGAGCGGCTGGCGACGGTCTTCGAGGCGCGGCCCGAGGTTCTCGCGCACAACATCGAGACGGTGCCGCGGATCTTCCGCCGGATCCGGCCCGGGTTCCGGTATGAGCGCTCGCTCGATGTGCTGCGCGCCGCCCACGACGCGGGCCTGGTCACGAAGTCCAATCTGATCCTCGGGCTAGGCGAGGAACGGCACGAGATCACCGAGGCCATGGCCGGCCTGCGGGCGGTGGACTGCGACCTGCTGACGATCACCCAGTACCTTCGGCCGTCCCCGCGGCATCATCCGGTGGAGCGGTGGGTGAAGCCCGAGGAGTTCGCGGAACTGCGGGACGAGGCACTGGCAATGGGTTTCGCCGGCGTAATGTCCGGACCCCTCGTGCGGTCTTCCTATAGGGCTGGCCGGCTGTACGCGCAGGCTGTATCTTCCAGGGGGTAAACACCAACCCCCCGGACCCCCCAGCCTGCGACGCTTCCCGCCGTTAGTGTCACCCGGCCGGAAGGGCCTTTCAGGCCCTCCACGGCCAGGCGACCCGCGAAGCTCGCTGGCGCTCGCCGCGGGCGCCCCTGGAGTTCCGGTCGATGGCCTTTAAACCATATGCTGCACAACATGGCACGTACGTCGAGAAACCGAGGGGCTTCGGGCCCAGCCCTGCCGGCCGACTCCGCCGAAGACCTGGCCAAGGCGGGGCGGCTCAAGCAGATCCGGATGGTCGCTGGCCTGGTGAACCGCGCCAATCCGCGGGCGCTCCCGATCGTGGCGGCCAGCGGGCTGGGGATCCTGGTCGTGCTGGTGGTCGTCGGGCTGCTCACCGGCCTCGCTCCGCTGCTCATACCGCTCGGCGTGCTGCTCGGGCTTCTCGTCGCGGTCATCTTGTTCGGGCGGTTCGCCCAGTCGGCTCAGTACTCGGCCATCGAGGGCCAGCCCGGAGCCGCGGCGGCCGTGCTGGAGAACATGCGCGGCAACTGGACGGTCACTCCCGCGATCGCGGCCAACCGCAACATGGACGTGATCCACCGCGCCGTCGGGCGCCCAGGCGTGGTCCTGGTCGGAGAGGGATCTCCCACCGGGGTGGCGAGCCTGCTCACGGCGGAGAAGAAGCGGGTCGCCCGGGTGGCTTACGAAGTACCGATCTTCGACTTCCAGATCGGCAACGGCGAAGGCCAGGTCCCGATCAGCAAGCTACAGCGCAAGGTCATGCGACTGCCGCGCAACCTCAAGCCCGCCGCGGTCAGCGACCTCAACCACCGGCTCAAGGCGCTGCAGCCGTCGCTCCAGGCGCCCAAGGGCCCGATCCCGCGGAACGTCAGGCAGCCCAAAATGCCCCGCCCGAAGATGCGGTGATCGCTGGGCTCGATCTCAGCCTAAATACGAACGACGACGGTGTCCGCCGCACGGTCGTGCAGGCCGCGCAGGTCGCGGTCGGACAGCAGTGGCGGGACGACCGCCAGCAGGAGCAGCGTGCGGACCAGCGCCCACCAGAAACCGATCGGGCCGCCGTGCACCCGGATCACCCGGATCCCGAGCAGTCGCTTGCCGACGGTGGTGCCCGCCATCGCGGTCAGCAGGTAGACCTCCACCGCGAACACCGCTATGGTCCAGAACTGCGAGTGGGTCAGCCAGTCTGCGATGAGCATGCACAGCAGCCAGTCGATCAGCAGGGCCAGCACCCGGCGGCCCATGGTCGCCACCGACATCGGGCCGGTCTCGGGCAAGCCAAGTCCCTTACCGGCGTAGGTGGCGTCCTTCGACGGGGCGCCGGCTGTCTGCTGGGCCACGACACCACGGTAGCCGGCCCGCGCGGGAGGTCAGGAGCCGTAACATCCGTGAAACACTTAAGACACGGGCTGGAAATTGCTACGGGCTAGCGTCCAAATCGCATACCTCCAGCTAGATAACTAATGCGTGCCCCCGACAAGGGAGGGTTGATGTTCAGCAGTGCGGAAGAGGTTCTCGGCTATATCGAGGCGGAGAACGTGGAATTCGTCGACGTCAGGTTCTGTGACCTGCCTGGGACGGTGCAGCACTTCACCGTGCCAGCCGCGTCGTTCAGCGAGAGCGTCTTCACCGACGGTCTCATGTTCGACGGCTCGTCGATCCGCGGTTTCCAGCAGATTCACGAGTCCGACATGCTGCTGCTGCCCGACCCCGCCACCGCGTACGTGGACCCGTTCCGCACGCACCACACGCTGAACCTGACATTTTTCGTGCATGACCCGCTCACCGGCGCGCCCTACACCCGAGACCCGCGCAACATCGCCCGCAAAGCCCAGGATTACCTGCGCGGGACCGGCATCGCCGACACTTCGTACTTCGGGCCCGAGGCCGAGTTCTACATCTTCGATTCCGCCCGGTTCGCCACCGCGCCTAACGAGGGCTACTACTTCATCGACTCCGTGGAAGGGGCGTGGAACACCGGCCGGGACGAGAACGGCGCCAACCTCGCCTACAAGCCGCGCTACAAGGGCGGCTACTTCCCGGTGCCACCGATGGACCACTACACCGACCTGCGCTCGGAGATGGTCGCCAACCTGATCAAGGTCGGCATCGAGACCGAGATGCAGCACCATGAGGTGGGCACGGCCGGCCAGGCCGAGATCGACATCCGGTTCGACTCGCTGCTGAAGATGGCCGACAAGCTGATGACGTACAAGTACGTGATCAAGAACACGGCCCGGGCCGCGGGCAAGACGGTGACATTCATGCCGAAGCCCCTGTTCGGTGACAACGGGAACGGCATGCACTGCCACCAGTCGCTGTGGAAGGACGGCGCGCCGCTGTTCTACGACGAGGTCGGCTACGCGGGGCTGTCCGACACCGGCCGGTACTACATCGGCGGCCTGCTCAAGCACGCCCCGTCGCTGCTGGCTTTCACCAACCCGACGGTGAACTCCTACCACCGGCTGGTTCCCGGCTTCGAGGCGCCGGTCAACCTGGTGTACTCACAGCGTAACCGGTCGGCCTGCGCGCGCATCCCGATCACCGGCACGAACCCGAAGGCCAAGCGGGTCGAGTTCCGGGTGCCCGACCCGTCCTGCAACCCCTACCTCGCGTTCGCCGCGATGCTGATGGCCGGCCTGGACGGGATCAGGAACAAGATCGAGCCGCCGGAGCCGGTGGACAAGGACCTGTACGAACTGCCGCCGGACGAAGCGGCCGCGATCCCGCAGGTGCCGGGCTCGCTGGAGGTCGTGCTCGACACGCTGGAGAGCGACCATGCCTTCCTCACCGAGGGCGGGGTGTTCACCGACGACCTGATCGAGACCTGGATCGACTACAAGCGCTCCAACGAGCTCGACCCGATCCGTCTGCGCCCCCACCCGCACGAGTTCGAGCTGTACTTCGACGTCTGACCCACGCATCGCGGACGGCTCCCTTACGGGGGAGCCGTCCGCGATCATTTGAGCCCTCTACAGGGGCTTCTTCATCTGCTGGGTCATGACCTGGTATCCGAGGCTGTCGTAGAGGGCGCGGGCCACGGTGTTGTGGCCGTGTACGTTCAGCCCGATCGACGTCATCCCGCGGACCTTGGCCTCCTGCTCGGCCAGCAGCATCGCCTGACGGCCGTAACCGCGACCCCGGAACGCCTCATCGACCTCGACGTCGTTGATCCAGGCCATACGCGGGTTACGCGGGTCCGCGTCGCTTCCCGGCACCGCGAGCCACAGCCAGCCGACCGGCTCATCCTCCGCCAAGAGCCGGAACACCAGTTGCCCGGGCGTGCCCAGCCCGCCGCCGAACGCGCGCTCCGTGTCGCGCCGGGCCTTCTCCCGGGCCTGGCCGGGCGGCAGGGAGCCGGAAGCGATTATGTGCTCGACGTATCCCGCTTCCTGGCGCGGCAGCCACTCATCGAACTCATCCTGGGTCGCGGGCCGCAGCCGGAGTACAGCACCACTCATTCTCACTATCTAAACCGATACCCGGTCGCCATAGGGTGGTAGCCGGAGGAGATCATGCGACTAACGGTGCTGGGCGGGTGCGGCGCATGGCCGGGGGCTGGACAGGCGTGCAGCGGATACCTGGTGGAGCACGACGGGCACCGGGTGCTCACCCACCTGCGGCCTGGCGCGGACCGCCAGGCGGCGGTCGAGGCCGCGGCTGAGAACTATGACGGAGAGATCGATGTGGCGGCCGGGATCAGCGTGAGGTAGGCCAGTCCCATCACTCCCCGGTAGCCACGCAGCCAGTGGGAACGGTGCTCGTCGGCCTTCGCCCGGACCGCGGGGTCGTCGTGAGTGGCCAGCCACTCCTGGATGTCGGCCTGGTAGCCGGATTCGAAGTCGTCCCATTCCTCGGGGCTCGCTGTCTCGATCCACTCAGGCCGGAACCCGGCGTCCACGGCCAGATCCACCAGTCCGGCCAGATCGGTGAACTCGGCGGCCGACGTGCCCGGCCACATGGCGGCGAGCTCGGCCGGGGCCGGCGGTCGTTCCCAGAATCCGTCGCCGAACAGGACGCGGCCACCGGGAGTCACTAGATTACGGAGCACTTTGAGCGCCGCCGCGATGTGCCGTGGCGGTTCAGCGCCGCTCAGGGCCTGGCTGGCACCCACGCAGAGCACGAGGTCGGCCGGTCCGCGGGCCGTTCCGGTGGCGGATTCCCTGACGAACGAGACGTGTTCCGCGAGGCCTCGTGCCTGCGCGTTGTCCCTGCCCCGGGCGAGGTCATGCTCGTCCAGGTCGATGCCGGTACCGATCGCGCCCGGGATGGATTCGAGGATACGCAACATCAACTCGCCCCAGCCGCAGCCGATGTCGAGCACGGAAGCCGGGCGGGTACGGGCGAGCCGGTCGACAATGCGTGCCGCCCTGGCCTCGGACAGCGGTCCATGAAAGGTGAGGCGGGTCATCCGCGGCGGTGCCTGCATATTGGTCATCAGCGGCGATAGTAGCCATGCCGTACCGGGTGGTCTATTTATTTTGTCGGGTAAACAAGTTTGGAGGACAGTGCCCCGCGTCGTAAGGTAAGTGCTGTTGTGAGGGATAACGAAACCATTGAGCGTATTGATGCCTTCTGTGACGCGGTTCCGCGCGTCCGGGCACGAGCGGAGGAGCATGGGCCTCTGGTC
Source organism: Streptosporangiaceae bacterium (assembly GCA_019245115.1). GTDB lineage: Bacteria > Actinomycetota > Actinomycetes > Streptosporangiales > Streptosporangiaceae > JAFARZ01. The sequence goes on along the minus strand of JAFARZ010000144.1, from coordinate 52,018 downwards.
CTGTTCGTTCCCACCGGTCCAGGCTGGCCCTACTACGCTCGCCCCCGGCTGGGGGCCAGACCGGCGATCACCACTGCCGACGTCCGCGCCGTGCGGGCCCGGCAACGGGAGCTGCTGATCCCGGAGTCGTTCGAGTGGATCGAGCAGGCCGCGCCGGACATGGCCGCGGCCGCCGCCGATGGCGGCCTCGACGTGCACGCCCATCCCTTGCTGGTCCTGGATGATCTGGTGCCGTTGCCGCCGTCGCCGCCGTTGCCATCGGGCGTCACGGTCCGCATCGTCGCGCCTGACGATCCCGATCTGCACCGGATCTGGGCCGTCCCGTCGGTGGCTTTCGGGAATCCCGGCACGGCCAGGGGTGAAGCTGGCGCGGCGGAGCGGGACAAGATCGCGGCCGATCACGACGGCGGGACGATCGACATCCTCCGCGAGCGGCTCCGGTCAGGGCAGTCGGTGCTGGCCGCCACGTTCGGCTCCGACGGTCCGATGGCAGCGGGCAGTTGCCAGGCGGTCGGTCAGGTCGCCGAGATCACCGGCGTGGGCGTGCTCCCTTCCGAACGCCGCAAGGGGCTGGGCGCCGCGGTCACGGCCGCCCTGGCCGCTGACGCCTTGAGGCGCGGTGTGCGGACCGTCTTCCTGTCCGCGACCGACGATGCGGTGGCGCGCGTGTACGCGAGGATCGGGTTCCGTGAGATCGGCGTCGCCATGATCGCCGAGCCCGCCCAGCACCGTTAACCGGCTCCGGTGCCACCTCACGAAACCGCAGCCAGACGTCGGGCATCGGCTGGTCGCCGGTAGGCAGCCCGGTGTTGGCCGCCACCACGCGAGCGAACCGGTCCGGATGCTCCGCCACCAACCGCAACCCGATCAGGCCACCCCAGTCCTGCCCGACCAGCGTTGATGACCCCCTCCGGTGCGCAGCACTTTCACCCAGTACCTCGCAGCCTGGCCAGGACCGCCGGGGTCCGGCCGGCCATCTCGGCGCAGTCCCGGGTGAGATGCGCCTGATCCGAATAACCGACGTCGGCCGCGATAGCCGCCAGGTCCGCATCTCCGGCATCGATCCGGGACACGAACCGACGGAACCGCAAGACGCGCTGCAGGGTTTTCGGGCCGTAGCCGACGGTGTCATGACAGCGCCGGCGTAGCTGCCGCGTGCTTATCCCCACTTTCACCGCGACGTCCTCCGCTCGCGCCCGCGGATCGCCGAGCATCCGTGACGCGTGCGCCATGGCGGCGTCCGCCGACCCATCGGCGGCCAGGCGCCCCGCCACGTCCAGGACGCGGCTCACGGCCGTCTTCGAGTCCAGCGTCCCCGGCAGCAGCCTGGCCAGCGCCGGATGCAGGTCGGCCAGGTCAACGCGCTGGTCGCGTAGTTCACTCAGCGGAAGGCCGAGCGCGGGACCACCAGCCCCGGGCCGGAATCGCACGGCGAACAGGACCATGCCGGCCTGGACGGCAACCGGCGCCGGTCCGGTGTCCGGTCCGGCCACGAACGCACCACGCCCCTGCTCCCAGATCAGGTCGCTGCACGCGTCCGGCAAAACGAGGGTTTCACTATCTTCGTACGCCACGGACGACCACATGCACATCACGGAATCGCGCAGCGCCACGGGCGCCTGCCACTCCCGGTATCGCGTAGCCCCCATACCGCAAGCCTATGGCCGTTTCGTTCAATACGGCAGCGACCTGCGGTGCTGAGATGACCGCATGACAGTTCCAGACTTTGAGGCGGCAGCGACCTTCATCGCCGAGAACGCGCGAGTGCTTGACCAGCGCAGGTACGAGCGGCTGTTCCAGGGTGGCGATGCCGAGCCCGTGCGGGACGCGGTGGCCGCGTACCGCAACTCCGATGGCGGCTTCGGGCACGCGCTGGAACCGGATCTCCGGGATCCGGCCAGCCAGCCCGCCGCGACCGCGATGGCGTTGCGCATGATGGATGAGACCGGTTCGTGGGACGACGATCTGGTCAAGGGAGCTTGCGACTGGCTCGAGTCCACCGCGCCAGGCGAAGGCGGCGCGGCCATGGTGAATCCCTCCGTAACCGCCTGGCCGCACGCGCCCTGGTGGGTGCCAGAGGATAAGTATCCCGCCTCGCTGATCCAGACCGGAATGATCGCCGGGACGTTGCACGCACGCGGCGTGCGTCATCCCTGGCTCGACCGCGCGACCCAGGCCATGTGGGCCCGGCTCGACGAGGTGACCACCCCGGGGGCGTATGACATGTTCGGCATACTGGGGTTTCTCCAGCATGTTCCGGACCGGGACCGGGCCCGAAAGGTGTTCGAGCGCGTCGGGCCGCTGATCTTCAGCCAGGACCTCGTCGCCCTTGACCCGGAGACGCCAGGTGAGGTGCACTCGCCGCTGGAATTCGCCCCCGCACCGGACTCGATCGCCAGGGCGCTGTTCGATAAGCCGGTGATCGAGGCCCATCTCGATCACCTCGCGGGTGCGCAGCGCGACGACGGCGGCTGGACCTTCAACTGGCTGGCCTGGTCACCGGCCGCCGAGCGGGACTGGCGCGGCTTCCTCACGGTGGACGCTCTCCGCACCCTGCGCGTCAACGGTCGCTGGTAGTTTCGCCCCAGCCGTTCGTAGTCTTCGCACCCAGTAGTTCGCGCCTGACAAATTAGCTACTAGCTGGGACGAGAGGTGCGATCGATAATGGCGGTGTGCGAAGCCTGCCCACGCGACGACAATTGCTTCTCGTGGCGGTGTGCGGGGCCTTCGCCCTGGGTGGCGGCGGCCTGCTGCTGGGGTGGGAGTGGGGACTCGCCGGATTCGCGCTCGGGATCCTCGCCGGCTGCATTGGTTATCCCGTCGTGGTCGCGTTCACCTTGCCCGATCCCGAAGCCCTTCTCCGCACAGGCCGCCCGCGCGAGGCGCTCGAGCGTATTGAGCAGCGCCTGCCATCGAGTCGTATCACCGCCCGGAAGTGGCCGGGTGTGTTCCGCGAGGTCCTCGCGTTCGATCTGCTGATGAAGTCTGAGGCGTTGCAGGAGCTGAATAAGGTGCCGCAGGCGCTCGACACGATCGACGAAGCGGTGGCGATCTACCGGCAGCTCATGGCGGCGAACCCGGCTCGCAGGTTCGCGTCGAACCTCGCGGACGCGCTCTACCAGCAGGCCAGCCTGCTGGGCACGCTCAGCCGGCACGGCGAGGCGCTCGGCGCGGTCGAGGTCGCGATCGGGCTGTATCGCGACCTCGCCGTCCTGAACCGTGGCGAGTACCTGCCCGCACTCGCCGACGCGCTGACCCGGCAGGCGGACGAACTCGGTTACCTCGACCGGATCGATGAGGCGCGTGCCGCGGCCGACGCGGCCACACTGATCAGAAGCGACATGCTTCCGGCTGGTCAGCTCCGCCGGGCCGGGTTACGGCCGAGACAGCTCCACCGGAAGCCCGTCCGCGGTCACTGCCAGGTGCTATCGTGCATGGTCGACCACAGTCAGGCGGCTGCCAGCTTTGGCCGCCCGGATGGATGTGGCAGCCACCCGGTTATAACCGGGTGGCTGCCACATCCATCCGAACAAGGATCCAAAATTCGGATCGCTGACGCTACCTGAAATAGCTACGGCGAAAGGGACACGGAGGGACACGCGCAGGGTCAGCCGTAGAACAGAGGTTCCATGACCGCGCGGGCGCGGCGGGCGGCGCGGCGGTAATCCTGTTCGAGGGCCTGCGCGCCGGTGTCGGCGAACACCGCGCCGGGAGCGTAACCGAGCAGGCGCGCGACCGCCGTCAGTTCGCCGTGCCGGGACGGCAGGATGTCGCTGGAACGGCCGGCCACCAGCATGATCGCGTTCCTGATCCGGGATCCCAGCTCCCACGCGGCGGACAGCGCCCCGGCCGAGGAAGCCGGCAGCAGACCGGCCGAAACCGCGGCCGCCAAGGCCAGGCTGGTGCGCGTCGTCCGCAGCTCCGCCACCGCATACGCGTGCCTGAGCTGGAGCAGCTGCACGGTCCATTCCACGTCCGACAGACCGCCGGGCCCGAGCTTGAGGTGCAGGGCCCGGTCGGCTCCGCGCGGAATCCGCTCGGCCTCCACCCTGGCCTTGATCCGCCGGATCTCGCGCACCGCCACATCAGGAATCCCGCCGGCCGGGTACCGGAACTCTTCCGCCATCGCGATGAACTCCTCGCCCAGCCCGGGATCCCCCGCGGCGGGCTCGGCGCGCAGCAGCGCCTGCGCCTCCCAGGGGGCCGACCACCGGCGGTAGTAGGCCCGGTAGGCGGCCAGGCTGCGGACCAGCGGCCCCTGGCGGCCTTCCGGGCGCAGGTCGGCATCCACGATCAGCGGCGGATCAGGTACGGGAAGGGCGAGCAGGCGACGGACCTCGGCCGCTACCGCGTGCGCGGCGTCGGACGCTTCCTTCTCTGAACTCCCCGGCAGCGGATCATGCACGAACAGCACGTCCGCGTCGCTGCCGTAACCCGATTCGTGGCCGCCGAACCGGCCCATGGCGATGATCGCGAACCGGGTCACCAGCGGCCGCCGCAGTTCGACCTCGATCTTGTGCACCGCCGCCTCGAGCGCCGCTCGCAGGGTCGCCCTGGTGACCGCGGTGACCGCCTCCCCTGTCATCGCCAAAGATGCCGGCCCGCCCGAACCCAGGATGTCAAACGCGGCTATCCGCAGCAGCTCGCGACGGCGCAGCGAGCGGACGGTGGCGACGGCCGCCTCCGCGTCCTCGCCGTGCCGCCGGGCCGCCGCCAGCATCTCCGCGCTGAGCGCCGGTTCGCCGCGCGGCTCGAGTTCAGTGTCGTTCCCGAAGATCGCCACCGCCTCGGGGGCGCGCAGCAGCAGCCCGGTGGCGTACCGGCTCGACGCGAGCACCCGGGCCATCCGCTCGGCGGCTATGGTCTCGTCCCGCAGCAGCCGGAGGTACCAGGGCGACTCCCCCAGCGCGTCGCTCACCTGCCGGAACCCCAGCAGTCCCGCATCCGGCTCGGCATAGGAAGCGAACCACCCCAGCAGCACGGGCAGCAGCGTGCGCTGGATCGCCGCCCGGCGCGACACCCCGCTGGTCAGCGCGTCGATGTGCCGCAGCGCCCCCACCGGATCCTCATAGCCGAGCGCCTCCAGCCGCGCGCGGGCCGCCTCCGGGGTGAGCCGGGCCTGGTCCGACGGCAGACGGGCCACCGCGTCGAGCAGCGGGCGGTAGAACAGCTTCTCGTGCAGCCGCCGGACCTGCCGGGCGTGCCGGCGCCACAGCTCGTCGAACTCGGCCGCGGGATCGCTGCCAGGCTGGGGACGCACGGCCGGGTCGTGGTACCACAGACCGTTCGTGAAAGCGCGCCCTAGCCTGCGTAGGACGGCGGGATCCTCTGGCAGGGCGTGAGTGCGGCGCAACCGGTGCAGCTGAAGCAGGTGTTCGGTGCGGCGCAGGAAGCGGTAGGCGGCGGCCAGGTCGGCGGCGTCGGCGCGGCCGACGTAGCCGCCCGCGGCCAGTTCCGCGAGCGCGGGCAGCGTCGCCGATGACCGCAGCGAGTCGTCGGTGCGGCCGTGCACCAGCTGGAGCAGCTGGACGGCGAACTCGATGTCGCGCAGCCCGCCCGGTCCGAGCTTCAGCTCGCGCCCGGCCTGCTTGGCCGGCAGCGAGTGTTCCACCCGGCGTCGCATCGCCTGCACATCCTCGACGAAGTTCTCCCGCTGCGCCGCCTGCCACACCAGCGGGTTCAGCGCGTCGACGTAGTCCTGGCCAAGGGCCAGGTCTCCCGCTACCGGCCGGGCTTTCAGCAGCGCCTGGAACTCCCAGGTCTTCGCCCAGCGCTCGTAGTACGCGCGGTGGCTGGCCAGCGTGCGGACCAGCGGCCCGGCCCGGCCTTCGGGGCGGAGGTTCGGGTCGACCGGGAAGATGCTGCCCTCCGGCGTGGACCGGGCGCAGACCCCGATCACGCCGGCGGCCAGCCGGTCCGCCGCCACCTCGGCCGGCTCGGCGACGAAGATCACGTCGATGTCGCTGGCGTAGTTCAGCTCGCGGGCGCCGCACTTGCCCATCGCCACGATGGCGAGCCTCGGCATCTGGGCCGTCGGTCTGGACGGCAGCTCGGTCCTCGCGATGGCCAGCGCCGCCTCCAGCACGGCGGCCGCGATGTCGGCGAGTTCCGCGGCCACGTCGTCGAACGTGACCACGCCGGTCATGTCGCGGGCCGCCAGGTGCAGGAGCTGGCGGTGGTAGGCGGCGGCCAGCGAGGCCACCGGATCGGGGCGCCCCGCTGCCTCCAGCATGGCGGCGCGCAGCTCGGCGGGTTCCGGGCTGCGGACGGCGTCGGGTCCTTGCAGGACCTGGATGTCTGACGGATGCCGGGTCAGGTGGTCGGCCAGCGCGGCGCTCACCCCGAGCGCCGCGATGAGCCGCTCGGCGAACTCGGCGTCGTCGCGCAGCGCCTCGCGGCCGGGGCGGATCCTGGCCAGGCCGCTATGTGCCAGCCCGGTCAGGGCCAGGTCCGGGTCGGCCGCCGAGCCGATCGCGGTGAGCAGCTCACCATCGGCTTCCGGGTCCAGCGCCGCGTCGTCCAGCAGTCGTTCGGCGCGCGCGGGATCAGCGAATCCCAGCCGGGCAAGCCGCCCCGCCAGCGTCGATCCCCTCACGCATGCAACGCTATCCCGCCATCTATAGTGGCGTCGCCGGCCTGCTCCGGACGAACCCTCGCTCGCCGCGGGTTTCTTCCTGCGGCCGACCGTGTTCGCCGGGTGCACGCGCGAGATGACGGCGGTGCGGGAGGAGGTGTTCGGCCCGGTGGTGACCGTCGAGCGATTCAGCACCGTAGAGGAGGCCATCTGGCTCGGCAACGACACTTCATACGGGCTCGCGGGAGCCGTGTGGACGTCCGACGCGGGCCGCGCCGAACGCGTCGCCGCGGCGCTGCGCCACGGCACGGTGTGGATCAACGACTACCACCCGTACCTGCCCCAGGCCGAGTGGGGTGGCTTCGGCAAGTCCGGCATCGGCCGTGAGCTCGGACCGTCCGGCCTGGCCGAATACACCGAGCAGAAGCACATATACCACAACACCGCGCCCGCTCCGGCTCGCTGGTTTTCAGACCATTAAATGGAACGGCGCCGGTTCCTCCACTGGTCAGGCTGCTCCGGGCGTGTGGTAGGCATTGAGCATGACTGAACTCATCCCTCGCGAGACCCTGTTCGGCAATCCCGAGCGCGTCAGCCCGCGCATCTCGCCGGACGGGACGCGGCTCGCCTGGATCGAGCCCTATGAGGGGGTGCTGAACCTCTGGGTGGCGCCGATCGGGGCGGCCGGGGTCTCCTGGGACGACGCCACGGTCGTGACCGACGACCGGGACCGTGGCATCCGCGTCCTGGCCTGGGCGCAGGACAGCCGGCACCTGATGTACCTCCAGGATGCCGGCGGGGATGAGAACTGGCGCCTGTACGACGTGGACCTGGAGACGATGGCGCGGCGCGACCTGACGCCGTTCGAGGGTATTCAGGCCCGGATCATCGCGACCAAGAAGAGCCATCCCGGAGAGGTGCTCGTCGGCCTGAACCGCGACAATCCGCAGCTACATGACGTCTACCGGCTGACGCTGGAGTCGGGCGAGCTGGTGAAGGAGATCTCGAATCCCGGCTACGCGGGCTGGCTGACCGACGAGGACATGGCGGTCCGCGTGGCGCTGTCGCCGCTGCCCGACGGCGGCTTCGATCTGATGGTTCGCGACACCGGCGAGGATGAGTGGCGGACCCTGCTGACGATCTCCGCCGACGATGCCACGTCCAGCGACGTGCTCTCGTTCAGCGGCGACGGCCGGTCGCTGCTGGCTGTCATCGCGGACGGGTCGGACACCGGGCGGCTGGTCCGGCTCGATGTGGCGACCGGCGAGGTCACGGAGCTGCTGTCCGATCCCGAGGCGGACGTGGCCGGGGCCATGCTGCACCCGGACACCCGTGAGCCGCAGATCGTGGAGCTGCTCAAGGACCGGGCCGAGTACCACGTGCTCGATCCCTCGGTCGAGGCCGACTTCAAGGCCATCAGGGAACTGCACCCCGGCGACCCGAACTTCAACGGCCGTGACAACGCCGACGAGACGTGGCTGGTCGCGTTCACCGACGACGCCGGACCGGTGCGGTTCTTCAGTTACGACCGGACGTCGCGGACCGGGAGCTTCCTGTTCGAGAGCCGTCCGGAGCTGAACCGCTTTGAGCTGGCTTCGATGGAGCCGTTCTCCTTCACCGCGCGGGACGGGCTGGTCATACATGGCTACGTGACGTTCCCCCCGGGCCTGCCTCGCACCGGGTTGCCGGCCGTGCTGAACGTGCACGGCGGCCCGCAGGCACGCGACGTATGGGGGTTCGACCCGGAGGCGCAATGGCTGGCCAACAGGGGTTACCTGTGCATCCAGGTCAACTACCGCGGCTCCACCGGCTACGGCAAGTCGTTCGTCGCGGCCGGCGACCGCGAGTGGGGTGCGAAAATGCACGATGACCTGCTGGACGCGGTGTCGTACGTGGTCTCGCGGGGCTGGGCGGACCCCGATCGCGTGGCCATCTACGGCGGCTCGTACGGCGGCTACGCCGCCCTGGTGGGCGCGGCGTTCACGCCGGACGTATTCCGCTGCGCGGTGGACATCGTCGGACCGTCCAACCTGAAGACGCTGCTCGACACGATCCCGCCCTACTGGGCGCCGATGAAGGCGCAGCTGTACAAGCGGGTCGGCAATCCGGAGACCGACGAGGAGTTCTTGTGGTCCCGGTCCCCGCTGTCCCGGGTTTCGGACATCCGCATCCCGTTGCTGATCGCTCAGGGGGCCAACGACCCACGGGTCAAGCAGGCCGAGTCGGAGCAGATCGTCGCGGCCCTGACGGCGGCCGGGATCGACCACGAGTACATGCTGTTCCCCGACGAAGGCCACGGCTTCGCCAAGCCCCAGAACCGGCTGAAGTTCTACGCCGCCGCGGAGCGGTTCCTGGCCAAGCACCTGGGCGGCCGGTTCGAGGAGTAGCGGTGGCGCTACCTCGGCTCGTGCGAGTCCTAGTCTGCTAAGAGCATCGGCAGATAGCGGCTCAGCTCGTATTCGGTGACCTGGCGGCGGTACTCCTGCCACTCCTCCTTCTTGTTCCGCAAGAAGAAGTCGAATACGTGCTCCCCCAGCGTCTCCGCCACGAGTTCGCTGTCCTGCATGACCCGGATGGCCTGGTCAAGGTCCTGCGGAAGGGGCCGGATCCCCAGCGCCCGGCGCTCCGCGGAGGTCAGCGCCCACACGTCGTCCTCGGCGCCGGGCGGCAGTTCGTAGTCCTCCGTGATCCCCTTCAGCCCGGCGGACAGGATGCAGGCGAACGCCAGGTACGGATTGCAGGCCGCGTCCACCGACCGGAATTCGACCCGGGTCGAGTTGCCCTTCTGCGGCTTGTACATCGGCACCCGGACCAGGGCGGAGCGGTTGTTGTGCCCCCAGCAGACGTAAGCCGGCGCCTCTCCCCCGGCGCCCGCCGTGCGTTCCGCGGCGCCCCACAGCCGCTTGTAGGAGTTCACCCACTGGTTGCACACCGCGGTGATCTCCGGCGCGTGCCGCAGCAGGCCGGCGATGAACGCCCGCGCGGTCTTGGACAGCTGGAATTCCGCACCCGCCTCATAGAACGCGTTGCGGTCGCCCTCGAACAGGGAGACATGGGTGTGCATACCCGAGCCGGGATGGTCGGTGAACGGCTTGGGCATGAACGTTGCATAGACGTCCTGCTCGATCGCCACTTCCTTCATCACCAAGCGGAACGCCATGATGTTGTCGGCCGTGGTCAGCGCGTCGGCGTACCGGAGGTCGATCTCCTGCTGCCCGGGCGCACCCTCGTGGTGGCTGTATTCCACCGAGATGCCCATCTGCTCGAGCATGGTGATCGACATCCGGCGGAAGTCGTGCGCGATCGAATGCGGCGTGTGGTCGTAGTACCCGCCGGTGTCGATCGGCTCCGGCTTCTCCCCCGGCTCGGGCTTGCGCTTGAGCAGGAAGAACTCGATCTCGGGGTGGGCGTAGAACGTGAAGCCGAGGTCGGACGCCTTGCTGAGGTTACGCTTGAGCACCCAGCGCGGATCCGCGTACGACGGCGACCCGCCCGGGAGCAGGATGTCGCAGAACATCCTGGCCACACCGGGATACTCGCCACGCCACGGAAGCAGCTGGAACGTCGACGGATCCGGTCTGGCGATCATGTCCGCCTCGTAGACCCGGGCGAATCCCTCGATGGCCGAGCCATCGAACCCGATGCCGTCGGCAAACGCGCCCTCGAGCTCGGCCGGAGCGACAGCCACCGACTTGAGAGAACCCAGCACGTCGGTAAACCACAGCCGGACAAAGCGGATGTCCCGCTCTTCCAGCGTGCGCAGCACGAACTCTTCCTGCCTGTCCACGGCTTCACCTTACGTTCCGCGTCGACCCCCCTTGGCAGCGAGTCTGCCCGTCGCTCGTTTCAGCCGCGTTAATATCCCGGTATACCCCGGGAGTGACGCATTGTTGATCAATATCGATGAGATAGTCACCGGCGCGCTGATCAACGCGATCGCGGTGGCGGGCCGCCGGATCAGCGTCGCCCTCGGCTCCCTGCCGCGCCGCCGCCGCGAGCACGACGTGACGGTTGCCCGCTGGTTTGAAACATACGCGCTGACCAGCCAGCCGCCGGCCGTACCGGTTCCGGGTGAGCTCGCCGGGGTACTGTCCAGCGACGAGGTACAGGCGGCCCTGCAGGAGCTGCTGGCGGTCCGGCTGACCGACGCCGCGGAGACCTATGCGGAAAAGGCCCGCTCGACGCTCCGGCTGACGCTCGGCCCGTCGCCGGAGGCAGCCGCGCTGGCGGACTACTACGACGACGAGATCTGTTCGCTCGTCGCACGCCTGGAAGCCGACGATCCGCCGCTGCTGGCCCAGATCCGTAGCGACGCCTACAACGTCCGGATGATCAGCATCCTGCACGCCATCGAACGGCACACCGCGGCGCTGTCTTCCCGGCCGGATCGGCGCACCGAGTCTCAGTTCCTGGCCGGATACTGCCGCCACGTCTGTGAGCAGCACGGCAAGCTGGAACCTCCTGATCTCGATCGCCGCCGCCGCGTTCCCATCGCCGACATCTACGTCCCCACCGCCATATCGGCGGATCTTTACCCCGAACGAGCTGTACTGTCACGGCCGAAGACCGCTCCCCTGGACATATGGCAGCTGGCCACACGGCTTGACCGGAGCGTCCTGCTGGGCGACCCGGGTGGCGGCAAGACCACGGCCGCGAACGTCCTGATGCACCATTTCGCCTCGGGGCCCCTAGGCCGCGTGCCCTTCCTCGTCATCCTCCGGGAGTTCGCCGCCGAGGACCCGCCGGAGAGATCGGTCGTCGGGTATATCGAGAACGCCCTGGAAACGCTGTACCAGTGCCCGCCGCCACCTGACCTGGTGGACCTGCTGCTCCTCACCGGCCGCGCCGTCGTGATCTTCGACGGCCTGGACGAGCTACTGGACACCACCCGGCGCAGGGATGTGACGAATCGGGTCGAGCGGTTCTGTGCCGAGTACCCCCAGGCACCGGTGCTGGTCACCTCCCGCCTGATCGGTTATGACCAGGCTCGCCTCGACGACACTCAGTTCACCTGCTACCGGCTGGGCCGATTCGGCAGCGAGGAAGTCGATGACTACGTCCGCAAGTGGTTCGCACTGGATGAGGATGCGCGTGCCGACGACGCCGAGGCGTTTCTCGCCGAGAGCGCCAGTGTCCCTGACCTGCGATCCAACCCGCTGCTGCTGTCGCTCATGTGCATCCTCTACCGAGGCAAGGGCTCGCTGCCGCGTAACCGCGCCGAGGTGTACGGGCAGTGCGCGACCCTGCTGTTCCGGAGCTGGGACGCCCGCCGCCGGATCCACCGGGAGCTGCGTGCTGGACGGTTCCTCGAAGCCGCGCTCCGGCATCTGGCCTGGCTGTTCTTTACCTGGAACGAACCGCAGCCGGCCGTCACCGAGCGCGAATTGATCACCGAGACGGCCGACTTCCTGCACGGGCGCGGCTTCGAATCCGAGGGCGAGGCCAAGCACGCCGCCCGTGAGTTCGTCGAGTTCTGCCGGGGGCGCCTGTGGGTGTTCAGCGATGTCGGCACGACCGCGACAGGCGAGAAGCTGTACGCGTTCACCCATCGCACGTTCCTGGAATACTTCGCCGCCGAGCAGCTCGCGTTCAATCACGACACGCCAGAACTCCTCGCCCAGGAGCTGACCCCGCACGCCGCGCGTAACGAGTGGGAGGTCGTCGGCGAACTCGCCATCCAGGTCAAGGACAGCACGATCGTCGACGGTGCTCGGCGCATCTTCGACACCCTGATCGGGAACAGCGCCAAACGCAATCCGGACTTGCAGGGAAGGATGCTGAGGTTCCTGGCCATCTGCCTGCGCTCGGTGGATCCCTCCCCGCGATGTGTCCGCGATCTCACCCGCCAGATCGGCGCCATGGCCATCGGCAGCGGCCACACGGCCCGGACCGTTACGGCTCGGGCCGTTACGGCTCAGACCGTTACGGCAGAAGCCAGGCCTTATCCCTGGGCCGAGGCGCTGCTGGCCCTGCTGGTGCACTGCGGCTCATATCGCGAAACTATCCTGGCCGAGATCGACACCGCGATCGCCGAGGCGATGAGATCTGGCGGACGAACAGCCAACGTCGGCGCCCTCCTCCTGTTCCTGTCGAAGGGCTATTCAGCTGGCGAGACCGAACCGCGGCGATCCAATGTCGACGCCTTCCTCTGGGCTCATCGCACCCATGTGCGCAGCGCCGCCGAAGACGACGCCTACATCGCCCTGGCGGCCGTGGAATCTGGCGTCATCACCGGCAAGCAGGCCCTGGAGATGCATGGCGGCATCGCGCTGTTCTTCCAGGGCATCCCGCATTACTTCTTCGTCAGCAAGGTGGATGAGCCCTACCTCGCCCGCGTCTTCCGGGCCTTCCTGGCCGGATGGCCCGCGTACGGCGAGACATCGGTCGTCGACGATCTGGCTGCCGTCGGCCACTACCTGCGGGATCACCCCGAACCCCCGTGGCTGAAGGGTCCCGTCAGCTATTGGCACAAAGCTCCGGAGCAGCGGCTTGCGACCGATAACCCGGCCAGGCTGGGACCGAGTGCCTGGCTGGGAGCAGCCGCGATCGTGTGCATCCTGACCGAGAAGAAGGAACCGACCTGGCCTTACGGGCAGAGCCCCGACGAGCTGGGCCCGCTGCGCGGCCTGCTGCCCTATCTTCGCCGCCGGGTCAATGGCGGCCGTCGCCACAAGCTCCCCGATCTCCCGGTGCCGGAGGGGTTCAACCGGGTCTTCCGGGACTGGGCCGAGGGCCGGGTTAACTTCACCGCGCAGTCCGACGATGCCGGCCCGGGGCCTAGGCTGGATGTGTGACTAGGCTGCGGATCGCACTGGCCCAGGTCAATGCCACGGTCGGGGACCTGGACGGGAATGCGGGACTGATCGTGGAGTGGACACGCCGGGCCGCGGGGCGGGGGGCGCGGGTCGTCGTGTTCCCGGAGATGATGCTCACCGGGTACCCCGTCGAGGACCTGGCGCTGCGCGCGTCGTTCGTCGAGGCGTCGATCGCCACCCTGTACCGGGTGGCCGAGCGGCTTGGCGCGGAGGGGCTCGGCGGAGTCGCCGTGGTCGCCGGCTACCTGGACCGGCGGGCGGAGCTGGCGCCGCGGACCGGGCTGCCCGCCGGGGCGCCGCAGGACGCGGCGGCCTTGCTGTACGGCGGGCGGGTGGTCATCACCAGCGCCAAGCACCATCTGCCGAACTACGGCGTCTTCGACGAGTTCCGGTACTTCGTGCCCGGCAATTGCCTGCCGGTGTTCCGGCTGCCCGGCGGGGACGGCGAGGCGCTGGACGTCGCGATCGCCATCTGCGAGGACCTGTGGCAGGAGGGCGGCCCGGTGGCGGTGACACGGCAGGCTCAGGCGAGCCTGCTCGTGGTGCCGAACGCCTCGCCTTACGAGCGGGGCAAGGATGACGTCCGGCTGGACCTGTGCGTGCGGCGAGCGCGGGAGGCCGGGGCGGTGCTCGCCTACGCGAACATGATCGGCGGACAGGACGAGCTTGTCTTCGACGGCGACTCGATCCTGGTCTCCGCCGACGGGGACCTTCTCGCCCGCGGACCGCAGTTCGAGGAAGCCCTCGTCGTCGCGGACCTGGACCTGCCCGCCGCGACAACGGCCCCGCTGCCCGAGGATCAGCCGGTCGACGCGGGCGACGGCACGACGATCACCATAAAGCGGGTAAATCTCGCGGAAATTTGGAGCCCTCCGGAAGGAAAGGCGCCGGAAACCGGCACCCTTTCTTCCACCAGGCCCCGATCTTCCACGTCAATAGGCCAATCTTCCGGTACGTATGCGGAAATGCCGGACATGCGCCAATCCAGCGGGCCGGGCATCACTCCCAGCAGCACTCTGTCAAATCCTGCAATGTCGGATATGTCCGGGGCTGGGACGGCAGGAGCGACAGGGGCGGCGGACGGCGCGGGAACGGCAGAGACAGCGGACGGCGCGGGAACGGGCGACACGGCTGGGCCGGTTTGGCCGCGGTTGCCGGATCCGGCGGAGGTCTATGGGGCGCTGGTGACGGGGGTGCGGGATTATGTGCGGAAGAACGGATTTCGTTCGGTCATCCTGGGGCTGTCCGGCGGCATCGACTCGGCGCTGACCGCGACGATCGCGGCCGACGCGATCGGGCCGGACAACGTGCACGTGGTGCTGATGCCGAGCCGGTACTCGACCGAGCACTCCGTCGGCGACGCGGAGGAACTGGTCAGACGGCAGGGGCTGCACGCGGTCACGGTTCCGATCAAGTCCATGGTCGAGGCGTTCGCCGGGGAGCTGGTTCCGGCCGGCTTCCCGGAGACCGGTCTGCCCGCGGAGAACCTCCAGGCCCGGGTGCGCGGGGTCATCCTCATGGGACTGTCCAACGCCCACGGGCACCTGGTGCTCACCACCGGCAACAAGAGCGAGCTGGCCACCGGCTATTCGACGCTGTACGGCGATTCGGCGGGCGGATTTGGGCCGATCAAGGACGTGTTCAAGACGCTGGTGTGGGAACTGGCCCGCTGGCGCAATGACGAGGCCCGGCGGCGCGGCGAGACACCGCCGATCCCGGAGAACTCGATCACCAAGCCGCCGAGCGCGGAGCTGGCGCCCGGCCAGATGGACACCGACTCGCTGCCCGACTACGCCGTCCTCGACGCGCTGCTCGACGACTACGTGGAGAAGGACATGGGCTCGGCCGAACTGATCGCGGCCGGCCACGACCCGGCGCTGGTCGAACGGGTGATCCGGCTGGTGGACCTGGCCGAGTACAAGCGGCGGCAGTACCCGCCCGGCCCGAAGATCACGCAGAAGAACTTCGGCCGCGACCGCCGGCTGCCGATCACCAGCCGCTGGCGCGAGCCGCTCACCGGCAACGCCCGCTGAAGTTACCTGCCGATCACCAACCGCTGGCGCGAGCCGCTCACCGGCAACGCCCGCTGAAGTTACCTGCCGCCGACGACCGCACGATCAGCCGTTACCCCTAGGCACGTTGCTCGCTCGCTTGGATCGTTTCAACGAGCCAATTTGACGACCGCAGCAGGCCGACCCAGTTGGCACGGACTGTTATCGCCGAATGCGAGCACTGGTGTCGTGAACGGGCGACGGTTTGCCGGGATATGACCCGTTACGTGGCCGGTGGTCGCGTCGGACGATGCGGAATAAAAGCGCCCTACGGAAGAAAGGGCGCCGCTTTCCGGCGCCTTTTCTTCCAGCGGGCTCCTATCTTCCGCAAAGTGGCAGCTCACGCGCCCGTTTTGCGGCGATAAGGGCGGTTAGCCAGGCTGGCCAGCGTAATCGGGAGCGTCCACGTTAATCACGTCGGCTGACAGCCCACCTTGGCATATGGCGCATATCTTGAAATGTCGGGCGCAGGCTTGACGGGCGGTGCGCGGCGGGGTGGGGCGGTGCACGGCGGGGTGGGGCGGTGCGCGGCGGGGGGGGGCGGTGCGCGGCGGGCGGGGGCGGTGCGCGGCGGGCGGGGGCGGGTGCGCGGCGGAATGGGGGGGTGGCGGTTAGGGGAGGAGGCCTAGGTGGCGGGCTCTTGCTACTGCTTCGGTGCGGTTGGTGGCGTTCAGCTTGGCCAGGACGTGGGTTACGTGTTTCTTCACGGTGTCGACGGTGACGACCAGCTGGTCGGCGATGGCCTGGTTGGGGGTGCCCGCGGCGAGCAGGGCCAGGACTTCGAGTTCGCGGCCGGTCAGGGGGTCAACCAAGGGCTGCGCCGACCGCTGGTCCGAGCGCCCGGGCCCGGCCGGAACGCCGCAGGCACGTCGCACCCGGGCCAGGTAGTCGGCCGGGACGCCATCGACGCGGGCCAGCAACGAAGCCATCGGGGGACCCTCGTCAGCGAACACGCGGACGTACCCCTGTGAGCGCCCGAGCGTAAGAGCCTCCCGCAACGCATCCATGGCCTGCGCCGATGAGCCCTTGGCGGCGAGGGCCAGCGCGCGCAGCGCGAGCAACTCGATGACGCTTCCGGTCCGTTCCTGGCCCGCCGCCGGCCCGTGCATCCGGTCCAGCAGCGCGAGGGCGGCGGCCGGGTCCCCTTGCGCCAGCAGGATCCGGACCAGCACCAGGTACTCCTGCTCCCGCAGGTAGGACGGCTCGTCGTCGGGAGAAAGCCCGCGTGCCGACGCCCACCGGACACCGGCGGCAAGGTCGCCCTGCGCGAGCAGCAGCCGGGCCCGCTGCGCCGGTATGGGGTTGAGCAGGTTGGCAACCGCTGGGCTGGGCGCGACTCCCTCGGCCTCCTCCAGCGCGGCGACCGCCCCGGCCCGGTCGCCATTGGCTTGCCGGATCCAGGCCAGGATCATCAGTCCGCTGGCCAGCGGCTCGCTCTCGCTCAGCTGGCGGCCACGGGCTATGGCCTGGGTGGCATGCCCGAAGGCATCGGCGAGCTCATCGCGCTGGTACGCCACTTCCGCCATGCCCACGTACCCGTATGCCGCGACCGGCGGCCGTGGCTGCCGGGGGTCCTCGGCGATGCCCACGAGCTGCGTGTAGGTCCGGAGCGCGTCGTCAAGACGCCCCTGGTCCCGCTGGACCTGGCCGATGAAGGCGCAGCTGCGCGCGGCCAGGCTGCTCTCGCCCATCGACCGCCATCTCACCACCAGATCGGCGAATCCTCGTTCGGCATCTCCGAGCTTGCCGCAAAGCCAGTCGGCCAGGGCCAGGTTCAGCCGGTAGATGGATTCGAGCATCAGCTGACCCTCGCGCAGCCTGCCTCGCGCTTGCGCCGCGTACGCGGCCATGGCCTCCGGCTCCCCGCGCAGGTAGGCGAGCCACGCGCGGCAGATGGCGAACCCGGCCGGCAGGTTCACCAGCAGGCTCGCGGCCTCGCCCACCGAGGGCGAGAACCTCTCGTCCGTATCGTCACTCTCAACGCCGGAGAGCAGCGCCTCGGCGGCGTCCACATCGGCGTATACCAGCGCCGCGAACGTCTGCGCCAGGCGCAGCCGCGGCCGTCGCGAGGCCACCTCGCGCGGCACCGCCGACAGCCACCGCTGGAGGGTGGCCCGCTCCCCGGTCAGGTAGCCCTCGTCGAAGTACCGCTCGATAAGCCGGGCCGCCCCGGTCACGTCTCCGGCAGCAACGGCGTGCCGGATCGCGTCGTCGGCCAGTCCATGCTGGTCATGCCAGCGGGCGGCGGCCGAATGCAGTTCATGGACAACAGCGGGCCCGGAAACCGCCGCCAGCCGCACCCGGAGCAGATCGGCGAACAGGTGGTGGTAGCGCCACCAGCCGCGCACGTCGTCCAGCGGGATGAGGAACAGCCCGGCCCGCTCGATCCGCTCGAGCATCTCCTGTCCGTCGGACCGCCCCGTCAGCGCGTCGCACAGCGGTCCGGACAGCCGAACCAGCACCGAGGTCTCCAGCAGGAAATCCCGGATGCCGGACGGCTGGGAGTCGAGCACCTCTGAGGTCAGGTAGTCGAGCACGTACCGGTGGCTGCCGCTGAAGCCGGCCACGAACCGCGCCGCGTCGCCGTGCCCGCGCAGCGAGAGCGCCGCCAGCCGCAGCCCGGCGGCCCACCCCTCGGTCCGCTCGGTCAGCGTCCGCAGCACATCCTGCGGCAACCCCCCGAACAGGGCCGTCGCCTCCTCGACGGTGAACCGCAGCGCGGCGGCGTCCACCTCCGCGACCTGCCCGCGGGCGCGGAGGCGGGCCAGCGGCAGCGGCGGCACACCGCGGCTGGTCAGCACCAGCCGCAGCTCCGGCGGAAGGTTCCCGGCCAGGAAACCGATCGCCTCGTGCAGCGGCTCGGAGTCGATCACGTGATAGTCGTCGAGAACGAGCACCAGCGCGTCGCCGGTCAGGGCCTCGTTCAGCAAGACGGTCACCAGCACATCCGAAGGCGGCGGGTCAGGCAGGCTGAGCAACGGTGCCACCCGCGAGCCGATACCCGGCCGGGCGAGATCCAGCGCGGCGAACACGTGCCGCCAGAACCGGGCCGGGTCGTTGTCGCCGGGATCGAGGGACAGCCAGGCGATCGGCCGTGAACCGGTCCCGACCCAGGAGGCGACCAGCGAGGTCTTCCCGGATCCGGCCGGAGCGCAGACCAGGATGAGCCCGCGCGCCAGTCCGTCGTCCAGCTGGCGGGTCAGCCGCGGCCGGGCCACGAAACCATCCGGAACCCGCGGCACACGCAGCTTGGTGGCCAGGAGGTTGCTGGCCAGCAAGGCGTCCCCCTCGCATCCCGACCAGCCGCTTTCCATGTGCTCTATTGTCCCAGAGGTGTAACCACCGACGTTCCAGGTAAAGATCTTCAAGATTCCACCCGGAGCTCCACTTTCGGGTGACGCCCGCCCGGCACCGCGCTTCATAGCGTGCCTGCATGCCTGACAACAACAGTTTTCTCGCCACCCGCCGCGGCAAGCTCACGCTGATCCTGCTGTGCTGCGTCGGGTTCATGGATTTCGTCGACGCGTCGATCGTCAACGTCGCGCTGCCGTCGATCCGCCGTGACCTGCACTTCTCCGTCCAGGGCCTGCAGTGGGTGCCGAGCGCCTACCTGCTCACCTACGGCGGCTTCATGCTGCTCGGCGGCCGTGCCGCCGACCTGCTCGGCCGCCGGCGTGTCCTGGTGACCGGCACGCTGGTCATCGGGATCGCGTCGCTGATCGGCGGCTTCGCCGGCGACTCCGGGGTCCTGATCGGCGCCCGGCTCGCCCAGGGCTTCGGCGCCGCGCTGATGCTGCCGGCCGCGCTGTCCGCGCTCACCGTCTCGTTCCGCGAAGGCACCGACCGGCACACCGCGCTCGGCGTGTGGGCCGCGGTGGCCGGCCTGTCGTCGGCGGCCGGCGTGCTGTTCGGCGGCCTGCTCACCCAGGGCCCGGGCTGGCGCTGGGTGATGTTCGTGAACCCGATCGCGTGCGTGCTGCTGCTCGCCCCGATCTTCCGGCTCATCCCGGCCGAGCGCCGGGCCGCGCGAGACCTCGCAGGTTTCGACTTCCCGGGCGCGATCCTGGCCACCGGCGGGATGCTGCTGCTAGTGTTCGCCCTGGTCAAGGCGCCCGATCAGGGCTGGGGCTCGGGCCGCACTACGGCTGAACTCATCGGCGCGGGCGTCATCCTCACCGTATTCGTGCTCAACGAACTGCGTAGCCGCAATCCTTTGCTGCCGATGTCGGTCTTCCGGGTCCGCGGCCTGGCCGCGGCCGACCTCACGCAGTTCATCGCGTTCGCCGGGTTCGTCTCGATGTTCTTCTTCGTCACCCTCTACATGCAGAACGTCCTCGGCTACTCCCCCATCAAGGCCGGCCTGGCCTACCTGCCGCTGTGCTTCGCGATCGGTTTCGCCGCGACCGGCGCGGGGCAGCTGCTGTCCCGGGTGGGCACCCGGCCGCTCATCATCGCCGGCGCGGTGATCACCGCGGGCGGCGTCTACTGGCTGTCCCGCATTCCGGTGCACGGCTCGTTCCTCACCGACCTGCTGCCGGGCATGCTGGTCATGTCGGCCGGCATCGGGGCCATGTTCGTCGCGGTCGCCACCGCGGCCAACGCCGGCGTCCGGCCCGACCAGGCGGGCCTGGCCGCGGCGCTGCTCAACTCGGCGCAGCAGGTCGGCGGCGCGCTAGGCCTGGCCGTGCTGTCCGCCATCGCCACCGCGCGCACCAGCCACCTGCTGGCGACCCGCACCCCGGCGCCCGAGGCGCTGACCTCCGGGTTCGGGCGCGCGTTGCTGGCCGGCAGCATCGCGCTCGCCGCGTCGGCGGTCATCGCGTTCTGGGTGGCCAATACCCGTGAGCAGTCCGAAGCCGCGCCGCCCGCCCCGGAACCCGAGCCGGTTGCGCCGGGGTCCGGGGGGACGCTCCCCCCGTTCTAGATCAGCGTAGTCCCTGAACTGCTCTTATTTCACGTGGATCTCGACGGGGTCCGACGCGATGCCGTTGGCGACGATCTGGAAGTGAGCCCGGCCCGACGGCGCGGACAGGGGAATCTCCGCCGTCGTGTGTAGCGCAGCCGCGCGAGGCCATCGGATAGGCCGGACATGTCAGCGCCGGAGCGGAAGATGTATCAGCGTCGCGAGCAGGCCCTCCGTCATGTCAAAGCCATCACGCTGTCCAGCGGTATGAGGAGGGGGATAGCGGTGAACGAGCGAAGTACCGAAACGAATCAGCTCGTCATCTCCTACATGTTCCTGCGGAAGACCGTCGGCTGGATCGGAAGCCTGCTGCCGATCGTGCTCATCCTCGGCAACGCGATCATCTTCGCGGCGCCGCGGCCGGATTCGATGAGCGGCTATTACTACACCCACATGCGCAACGTCTTCATCGGCGCACTCTGCGCCCTCGGAGTGTTCCTGGTGGCCTACGACGGCTACGACGACATGGAGCGCTGGATCACCAACATCGCCGGGATCAGTGCGCTCGGCGTTGCCTTCTTTCCCACCAAGCCCGCGGTCTGCCCGGCCGGCGCGACGGCATGCCCGCCGCAATCTGTCGTCCGTCTGACCACGGGCCAGCAGGTCGTCGGCGGCATACACCTGTTCTTCGCGGCGGTCACGTTCATCGCGCTGGCCTTCATGGCCCTGCGTTTCGCGCGCCCGGAAGGCTCGTCTGGAGAGTCTCCCGAGCCCAGCCGGCGGGAACGTGTTGTCTATTCCGTGTGCGGCGGCACGATCTTGTCCTGTGTGGTGCTCGCCGCGGCCTCCAACCTGCTGCCCGCTCCGGTGCAGGCGGCCTGGCCGCTGCTGTTCATCTTCGAAGCGCTCGCGGTCGTGGCGTTCGGCGTCTCCTGGTTCGTGAAGGGTCGCACCATGATGGGCGTCCTGTCCCGGGTCCGGCGCGGAAGTCTCCGGCCGGACCCGGGGCAAGCCCCCGTACGGGCTGACGTCTAACCGGCGCAGGCGCACTCCCGAGCCCGGCCACGCTCACCATCGGCGTGGCCGGGCTCGCAGCAAGCCTGGCCCGGGTAGAGCACCGCGCCGACTCCCGGGATCGCCTGACGGTGCGCCACCCGGAGCAGCGACTCCGTCGCTTCCCGCGCGTTCTCTCCGGTCGCGGACATCCGTGCGGCGATCAGCCCGGCCATGATGGGCGTGCTGAACGACGTCCCGCTCCACAAGGCCATCCCGCCGAAATGCCGGTGCTGTCCGACCGGAGGCTCGTTGCACACGTACGTGCCGGTGGCGAAGGCATTGATCAGGTCTTCGCCCGGAGTGTAGACATCCACCCAGCCGCCGAAGTTGCTGAAGTGCGCCCGCTGCCGCCAGCTGGCCGACAGGGCGCCCACCGACAGCACCCACGGGTAGGCGGCCGGCCACATCCAGCGCGACTTCCCATCGTTCCCGGCCGGCGCGACAACCTGGAGGCCCTTCACATGGCGCAGCCGCCGCTCGTAGAAGTCGTCGAAGGTGAGCAGGCTCTGATCGTGCCGGGTCGACGTGGTGAAGGTGAACACGAGGATGTCCGGGTTCCGGTGCAGGGCGTCCTCCAGGCTCGACACCAGGTTGGTCTCGTAGTCCGCGGCCGCGATGTCGAAGGCCCGCTCGACGTAGACCGATGCCTTCGGCGCCACGCAGCGCAAGCAGCCGGCGGCGAACGTCCCATGACCCGCGTAGGGGACGATGTTCCCGTCCGGCCCGATTCGTTCCTCCGGCGTGCCATCCACACCGGTCAGCCAGGAATGGTCCGTGGCGGCGCCGGGCAGCAGGCCGGTGTCCACGATGCTGGCGAATACGCCATCGCCGTCACATCCGCACCTGGCGTGGCCACCAGAGTGGCCGCCCGGACAGGCGCCCGATCCCGGGGCCGGGAAGGGATTCGCGGTCCCGAGCGGCACCTCGCCCGGCTCGGTCGCGGGACATGAGTGCGGGCACACGAAGAGCAGGTATTCAGGCGTGGCCTTACCTTGCCCGACGAGCGGGTCCAGCCTGTCGAGAACCATCGGTACGGAGAGTATCGGCTGGTCTTGCATCGGCGGCGGGAGCGTGATGCTCAGGACGTTCCCGACAGAGTCCATCTGATCAAAGGGACGCTCAAGGTCAGGGAACTGATGGCCCGCATCGCCCAGGATCTGCGTGAGAGCCCGGACGACACGGACCTCGTCGCGCTGGTTGACGAGGAGGGTGTTCTCCCGGTAAATGTAATCCGCGTCGCCGTCACGCTCCCACTCCGCCGGGAACACATCCGCATCAGGATGGGCATTAAGGATCAGATCTATCTGAGCTTTCAAGCGAGGATCCGCGGGCATTTTATGTCTCCTTGGCGTAAATCGGCAGATAGTCGGCCAGAGAAGTGTCTCGACTGACCGCTGGAAAGATTATTAAGATCGGCTGGTGACGGCCAGCACCTACGCAGGCGCTCCGCTTACGGAGGAGTCCGAAGAACTGCTTGCCTTGGCGCTGTCACGCCCATCGGAGGCGCTCGCCGCCGCTCGCCGGATGCTGGCCCAGCGTCCATCGCCGTCGCAAGCTTCGGTAGCGCATCAGGCGATCGGCGTAGTGCTCAGGGACTTCGGCGACATCAGCGAGGCGATCCGGGAACTGACCGCCGCGCATCGTTCCGCGCGCAAGGCCGCCGACCCGGCCCGGGAGTCGGATGTGCTCGCCAGCCTGGCTATCGCACGTCTTCTGGCCGGGCAGACCCAGCGTGGCCTGTCGATCCTCGATCAGGTGCTGCGCGACAGCCATGGCGTCCCCGCTGGACGGATCCTCATCCGCAGGGTAAATGCCCTGTGGGTCCTGGGGCGGAATGCCGAAGCGCTGCGCGATGCCCAGGCCGCCGTCGGCTTGCTGTCGGGCGCGGGCGACCTGGTCTGGGAAGCGCGCGCCGTGCACTGGCGCGCCGCGGTGTATTTCGCTCTGGGGGATATGGGACGAGCGGAACGCGATTATGTCCGGGCCGAGGCGCTTTTTGACGAATGCGGGCAGCGACTGGAATATGCGTCCGTCCGGCACGAACGCGGGGTAGCGGCGCATGCCCGCGGCGATCTCCCGACCGCTCTGGCTCACCTCGACCATGCTCAGGCCTTGTTCGAGCAGCTCGGGATCTTCGAGGCCGAGCTCTACGTCAGCAAATGCACCGTGCTGCTGGCAGCGGGCCTGGCCAGGGAAGCGCTGACCGAGGTGAACGACGCGGTATCCAGGATCGAACGGGAGGGCGGCTCGGCGACGAGACGCGCCGAGTTGCTGTATGCGTCGGCGCTGGCCGCGGCGGCCACCGGTGATCTCGGCCTCGCCCAGCGGCGCAGCACCGAAGCCCTGCGGCTGTTCCGCCGCCAGCAGCGTCCATGGTGGGCGGCCCGGGCGGAGCTGGTCCTGCTGCTCTGCCTGTTCGCCGGAGGCGACTATGACCCGGACTGGATGCTGCGCGCCGCCCGCCGGGTGACCGCCCGGCTGGATGAGCTGGACCCGGTCATCGCGTTCGAGGCTCACCTGCTCACCGGCCGCGTCGCATCCGGTCACGACCGCCCCGGCCTGGCCGCCCGGCATCTGCGATCCGCGGCCCGCGCCCGGCAGACCGGCGGGCTGCGCGCGCGAAGCACCGGCTGGCTGGCCCAGGCGACCTGGTGCGAAGCCGAAGGGCGATGGCCGGCCATGCTGATCGCGTGTGACCGCGGCCTGGCCTCGCTCGACCTGCACCTGCGCACGCTGGGCGCCACCGAGTTGCGGACGATGGCCACCGCCCACGGTGCGGAGCTGGCCGGGATGGCGTTGCGCTACGCTGTCCGGCAGGAAAACGCCAGGCTGTTCCTGAAGTGGAGCGAACGCTGGCGGGCCACTGTGCTTCGCGTGACTCCGGTCCGCCCGCCAGCGGACGGCGAGCTGGTCGCCGACCTCGCCGCGCTGCGCAGCGTCGTCGGCCGGCTGACCGTCGCGCCGCGCGACCGGACCGCGGCGCCCGCCCTGGAGCGCGAACGTCGCCGGCTGGAGGCCGCCGTGCGCCAGCGCGTCCTGCGCACGCCAGCGGTGGCCTGGGGCACAGCCGAGCCATTCGAAGCCGCCGGCCTGCTGGACCAGCTCGGTGACAGCGAGCTGATCGAGCTCACCGACGTCGACGGGCAGTTGTTCGCCGTGGTGGCCTCCGGAGGGCGGCTGCGCCTGGTCCGGGTAGGCCCGACCGAACGGGCTACCCGGTCGCTCGCCCACGCGCTGTTCGCGATCAGACGCGAGGGCTCCCGCCGGGGCAGCGACCGCCTCGACCTCGCCGAGATAGGACGGCGACTCGAGGTGGCCCTGCTCGGCGACTCCGTGCGCCTGCTCCGCGGCGGAGCCAGGGGAACCACCGGACCGGTAGTGGTGGTGCCGACCGGACGGCTGCACGCCGTGCCCTGGGGGCTGCTGCCCTCGTTGCGTGACCGGCCGACGGCCGTCGCGCCGTCCGCGTCCGCGTGGCTGCGGGCATGCCGCGCCCCCCGGCCGGCCGGATCCCGGGTCGTCCTGGTCGGCGGCCCGGGCTTGTTCACCGGAAGCGAGGAGGTCAGCAAGCTCGCCGCGCAGTATCCCGACGCCGTCATCCTGGTCGGCGGCGACGCGACCGCGGAACGGGTAATGGCGGCCATGGACGGCGCGTGGCTGGTCCACGTGGCGGCGCACGGCACGTTCCGGGCGGACAGCCCGCTGTTCTCCGCGATCGAGCTTCATGACGGGCCGCTGACCGTCTACGACCTGGAGGGATTCAAGCAGGCCCCGTACCGTGTCATTCTGTCCAGCTGCAGCTCGGCGGTTGGCGCGCCGGTCGGCGCCGATGAGCTGCTCAGCGTCGTGAGCGCGCTGATCTCCCTTGGTTCCGCGGGGGTCGTGGCCAGCGTGGTGGCGGTCAACGACCCCGCCACCGTCCCGCTCATGATCGCCCTGCACCACCACCTGCGAGCCGGGTCCGGCCTCGCCGAGGCGCTCATGCTCGCCCGGCGAACGGTCAGCGACGATCCCGCGGCGGATTCCACGGCGCGTTCGTTCATCGCTCTCGGGACCTGAGCGCCCGCGCCGGATCACGGCCGGATCACAGCCGGATCCAGTCGGTGACCAGCCGCGCCACCGGGGTGTCACACCGCAGGCGTACCGGTCCGCTCGGCACGTGGGGAAGATCGAAGAAGCCGATATCGTCGGCTTCGACGGTAAGTGTCACGCCCTCGGCGGTTTCCACCCGGATCTCTCCGGGGCCGGGTGGGACGATCTGCCCGACCACATGGCCGGGCATCACCTCCAGCTCCAGCGACAGCGGCGCCGCGGTGAACGTCAGCACACGCGACTCACCGGGCTCGGAGTGCCGCTCCGGCACGGGTTCCAGCGAGGAGTCAAAGGTCAGGCTGGCCAGCAGCAGGTCCTGATCGACGGTGCGCCAGGCGTAGGCCCCCCGGCCGTATTCCGCGAGCATGCCGGCCAGCGGCGCGGCCTCGCGGAGCGCCTCGGACAGGTCGTCCAGGATCTCCTGATCGTCGTCCCTAGGGTCCTGCGTCACGTCCATCACCTTTCGGCTACGTGGTATCTGACGACGGCGCAGTGCCGGAGCCGCTCCAGAGCCCGGGCCCGGGTGGGCCCGATGCTGCCAGGGGCGATCCCGGTGCGTTCGCTTATCTGCGCATACGACAGAGGTGGGTCCTCCATGAGCAGCAGCAGGAGATCACGCTGCCGGGATGGCAGTTCAGCCAGTCCGGCGAGCAGTGCCTCATGCCGCTCAGCTCGCATCAGTTCCCCCGCAGGTTCGGCCTCCTCGGCCGGAGTAGTAAGCCATGACGGATCGAGCGGGTCACGTGGGACAGCCCGCCGCTGCTCGGACAGGCAGCGCATGCACTCCCGCCTGCCTGTGGTGATGATCCACATGGGTAGTGCGCGCGGCTCGCGCAGGCTGCCCAGATGCTCGACCAGCCGCAGCCATACCGTCTGCGCGATGTCTTGCCTCTCGGCCGGCGTGAGCCGGAAGCGTCCTATCACGCTGGCCAGCAACGGGGCGTAACGGTCCACGATCTCCTGCCACGCCCGCTCGTTCCCGCTCCCCGCCGCGTCAACCAGCCAGGAAACCGGGTTATCACCGTGGTCCATGCAGGCTCCTCGCCCAGGGCGTTGTAGGCCGGACGCCCCGATAGCCACCCTCTTCCCTTCCTGAGCGCCCTTCGAGCCCGCTGATACATCAAATCCGCGGAACAGCCCATGTATCTGCCGGGCGATGTCACCGATCAGCCGTACGGAGGTGAAACCACCGACGTTCGCTGGAAAGAATGGTTTTAGCTCTTTCCCCCTACGCAGCCCTCGCCTGCCGTCGCCAGGCGCTGGGTGTCCGCCGTCCAGAATCCGGTGTCGCGCATGCCGAGTGGCTGGAAGATCCGGGTGGCCAGCACCTCGCCGAACGGCTGCCCGGCCGCTCGCGCCACCAGCACGCCCAGCACCTGGGCGCCGGTGTTATACATCCACCGCTCGCCGGGCCGGGCGAGCAGCGGCAGGCTGCCGAGGCCCGCGATCCAGGTGTCCGGGTCCGGCGGCACCGGCGGATCGGGCGGCCCGATCGTATTCAGCCGCAGCTCGTCCGCGGCGGCGACGACCGGCCCGCCCGGACGACGATGAGGCTACGGAATGGGGCCGATGAGGTCCCATTTGTTGCCAGCTATGTCGAGGAACACGGCGACCCGGCCGTAGGGTTCGGTGCGTGGTGCGGTGCGGAACCGCACGCCCGCGGACGCCATTCGCGCGTACGCGGTATCGAAATCCTCGACGTTGAGGAAGAACCCCACCCGCCCGGCGGCCTGCTTCCCCACGATGGCGTCTTGCTCCGGTCCGTCAGCCCGCGCGAGCAGCAAGCCGGTCGCGGCTCCCGGTGGTCGCACTACCACCCACCGCTTGGCGCGCCCGTCATTCGTCAGGGCCGGGGAGTCCTCCACCAGCTCGAAGCCCAGTACGTCAGTGAAGAAGCTGATCGCCGGGTCGTACTCGCTGACCACGACGGTGATGAGTCCGATATGCACGGCGCCAGCGTAGAGCACCGGGGTTACCGGCACTGCTGGCCGCGCTGCGCGCGTCCTGTGTGACCTCCGCCGTCTCATTGGCGGGTGCTCTTCCACCTGCGCCGGCACCCTCGCACGTGCATCAGCTTGTTGCCGACCCTCGCACGTGCATCAGCTTGTTGCCGACATTTCGTGATGTGCACGATTTGTCCGGGCGGGATCGCGGCCGACTGGGGCCGCCTGCATTATTGCGGGCTGCCTCACACCGTTTGTGAACATTCACAGTAGGCGCGTTTGCGGCATATCGGACCATGCCGTTTTCGCCAGAACGCGCTGCTAGGCTTCGGTGAACTACGTGTATCACCAAATAACGGACACAAGGGTCAGTCATTTCGCGGAAGATAAGAGCCCTGCGGAAGAAAAGGTACCGGAAACCGGCGCCCAACCCTCCACGAGGCTCCTTTTTCCCACGTCATCCGCCGAATTGAAACGGGCATAGCTGCGCAAGTCATGAAATGTCGGATCGGCGCTGGCGGGCCGAGGTGGTGGGAGGTGGAGGTGGAGGTGGAGGTGGTGGGAGTTGGAGGGAGGTGGGAGGCGGAGGAGGTGGGAGGCGGAGGAGGTGGGAGGTGGAGTGATGGGAGTGGGGGTGAGAGGTCGGGCGCGGTTTGGGTTATGACGCGGACAAATCGGCGTTAGTAGGCTGTGAGGGTGACGGAGCGCAAGCCGAAGGAGATGGGGTTCACCTCATGGATCGATCAGCAGATCCGTGAGGCGGAGGACCGAGGCCTCTTCGACGATCTGCCCGGCACGGGCAAGCCGATCCCCAAGCGAAGACCAGAAGCCGACTACGGCCTGGCCTGGGCGCGAGACTACGCGCGCAGGGAGGGGGTGCCGGAGGAGGAGCTACTGCCCACGCCGCTCAAGCTGCGCAAGGAGGCCGAGCGGCTCACCGAAACGGTGCAGGAACTCGGTTCGGAGCAGGAGGTGCGCGACGCGGTGGCGGGGCTGAACCGCCGGATCCTGGAATGGCGCCGAGCGCCGCTCGGACCGCCGGTATTCGTTCCGCTGGTGGGCGAGGAGAAGCTGCTCAGCCGGTGGCGGGAGTGGCACGGGGGGTGAAGCCGCGCAAGAGCTCGTCGACGATCTGGGCGGCGAACTCCGGCGCCGGAGGGCGCGGGTCGTGCTTGCCGCGGGCCATCACGGCGCCGGTGAGGGCCAGCATGCCGATCTCGACGTCGAGGTCGGCGCGCAGCTCACCGGTCGCGACGCCGCGGCGAAGCACCGAGCGGACCACCTCGCGACGCGGCTCGACCACCGTCTCGGCGTAACGGGCCATGAGGCGCGGGTAGGCTTCCGCCTCACCGTGCAGCATCGCGAACTGGCGCACGTAACGCGGATCGTTCGCGTCACTCACCATCGACTCGAGCAGTTCGGTCAGGTCTTCGCGCACCGATGTGCCGCGCGGCTGCGGCAGCGGCCGCTTCAGCGAACCGAGCGCGGCCAGCAACAGGTCTTCCTTGCTGGACCAGCGCCGGTAGATCGTGGCCTTGCCGACCCCTGCCCGGGCCGCGACGGCCTCCACGCACACGCCGTCGACGCCGCGCTCGCCGAAAAGCTCGAGCGCGGCGTCGATGATTGCCTGCTCCGCCTGCTCGCTGCGCGGCCGGCCGGGTCCCCGGCGCTCAGCAACTGCGGATCCCATTTCGGTTACCTTTCCTGCTCGGAGGTCTCCACCAGAGCGTCCTCCGTCATAAGTGCCAGTTCAACTTCTTCGATTGCTGCCTTTGGCTTACCCGGCATCCAGCGAAGTACCACGAATCCGCCCAGCAGCGCGAGCGCCGCGGCGACCAGCGTCGTGTAGTGCATGGCGTGCACGAACGAGGTGTCCGCCGGGGCCAGCAACGACCGGCCCGCCGTACCCAGTTGCTGGGCGACGGCCTGTGTCGCGCTGATCGAGGACGAAGCCGCGCCGCGCGCCGCGGCGGGCAGCCCGGTCAGGGCCGGGTTCAGCGAGTTGCGGTAGAACTCCGCCAGGATCGAGCCAAGGACCGCGACGCTGAGCGCCACCGCGACCTGGCGTGCGGTGTTGGTCAGCGCCGACGCGGCACCGGCCTTCTCCCGGGGCAGCACGTCCATGACGGCCGTGGTGGCGGCCGGCATCGCGGCGCCGATCGCCGCACCCTGGATGGCGAACAACACGGCCAGGACCCAGATCGGGGTGCTCGTGCCCAGGATGGCGTACCCCGCCAGGGCGGCGGCCATCACGATCATGCCGGTGGCGCCCACCACCTTGGCACCGTGCTTGCGGACCAGCGCGGCGCTACGCGGTGACAGCAGCAGCTGCCCGATAGCGAACGGCACGGTCAGCAGGCCCGCGTCCAGCGGGGTGTAGCCCCGGACGTTCTGCAGATAGAAGCTCGTGAAGAAAAACACGCCGCCCATGCCGAAGAACGTCAGGCCGAGTGCGCCCACCGAGGCCGACAGCCGACGGTCACGGAACAGCCGCACGTCGAGAGAGGGATGCGCGATCCGCGCCTCCCACCAGGCGAACACCGCGAGGATGACCAGGCCGCCCACGATCGGGCCAAGCACGCCCGCGTGGATCCACGAGCCCTTGTCCCCGCCCTGCACGATGCCGTACACCAGCGTCACCAGGCCGACGACGGACAGCAGCACGCCGAGGTAGTCGATCCGGCCCGCCTCGCGATTGCGCGACTCCGGCACGAGGATCATGGCCGCGATCGCACCGACGACCGTCACCGGGACGTTGATCAGGAAGACCGAGCCCCACCAGAAGTGGTCGAGCAGCACGCCGCCGAGCACCGGGCCGGTGGCGACGCCGATGCCGACCGCCATGGCCCACAGACCGATCGCTCGCGCGCGCTCGGCCGGCTCGAAGACGTGGGAGATGATCGACAGCGTCTGCGGCATGACCGCCGCGCCGCCGAGTCCCATCGCGGCCCGCGCGAAGATGAGCTGCTCGGGCGATCGCGAGTAGGCCGAAAGGAGGCTGGCCAGGCCGAACAGCGTCAGCCCGATCATGAGCATGCGCTTGCGGCCGATCCGGTCGCCAACCACGCCGAACGTGAACAGCAGGCCGGCGAACACCAGCGTGTAGGAGTTGATCGCCCACTCGAGCTGGCTCTGGCTAGCGCCAAGGCCCCCGCGAGGCTCGGCGATAGTCTTCAGAGCCACGTTCAGCACCGTGTTGTCGATCACGATGGCGAGCAGGCCGACGATCAGGACGCTGAGGATTACCCAGCGCCTTCGTTGAATGGTTTCCGCGTTCATTGACGTTCCCTCTTCCCCTGCATCCCGGCCCCGTCGTTAGTCGTACACGTGAAGCTATCGATACGGAACACTCCCGTATCGATATCTATTTCCGCAACGGAGGTGTGACCTGGATCACATTTTGAGCGGGGCGGAGGGGGTGCCCGGGGGAAGCACCACCGCCGTTCAGTGAGATGGTTTAAGAGGGTTTGCGGGCCACGCCACCCCACAGCGCGGCGGCGGCCTGGGACTCCAGGTCCGACTGCGGGCGCCACTTGGAGAGCTGAACCACTCCGGGTTCCACCAGCTCGAGCCCGTCGAAGAACCTGGTGACCTGGGCGTGGTCGCGGAGCACCAGCGGCGCGTCGAGCTGGCGCTCGTTGAGTTCGCGCGCGAAATCGTTCATCTCCGGGTAGATGTCCGCGGTGAGGTGGCCTATCGCCAGGTATCCGCCGGGCGGCAGAGCGTCCGCCAGCTTGCGGACGACCCCGTACGGGTCAAACTTATCGCCGAAGTTGTGCAGGATGCCGAGCAGCAGGATGGCCATCGGCTGGCTGAAGTCCAGCGTCTGCGCCGCGTCGGTGAGGATCTTCCCGGGATCACGCAGGTCAGCGTCCAGGTACTTGGTGATCCCCGCAGGGCTGCTGGTCAGCAGCGCCTGCGCGTGCAGCAAGACGATGGGATCGTTGTCCACATAGACGATCTTGGCTTCCGGGGCGATCGACTGGGCGACCTCGTGCACGTTCTGGCCGGACGGGAGGCCGGTGCCGATGTCCAGGAACTGCCGGATGCCGGCCTCGCCGGCCAGGTAGCGGACCACCCGGCGCAGGAAGTCACGGCTGGCCCGGGCTGACTCGGCCGTCTTCGGGAAAGCCTTGATCGCGGCCTGCGCCGCGACTCTGTCGGCCTCGAAGTTGTCCTTGCCGCCGAGGAAGTAGTCGTACACCCGGGCTGGGTGCGGGACACTCGTGTTGATCTTCGATATATCCCGCGGACCTGACGCGGCGGATCCGGCAGACTCGATTGCCACGCCCTCAGCATAACGGGACAGTGGTTTTCTCTCCGCGCCAAGGCCTCTTTGCTCTCCGCGCCAAGGCCTCGCTGCGCTCGGCCGGCTTGGGGCCACGGCGGGAATTGCCGCCCCTGCGGGACGGCAACCGCCGCGGCGCTCGCTTCGCTCGCTGTTGGCTAGGCGTTATCTACCCGATGAGCTCGGCCGCTATCAGCCGGCGGGCCACTGGGTCGACGGACAGGGACAGGATCAGGCTGGCATGCTGGCCGACCAGGCGCGCCGTCGCCGTCGTCACGCCATCGCCGGCCGCATAGCTGTCCAGCTCACACGGCCCGATCCACGCGCCGGCGGTACGGACGCGGCGGGCGAGCAGGGCCGCGTCCACCTGGTCGGACGCCGGCACGGGTTCGCCTCCATTCAGCCAGGCGACGAACGCGCCGAGCAGATCGCTGAGCACCGAACCCGGCTCGGGTGGTACCGCCAGGGTCAGGGACTGGACGCGAGGCGGCCGTTCCGGCGTGAGCTGGATCTGAGCCTGCACCACGCCGCGCTCGCCGGACAGCCACCACCGGCAATGGGCGGGTGAGTCGTGTTCCGTGGCCCGCTGGTCGGTCCGGAAGTCACCGAGGTGGTCGCGGACAAGGGAGATAGTGCGGCGCCGTTCGGTATACGGAATGTCCTGCGCCACGTTGGGCGAGAACAAGCGATCCGCTGCCGCGTCGTCCCACGACTGGAGCAACTGGTCCACCGCGGCGCGCGCGGCGAGCGTCTGCGGCCAGACCGGCTGCGGCGCCAGCGCGACGGAATATCCGGCGGCGGAGCTTTTCCGCTGGCGCAGGAGCATGTCCAGGATCCGCGCGGTCAGTGACCCCATGCGGGCATAGGTGCTGTTGGCCAGCGCGATCACGCCCATGCCGGTAGCCGGGTGCCAGCGCATGTGGCTGCCGAAGCCCGGATACCCGCCGCCGTGCCCGGCGATCCGCCCGAAATCCTGGTCATCCTCGACGACCAGCCCGAAGCCATAGGCCGAACGCGTCCCGCCGGCCGGGAAATCGGTGACTCTGTCCCAGCCGGTCGGCACCTGGGGAAGCTGCATCTCCCGCCGGGAAGCGCGGCACAGCGGGTGCCAGGCGCCCTCAGCGCCGGGCGGGAACGCGGTCGCGAATCCGGCCACCCATCGGGCGAGGTCCCGCACGCAGGTGAAGATGCCGCCCATCGGGGCGAATGCGCCGCAATCATCGAACGGGACCTCCTCCCAGCCGCCGGGCGCGCGCCGGTAACCGCGGGCCAGGCCCTCGGCATCTCGGTTCTCGGAATACTGGTTCTCGGCATCCTGGCCCTCGGAAGCCGGCTCGTAGCGGGAGCGGGTCATGCCGAGCGGGCTCAGCAGCCGCTCGCGGACGAAATCCGGATATTCCGTATCCGTAACCGCGGTGATGACCCGGCCGAGAATGGCGTAGCCGAGGTTGGAGTACTCGAACCGGGTCCCCGGCGCCCAGGCGAAGCTCACGCCCGCCGCCAGGAACTTCGCGAACTCGTCCAGCGGGAGCCCCTGCTGCCGATCCCCCCATGGATCGTCGGTCGGGAAGCCGGCGGTCATCGTCAGCAGATGCCTGATCGAAATCCGGGCCGCATCCGCGGTGACCTGCGGCCAGCCGCGCAGTTCGGGCACATAGTTCTCGGCCAGGTCATCGAGCGCCAGCGCGCCTTCGTCCCGGAGCAGGAGCACCGCGGCCGCGGTGAAGCTCTTGGTCATCGACGCGATACGGAAGACCGTATCCTCGGCCGGCGGCGGACCGCCCAGCCACCGTTCGCCCAGGCCGCGGGCGTGCACCAGCTCGCCGCCGCGGACGATTCCGTACATCAGGCCAGGCTGGCCGCCACGCCGCTGGTAGTCCGACACCAGCTGATCCACGTCGTCGAATCCGGTCACCGGGCCAGGATGACATAATTGATGTGTCCGGGTACGCCGCAGGGGCGACACGAGACGTGGAGGTTCGATATGGCTCAGCAGGATGAGCGACTGTACGGAGGATCCAGCCGGCGGCGGGTCACGGTCCGGGACATAGCGGCCGCCAAGGCGCGAGGCGAGAAGTGGCCGATGCTCACCGCCTACGACGCGCTCACGGCGGGCATCTTCGACCAAGCGGGCATTCCGGTCCTGCTGGTGGGCGACTCAGCGGCGATGGTGGTGTACGGCCACGACACGACGATCCCGGTGACGGTCCAGGATCTCCTTCCCCTGACCGCGGCCGTGGTCCGCGGGACAAGCAGGGCGATGGTGGTGGCTGACCTGCCCTTCGGCTCGTACCAGGAGTCGGCCGGCGCGGCGCTGGCGGCGGCGACCCGGTTCCTCAAAGAGGCCGGCGCGCACGCGGTCAAGCTGGAAGGCGGCCGCCGGGTGGTACATCAGGTGGAGGAGCTAGTCGCGGCCGGTGTCCCGGTCATGGCGCACCTCGGCCTCACCCCCCAGTCGGTCAACGCGTTCGGCGGTTATCGCGTGCAGGGACGCGGCGAGGATGGCGAGCGGCTGCTGCACGACGCGAAGCTGCTGGAGGCGGCGGGCGCGTTCTCGGTCGTGCTCGAATGCGTGCCGGCGTCGCTGGCCGCTCAGGTCACCGATGCCCTGTCGATTCCCACCATCGGCATCGGCGCCGGGCCGGCCTGCGACGCTCAGGTCCTGGTCTGGCAGGACATGGCCGGGCTGTCCCCGCGCACCGCCAAGTTCGTCAAGAAGTACGCGGACCTCGCGACCATCTTGCGGGATGCCGCCAGTTCGTTCGCTGACGAGGTGGCCGGCGGGGCGTTTCCGGACGAGGATCACTCCTACCGCTTATCTTCTACCGCCATCTAGATGTCGGTGATACGCAGGCCGGCGTGCGCTTTGTAGCGGCGGTTGACGGAAACCAGGTTGGCGGTCAGTGCCTCGACCTGGCCGGCGTTGCGCAGTCGGCCCGCGTAAATCCCGCGGACGCCGGGGATCCGGGCGGCGAGGTTCTGCACCAGGTCGGTCGCCTCCCGGTCATCGCCCAGCACGAGCGCGTCCATGTCAATGGTCTTCACCTCGGGATCGAGCAGCAGCTTGGCGGAGACATGGTGGAACGCCGCCACCACGGTGCTGCCGGGAAGCAGATCCGCCGCCTGCTGCGCGGCACTGCCCTCGGCCACCGGAAGCGGATACGCGCCGCGTGAATCGAAGCCAAGCGGGTTGACGCAATCGACCACGATCTTCCCGACCAGTTCGGGAGCGAGGGCACTCAGCAGTTCGCCATGTCCTTCCCAGGGGACAGCGGCAATCACAATCTGTGCATTTCTGGCAGTGTCATGATTTGTCATACCTTGGACGCCGTGACCGATCTCGGCCGCCGCGGCCGTGGCTCGCTCCTCGCTCCGGGACCCGACAATGACCCGATAGCCGACCTGCGAGAACCGGAAAGCGAGACCTTTTCCCTGGTCACCGGTACCGCCGAGGATTCCTATGACGATGTCTTCCATAGTGAGGTTCATGGTCCCAATCCTGCCAGACACCCCGCGCGGTCAGGCAATCGAGACTCTCCGTACGGATAATGATGCGGATAGGTGCGGTTGGGTGCACACTTGATATATGGACGCGAACCAGGTGGCCACGCTCCGTGCTCTGCTAGCCCCGACCGGGTGGCTAGAGCGCACGCGCGCATTCGCGCAGGGACTACGCTCCGCTACCCGGCTGCGCGGCGGGCTGCTCGTCGTCGGCACCCCCACCGAGGAGCCCTGGCACCTTACCGCGCACTTGGACGAAGAGTCGCGGCTGGCCGGCATCCCCGAGCTCATGCCGACGCTGGTCCGGTGGAATCCGCCGCCTGAGGCGCCAGCGCATCTCAGGGTCGGGCTGGCCCGGCTGGAGGCCGCACGGCGCGGCGAGACGCTGTTCGTGGTGACGCCCTCGACGGCGCCCGTGCCGCTGCTCGAGCGAGTCAGCGATGCCCGGCGGATCGGCGCCACCATCTTCGCCCTCGACCAGGGCGATCCCGAACTCGACTCGCTCGCGCATGAGGCGC
The DNA here is from genome assembly GCA_019245115.1 of Streptosporangiaceae bacterium. Taxonomy (GTDB): domain Bacteria; phylum Actinomycetota; class Actinomycetes; order Streptosporangiales; family Streptosporangiaceae; genus JAFARZ01. Next base: position 16,277 of record JAFARZ010000144.1, on the reverse strand, counting down.
TGACCGTGGAGAACGTGTCGTTCGGCGCCGCGCAGCACCTGATCACGTCCGCCTGCGGCGACCTGGGCGAGATGGACCGGGCCGAGGCCCGGGAGTTCAGCATCGCCCGCGAATACGGGCTCGCCACCCGGCGGCTCACCGCCGCCGCGCGGGAGCGCGGGCTCGGCGGCAACGACGGCGGCTATTCTGGCTACCCGCCAGCCGGCGGCAACAACCGTTATCGCACCGGCGTCCGCGGCCTGCGCGACCGCGTCGCCCGGCTGCTCGACACGGTGAGCGGCCCCACCGCGTAGGCGCCGTCCTCAAGCTTGGGATTCAAGGCAACCAACCCCACCCCGCCCCGTGCCCTACCGCTCGCCGCAGACCGTCGCGCCAACCCCGTGGTTGTCACAACCATGGCGTCCCAAGCCCTTGAACGTCACATGGGTGCGGCTCCTCCAGAGTGAGCAGCATGCCGATGGTGCCATCGGTGTCGCTCAAACCGAACAGCAGCGCTATTAGAGCGTGCCCGATGGTGCCATCGGTGCCGCTGGCCAGGGAGCAGCACCTGACTGTCCCTTTTAAGGGAGCCACACCCACGTCACATTCAAGGGGTTCCGCGGGAACGAAAACGGGACGAGTCTGTAGTTGACTCGTCCCGTTTTAGCTATTTGGTTCGTCGGGGGTCGGGAGCGTCAAGCGGCCATCCGCTGCTGTCCGGCCTCGTCGTGTACCACCAGCTGGTGGACGACCTTCTCGGTCGTCGCCTCGTGAGCGGTCAGGTCGGCCAGGGCCAGCACGCCCACCGCGATCGCGTCGGCGAAGACCAGCCAGGTCAGGACCGTGCCGGAGAACGCCAGGGCCGCGATCAGCGACCACAGGGCGACCAGGCTAACCAGGCCGTGACCCAGCTTGATCGCGTTCCGCCGGCTGAGCGCGGCGCTCGCCGCCGCGATGACCGTGATACCGGTTGAGACCCCGAACGCGGTCCAGCCGGCCGCTCCGGCCGACCACGCCATCGACACCACCACCAGGAAGGCAGCGGCCACTAGGAACAAGTTGTCGAGAACGAACCGGGAGCTGAGCTTCATGATGAGCACCTCCTCGGCACCGCCTGTTTGGCAGTGCCGATCGGTGACAACTGTTCGATGACCTTCGTAATGCCCGGGCGAAGCGCGTGTTATGACGCGCGAGTCAGGAACCCGCGGGAGTGGTCTTGGCCCTCCGGCAGCCCTCTTCAAGTGGAAAAGCGCACGGCTAGTGCTGCCGCCAGGACACCGCCAGGGCGGAGTCCGGTCAGCACGCGACGGCACTGACCGACCCCGACGTGCTCTCGCTCGCGGCGAGCCCGGACGGGAGCCGGCTCTACGCCGGCACGCTGCGCGGCGGCGTGCTCCCGATCCGGTAGCCAGGCCCCTCAGGCGTCCAGGCTCAGCACCATCGTCGGACGCTCGATGATGTGGTCGGGACGCAGCGGCCGCACCGCGGTCCCGATCGCGAAGAACTCGGTCGTGTGCGATCCCCAGGTGTGGCTGTGCTGCCGCAGCTGGACGCCGACGATGCCCTCCGCGTGCAGTGCCTCAGCTTCGGCCTGCATCCGCGACATGGCCAGCTCCCGTGCGTCGTAGAGCGCCTGGGTGAACTGTTCGATCTCGACGTTCCGCCCGATGTTTCCCATCTTGGCGCCGAGCCGCTGGTGGGCGATGTGGTACACGCACGAGCCCATGACCATCCCGAGCGGCGCGTACCCGGCCCGGATCAATGTCCAGAAGTCCTGCCCGGACAGGTCCGAGGTGAACGGCTGGTTCTTGTTGTTCCGCCACGACGTGACGCCTCCCCCGCCGGCTCCGTCCTCGGCCTTGACCGCGGTCCCGACCGCGATGAACTCCGCGATGTCCGAGCCGAACTCCTTCATCTCGACGTCCAGCCGCACGCCCACGATCCCGTCCGCACGCAGGGCGTCCGCCTCGGCTTCCATCCGGGACATGGCGAGTTCGCGCGCGTGGTACATGGCCTGCGACAGCACGTCCAGCTCCTGGTTGCGCCCCCACCGGCCGACCTGGAGCCCGACGTGATATATCGAGCTGCCCAGAACCAGGCCGAGCGGCCGGAAGCCCACCTCGCGCACGAGCAGGAATTCGTTCACCGACAGATCCGAGGTGAAGATCGCCCCAGCCCGGCCCGGCTGCAGCTCCGCCAGCCGTCGCATGGCGTCCTGCGGGACACCGGCTGCGTTAAGTCCGGCGGAAATCTCGCCCTGCTCAGTCATGGCCACAGCTCCATATACGTCAAATCCGCACCCGCGCGGCCTGCCGCCGCTGCGGGTCAAGCGACATTATTGCCAACGTACGCCCGCTCTGGTTTCCCTCCGCGGACCGCGAGAACCGGGTGATTCCGCTCCCGATCGCGGTGACCTCCACGATGTGGTCGCGGCGCCCTTCTTGCACCGGGCATTCCCGCTCCCGCACCCGCATTTCCATCCCGGAAATCACCACGCCCTCGGCGCCCAGCCGCTTCACGTCGGCTTCGAGCTGCCGGCGCGAGTCGTGCCGTGCCTCGTTCACCAGCTCGGTGTACCCGACGACCTCCGCGTTTCCGGCTCCCCAGCGCGTCTGGCCCACGGTCAGCCAGTCGTCATGCCGGGATCCGATCGAGATGCCCAGCACCAGCCCGGCGGGCACCCAGCCCTTCATGACCAGCTTCGCGAAGTCCTGGCCGGACAGGTCGCAGGTGAACGGCCGCCGCCGGCCGGTGGGCAGCGGCGCGCCCGGCGCGGCGACGGCTGTTCCGATGGCCTTGAACTCCAGCCCGCCGGCGGGAAACGATCCGATACTCAGCCGGACGCCCACCACACCGTGGCCGCCGAGTTCCGCGCATTCGGACACCATGCGGTCGATGGCCTTGTGCCGCGCGTCGTACATGGTCTGCACCAGCGGCCCGAACGAGCCCCAGCCGCCCCGGCCGGACACCTGGGTCACCGTCTGCGCGGGCGTGCCCCATCCCCCGAATCCGCCCCAGGCCCCTGGGCAGTTGTACCCTCCGGTGTATCCGACGTTGTACACGGCGGCGCCGAGTACCTGCCCGACCGGAGCGAAGCCCACCGAACGGATCGCAGCGAATTCGTCTGTGGTCAGCGCGGATCCCCAGGTGCCGCTGGCCCGGATTTCGCGCATCCTGGCTTCTGCTGCCGGGGGAAGTTCGTGGCTCACGACCCCCAGCCTAGTGGCACCTGGCGGCAAACCTCAGTCCTGGGAGTCCCACTCCTCATTGCGCCGCTGCACTGTTTCCAGCGCTCGCGCCGCCGCTTCCCGAGTCGGATAGGGACCGAGCCGGTCCTTGCCCGGGCAGTCGCTGTCATAAGACTCTACGGTGTGGTGCCGGAGGCAGTACCACCATTCATGTTCGTGGTCCATAAACCACTAGAATCGCAAAGCATGGCGACCTTGCTCCATCCGGGCCGGCTTTCTCCCACCCGGCCGGTTCCCCCGGACATTCCCCGGCCCGAGTACGTGGGCCGGAAGAACCCTAAGACCGGGGAACCGGACGTCAAAACCCCGGACGTCATCGCCCGGATGCGGGTGGCCGGGAAGCTCGCCGCCGAGGCGCTGGAGGAGGTCGGCCGGCATGTCCGGCCCGGCGTCACCACCGACTACCTGGACGAGGTCGGCCATAATTTCCTGGTCGGCCACGGCGCCTACCCCAGCACGCTCGGCTACCGGAACTACCCGAAGTCGTTGTGCACCTCCCTCAACGAAGTCATCTGCCATGGCATCCCGGACGACACGGTGATCCACGATGGCGACATTGTCAACATTGACATCACCGCGTACCTCGATGGTGTCCACGGCGACACCAACGCCACGTTCCTGGCCGGCGATGTCAATGAGGAATCCCGGCTGCTGGTGGAGCGCACCAGGGAAGCCATGATGCGCGGCATCCGCGCGGTCGCGCCGGGCCGGCCGCTGAACGCCGTCGGCCGGGTCATCGAGTCCTATGCCCGCCGGTTCGGCTACGGCGTGGTCCGCGATTTCACCGGCCACGGCATTGGCACGAACTTCCATTCGGGCCTGGTCGTGCCGCACTACGACGATCCGCACACCCACGTGATCATGGAACCGGGCATGACGTTCACCATCGAGCCGATGCTCACGCTCGGCACGATTGACTACGACATCTGGCCGGATGGCTGGACCGCGGTGACGAAGGACCATAAGCGCACCGCCCAGTTCGAGCACACGCTCCTGGTCACCGATGACGGCTACGAAATCCTCACCCTGCCGTGACCGCCTTTTCCAACCTTTCTGCGAACGGCTGTGGTTCCTCTTAATTTTTCCTGCTTAAGTGGGCTGGATCGCAAGTTCGTCCATGGTCCGCGCTCTCGCAACCCGGTGGCCCGGCCTGGCCAGATCCACACTGGCGATGTCGCTTACCTACTGAAAACGTTGACAAATCTGGCGTTGACTACGAAATAAGCCCTGCCACACAATGATCCCAACGAAATCCACTGCCGGAGGAGCGAGCCGTTGACCGCGAAAGACCCCGCCGTCCCGTCCGCGCGCGGCCTCAGGGGCGCCTCCCTCGGCTTCGTCCAGTCCACCGCGATCGGGCTGGCGTCGACCGCGCCGGCCTACAGCATCGCCGCCACCCTGGGCTTCGTGGTCGCCCTCGTGGGACCGCAGACGCTCCTGCTGGTGCCGCTGGCGTTCATCCCGATGTTCTTCTCCGCCTGGGCGAACAAGGAGATGAACCGGGCCGATCCGGACTGCGGAACCAGCTTCACCTGGGCCGCCCGAGCGCTCGGCCCGCGAACTGGCTGGTTCTTCGGCGGCTGGGGCACGATCGCGTCCGCCCTGCTGGCCATGGCCAGCTACGCGCAGATCACCGGCCAGTACACGTTCTTGTTCTTCGGCGCCAAGGGCATCGGCAACAACGCGACCAGCGGCTGGGTGCTGGTCACCGGCCTGGCGTTCATGGCGCTGCTCACCTACCTGTGCTACCGCGGCATCCAGGTGTCGGCCCGTATTCAGGTCGCCCTGCTGGTGCTTGAGTTCGCCATCTTGCTTCTGCTCTCGGCCGTGGCGTTGATGAAGTACGCGGCCGGGCATGCACCGAAGGGGCACGGCACGTTCAGCTGGTCCTGGCTGAACCCGTCGCACTTCGCCAGCCCGAGCGTGTTCATGGCCGGCATGCTGCTGATGGTGTTCATCTACTGGGGTTGGGACACCACCACCTCGGTGAACGAGGAGACCAAGGACTCAGACCGGATTCCCGGCACGGCCGGGGTTGTGTCCACGGTCATCTTGCTGGCAACGTATTTCGTGGTGATCTTGAGCATGCAGTTGTTCGCTGGGTTCGGCTCCTCCGGCATCGGCCTGGGCAACACAAATAACCAGAACGACGTGCTGTCCCCGCTGGGCACGGCCGTCTTCGGTAGCTCCGCGCTGGGATCGGTGCTGAGCCGGCTGCTGCTGCTGATGGTGATGTCTTCCTCGGCGGCCACCGCGATGACCACAATCTTGCCGAACGCGAGGACCACGCTGTCGATGGCCTTCCACAAGGCGCTGCCGAAGATCTTCGGCCACATCAGCCCGCGCTACCTGACGCCCGATTTCGGCACGATCTCGTTCGCGGCCGTCGCCGCGGTCATGTACATAGCGATCAACTGGATGTCCGGCGGGAACGTGATCTCGGACTCGGTGACGGCGACCACGCTGTTCGTCGCCCTGTACCTGGGCATCACCGGCTTCGCCTGCACCTGGTTCTACCGCAAGTCGCTGCTGACCAGCCAGCGCAGTTTCTGGCTGCGTGGCGTGCTTCCTGGCCTGTCCGGGGTGATGCTATTCGGCATCCTCGGCTGGTCGCTGTGGTTCTATCACGACCCGAACAACTCCTACACCACGTGGCATATGCCGTTCTGGCCGCACTGGACTCTCGGTGGCGTGCTCTCCATCGGCATCATCACCGCCCTGGCCGGGCTGGCCTGGATGCTTTCGCTGCAGCGTTCGCACAAGGAGTTCTTCAGTGGCCAGGCGATGTGCGACGGCGTGTCGATCACCGACGACGATCGCGTCGTGCGGGTCGGGAGCTAGCTGCTCCCATCCCGGCGGCCATCTCATCGACCGCGCCCGCTACGAACGCTAGAACGGGGTGAACGTGATTACCGGCATCAGTGCTGCGCGCATCGCGGCGGCGCGTACCCCGGCCGTACAGTTGCCTCCGGCCCACCCTCGCATGGGCTTCAAAGCGCTCACGCCGTTCGCGGCCGCCGCCGCAGTCGTAATCGCGATCGCCGGCGCCGTCACCATAACGCTTGCCGCCTACCGCCCGGCCGGAGGCGCCCTGATCCGCATCCTGCACACGTGGCGGAACGTTCCCCACTGATCATCTGGTCCATCAATCAGCCGGATACCTATCAAGTCGGCGTGACCAGCGGTGCTTTCTCGCAGGTCTGGATGTACACGCCGCGCCACGAATTTCCCGAAGCGGTCGCCTGGTTACCCGGTCCTTATCGCGCGGACTGCTCGGCCGGGCAGAGGGGGCCCGCCTCGCGGGATCCGAACGTCCGCAGGACCAGTCCGGTACGCGGCTTGGGGCCGAACGAGGTGGACTTGCGCGGCACCCGCTCGCCGTGCTCGGCGATCTCACGCACGGCCTCGAACGGAACCGGGTTCAGGATGACGGCCGTCCCGCCAGCGCCGGATGCGCCCTTAACGGGCCCGGATCCCGCGGCGCCCACCGCGGCCGCCGCTTCGGCCGCCGTCCCCCTGGCGCCCACCGCGGCCGCCGCTTCGGCCGCGTCATGATAAATCAGGACATCCTGATCATTGTCAGTAATGCCCCACAGCCGACCCATCAGAAGCTGCTGGAGCACAGACGCGTCAAGCGCCTGCCACTGCGGCGAAGTCTCCGGCGGCATCGAGGCCGACACCTGCACCGGGTCGGGATGGCTCAGCAGACGGTAACCGCACTGGCCGGCCAGCAGGAAAGCGGTTCCTTCCCGGCCGGCCGCGGCGAGCCGGGCGCACGCCTGCGCCAGGCCCGTACCGGCCGGCAGGGTTTCGACGGTGAACGCGGCCTTGACCAGTTCCGCCGCGCGGTCGGGGGCCATGCCCGGCAGGACCCGGTGGATGGCGCCGAGCCTGGGCGGACAGGCCACGGAATCGACCAGCAACGCCAGCCCGTAGTCCCACGGGCCCTCGCCCGCGCCGGTCGCCCGGTTTTCCGCCTGGAGGCCCAGATAAGCCGCATACCGGTGGTGCCCGTCGGCGATCAGCGCTCGCCGCGTGGCGAGGTCGGCGGTGATGGCCTCGCATTCGGCGGGGTCGTCCAGACGCCACAGCCGGTGGGTCACCCCGTCCTCGGTACCGATGCTTAGCAGCGGCGTCCGCTCGTCCGCCACCTGATCGATCACCTCGGTGGCAGTCAGCGTGACGCCGCCCTCCCCCATCCGCTCTCCCCCGTCGTATACCAGGAAGATCGGTTCGAGATTGGCCCGGGTGGCCGCCATCAGCTCACGACGATTGGCCACCGGACCTGGCATGACGTTTTCGTGCGGCAGTATTCCGGCGGTATCGGGCGCGCCGAGCCGGACCAGGCCGATGATGCCGCGCTGCCGCCAGGCTTCGCCGTCCGGTTGATCAGCGGCTTGCTCATAGAGGTACAAGGCGGGCATCCGGTCCTGGATGAGCACGCCGTCCGATAGCCACTCGCGCAGCAAGCAGGCGGCGGCCCGTGGCGCGTCAGCGCTCTCACCTGGCAGGATAAGACGTACGACGTTGTGCGGGTCAGCCGCGCGCAGATGCTCCAGGTTCCCGCCGCTGATCACGTCGTACGGTGGTGAGATAACGTTCGCGATTCCGCTCACCCGGTTCCGGGCATATCGGATGCCACGGAAGGGTGCCAGCGCGACACCGGTACGAGGGTCGGACGGAAGGATCTGCACACCATGTCAGAAGGTCCAAGAGCGAGCAGGGATTCCCGATCCGAGGAAAACAGTCCTGGCCAGGACCCCCCGGAAGAGGACGCGCTCGCCTGGTACCAGCGCGGCATGGAGCTACTCGGCAAGGGTAGCCCGGCGGCCGCCGCGCAGGTCCTGCAGCGAGCCTCAGCTGCCGAGCCCGGTTCGCGCAGCGTGCGGGAGGCGCTGGCCCGGGCTCAGTTCGACGCGGGATGGTATGCCGCCGCGGCGGACAACTTCCGGATGATCGTGGAAGCGAGTCCTTCGGACGATTACGCACACTTCGGATTGGGGCTGGCCCTGGCTCGGGCCGGCAATCACGCCGCGGCCGCCGAGTATCTGGCCCTGGCCGCCGCGATGCGTCCCGATGCCGCCCACTACACTGACGCACTGCGCCAGGTGCGCGCCACGCTTCGCGCCCGCGCGGACACAGAGGAGGGTGATTGATTACTACACCCGGGCCTCATGGTTCGGCCGGACCGCTGGCCACCGTCTATGACACCGCGCTGCTCGATCTGGATGGCGTTGTCTACCTGGGCGGTACCGGGATCCCGGGAGCCGCCGAGGCGCTGCGCAAGGCCCAGGACGAGGGAATGCGGCTCGCGTACGTGACAAACAACGCGTTCCGCACGCCCGCGGCCGTCGCCACCCTCCTGACGCGCCTGGGCGCCCCGGCCAAGCCCGCCGACGTGGTCACGTCGGCCCAGGCCGCCGCGCGGCTGCTGGCCGACCGGCTGCCCGCTGGTGCGCCGGTGCTGGTCGTCGGCGGGATCGGGCTGCGGTTGGCGGTCCGGGAGCGGGGCCTGCGGCCGGTCAGCACGGCGATCGACAAGCCACTGGGTGTCGTGCAAGGTTACGCGCCCGGGCTGAGCTATTCGCTGCTGGCCGAAGGCGGCATGGCCGTTGCCGCAGGGGCGCTGTTCGTCGCGTCCAACGCGGACCTCACGCTTCCCACGCCACGCGGGCAGGCCCCCGGCAACGGATCGCTCATCCGGGTGATCGCCACCGCGACCGGCGTAAAGCCACTGGTCGCGGGCAAGCCGGAGCCGCCGTTGCATCATGAGACCGTGATCAGGACCGGCGCCAAGCACCCGTTGATCGTCGGCGATCGCCTGGACACCGACATCGAAGGCGCGCACCGCGTCGGCACCGACAGCCTGCTCGTGCTTACCGGCGTCTCCGGACCAGCGGATGTGGTGCTCGCGCCGCCCGGCCAGCGGCCCACATACCTGGCCGAGGACCTCACCGGGCTGTTCGAGCCGCATCCCGCTGCCGAATCGCGGGACGGGGCATTCACCTGCGGCGGCTGGACGGCCGGCTGGGACGGCGACCACCTCAGCCTGACCGGCGAAGGCCAGCGGATCGACGGCCTCCGCGCCCTCTGCGCCGCCGCCTGGTCGGCCCCCAGCACAACCCCCGAAGCGGCCCGCCCCGCCCTTCGCCGCCTGACCTAACCCCCGGCTCAATGTCACCCCGGCATTTCCGCCACTCCCCCAACACCGCCCCCATCTCGCCCAGCCGCCCCGTCTCGCCGTCAACCCCCCGCCCAGCCGTCCCCCGCGTCGCCCGCCAACCCATTCCCCCACCCACCCCGACGCCGCCCCCGTGTCGCCCGCCAACCCATTCCGCCACCCATCCCCGACGCCGCCCCAGTGTCGCCCGCCAACCCCTTCCCCCACCCATCCCCGACACCGCCCCCGTCTCGCCCGCCAACCCATTCCGCCACCCCCCGCCCAGCCGTCCCCGTGTCAACTAACTGGATATATCCGGAATGTCGGGCATGTACTGAGCTGGCGTGCCAGGCGCCACGCCCGCCACTTTCGCAAATCGGGAAATGTCGGGCATCGCCTGTGTGGTGGATTCGGACTTTGCGGTTTATCGGTGAAGCTATGTGAATGTTTCCCGGGTGACCGAGCTTTGGCATAGTGGAGGCGCGCTGATTTTGCCATAATATGACCGATATGTAGATGCCGACTGCGGTGGACGACGTGGAAGAAAGGGGCTTCGCGGAGGATTGGGCGCCGGTTCCCGGCACCTTTTCTTCCACGGGGCTCTAAACTTCCGGCAAGTGGCGACTCCCGTGTCCGTTATGCGGTAATACGCACAGCGCGCCAGGTCGGCGCGGCGTTTAGCGGAGGCGACATTGGTCGATATGCCACAAATATACGTCATTCCGGAATGCTCACGTTTTGAGGGATAACGGCCCGCGATCTTTGACGGCCAGACCGAACGGGCGGTCCAATTGCGCGATCGATACGTTGAGCGCCCAGCCTCAAATGGTACACATACCGAAATGTCGGGCAGGGGGATGTGCGGTAGGGGTCGGACGCCAGCACGGAACCGGCGCGGACACGAGCACGGAACCGGCGCGGCCGGGTCGCGGACACCAGGGCGGAACCGGTGGACGGGTTGCGGGACGTGACGCAGGACGCCGGGGACGGCGCGGGTGGACGGGGGGCGCGGACACCAGGGCTGAACCGGTGCGGACGGGTTGCCGGGACGAGACGCAGGACGCCGGGGACGGCGCGGGTGGACGGGGGGCGCGGAACCGGCGGGGACGGGGCGCAGACGGGGCGGACGCGAACGCGGACGGCGGTGCGGGCGGGGGGCGGCGCGGTGCCATGTGGGTGACTGCGATTTCCTGAGGCGAAAATATTTTCGGCTCAGGAAACTGACCTAAAAGAGAAGGCACGCCTCCGGCTGGCCCTGCACCGGGTATAGGAGGCGGGGCCGGGGCAAACGTAACGGTTGCGGCACTAGATCAGGGGCGAGGGTGGGGTGGGCAAGTTCGCAGATGTGGGGTGGGGTGGGGGTATGTATACTAGGCGGGTGCCAGAACGCGCTTTCCATGGGCCCGCGGTTGAGGTTGCCGCGGGGCTTATGAGGTGCGCGTGCTGTTCCTCGTGTTGTCGGTAACAACGCCTTCCGTTCGTTGTAACCGGCCTCACGAAGGGTTTTGTTGTGGACGTCGATATGTCCGTCGCACCAGAGATCGCGCTTCTTGCTCAGCGGGTGCCCGCGCAGCCGGGCTTGGCGGGCACGGGCGCGGGCGCGGCAACCGGTGCCGCCGCGCGGCCGACCATCGGTGCGCTGGCGGGCGAACTGAAGCTGATCGCCAGCCACCCGGAGCGATGGTGGGGCGCCGTGAGGTTCAGCCGAGGACGTTCGTCGAAAATCGACCTTGAATTTCCGGGGTCCTGGGTTGTGGTGCTGGCCCCGGACGATCCGGGGATCTATTGCGACTGCGAGCTGATGACGGTGGTGGCGGGGGCGGTCACCGAGGAGTCGGTCGCGGACGGCGGCGCGGTCACCACGATGCTGCGGCCGGGGCCGATGCGGGTGCACGGGCAGGGGCAGGTGCACCAGATCCGGGCCAGCGGCGGTTTCGCGGTCAGCCTTCACATCCGCGGTGGATCGGTGGATCAGCCTGCCGGCTGACAGGGAATCATCATCCCGGGCGACGCGCGGGGTTCTGTCACGGGGCAGACTGGGGTGCGATTACCTACGAGACGTGTGCTCAGAGAGGAATTTGATAAATGATCGAGGCACGGGGGCTCACTAAACGCTACGGCGACAAGGTAGCCGTCAACGACCTGTCGTTCAGCGTTGCTCCGGGCCGGGTGACCGGATTCCTCGGCCCGAACGGGGCTGGTAAGACCACCACGATGCGGCTGATTCTCGGACTCGACTCGCCGAACTCGGGCGCGGTGACCATCGACGGCAAGCGGTATATGGACCTGGCGAACCCGATGCGCGAAGTAGGCGCCCTGCTTGACGCCAAGGCGGTGCACGGAGGGCGCTCGGCATACAATCACCTGCTCTGCCTGGCGCAGACCAACGGGATCGGGCGGCGCCGCGTAACCGAGGTGCTCGAGCTGGTCGGCCTGACCGACGTGGCTCGCAAGCGCTCCAAAGGCTTCTCACTTGGCATGGGCCAGCGGCTCGGCATCGCCGCCACTTTGCTCGGCGACCCGAAGGTGCTGATGTTCGACGAGCCGGTCAACGGGCTCGACCCAGAGGGCATCCTGTGGATCCGCAACTTTATGAAGGCTCTCGCGGCCGAGGGGCGGACCGTGTTCGTATCCAGCCATCTGATGTCGGAAATGGAGAACACAGCCGATCATCTGATCGTGATCGGGCGCGGGCAACTGCTGGCCGACTGCACCATGGAGGAGTTCATCGCCCGCAGCTCGGGCCAGTCGGTGCGGGTGCGGACACCCCAGCCGGAACTGCTGGCCAAGGCGGTGGCCACCGCGGGCGGGACCGCCGCCAACGGCGGCTCCTACGGGGAGCTGATCGTCCAAGGGCTGAACGCTCAGCACATCGGGGACATCGCCTTCGACACCGGGGTACGGCTGCACGAGCTGACCGTGGTTCGCGCCTCACTGGAGGCGGCGTTCATGGAACTCACCGGTGACAGCGTCGAGTACCACGCGGCGGTGCCCGCCGCGACGGGGAGGAACTGAGATGGCAGCCATCACCACGTCCTTGCCTCCGGCGGCCGGCCGGTCCGGGCTCAGCGGCGCGCTGGTTTCCGAGTGGACCAAGATCCGCTCTGTCCGGTCGACGTACTGGACGCTGCTGGCGCTGCTGGCGGTCAGCATCGGCCTGGGCGGGGCGATCACCGCGGCGACCGCGGCGCACTGGAATCAGATGTCACCGGGCGACCAGGCGACCTTCGATGCCACTCAGACCAGCCTGGCGGGGCTGTTCTTCCTCGGCCAGCTCGTCATCGTCGTGCTCGGAGCAATGACGTTCACCTCCGAGTACTCCACGGGGATGATCCGCACGTCGCTATGGGCGATGCCCCGGCGTCCGGTCGTGTACGCGGCCAAGGCGCTGGTGCTCGCCGCGGTCGCGCTGACGGTCACGCTGGTGGCGAGCTTCATCACGTTCTTCCTCGGTCAGGCGATCCTTACCAGCACGCACCATCAGGCGACGCTGTCCGGGCCGGGAGTGCTGCGGGCGGTGGTCGGCAGCGCGTTGTACGTCACACTCTGCGGGCTGTTCGCGTTCGCCGTGGGCGCTCTGCTGCGGCACACGGCGGGGGCGATCACGACCGTGATCGGAATCCTGTTCGTGCTGCCGATCCTGGCGCACGTGCTGCCGACTTCGTGGTATCACGGGCTGGAGCGGTGGCTGCCTTCGCAGGTAGGCATGGCGGTGTCGACCACCGTGCCATCGTCCGACTCACATTACCTGTTCTCAGCCTGGGGCGAGATGCTGGTGTTCGGGGTGTACGTGGCGGTACTGCTGGTCATCGCCGGTTCGCTGTTCCGCACCCGCGACGCCTGACGCCTGGGGCTGCTATGCCACTCGGCCGTCCGGGAGCCCGGAACCCCCGGACGGCCGAGCGTCGGTGGACAATGGGCTGATGGAGCCGCAGACCGCACCCGACATCACCGACCTCGGGCACGACGTCTTCCAGATCGACACCCGGATGGCGGGGTATCCGGGGATCACGGCCGGATACCTCATCCGTGGCGACAAACCGTGCCTGGTGGAAACCGGGACCGCGCCATCGGCGCCGGTGGTCCGGGACGCGCTGACCGCGCTTGGCGTGAACGCGAGCGACCTGGCCACCGTCGTGGTCACCCACATCCACCTCGACCATGCGGGCGGGGCCGGCGACGTCGCGGCGATGTATCCCAGCGCGGAGATCGTCGTCCACCAGCGCGGGGCGCGGCACCTCGCGGACCCCTCGCGTCTGATGGCCAGCGCGCGGCAGGTCTACGGCACGGCCCTGGACCGGCTGTTCGGTGCGCTGGCTCCCGTGCCGGCCGACCGGATCAGGGCGCTGGACGACGTCGGATCCGTCGACCTCGGCGGTGGCCGGCGGCTGGACAGCCGCTACTCCCCCGGTCACGCCAAGCACCACGTCGGGCTGATCGATTCGTTGAGCGGTGATCTCTACGTCGGCGACGCGGCCGGGGTGTACATCCCGGACACCGGTGACCTGCGGCCCGCGACGCCGCCGCCCGACTTCGACCTCGAGATCGCCCTTGCCTCGCTGCGGACGTTCGAAGGCCTGCGGCCGACCCGCCTCCTGTTCAGCCACTACGGCCCGGTCGAAGCCGTCACCGAGACCCTCGAGCGGTCCGCGGAGGAGATCCGGGTGTGGGTGGAGCACACCCGGGAGGCTCGAGAAGCCGGCCTGGACCTGGACCACGCCGTCGCCATGGTGGAGGAACGGACCCGCAAGCGCTACCGCGCGTTCGACGCGGATGCCGATCCCGGAGTCGCCGCGAAGTTCGACCGGATAAGCGGTGCGGCGGCCAACGTGGAGGGCATCGTGCGGTGGCTCGACAAGGCTTCGCAGCCGACGACTGGGGCCTAGCGGTCCTCGCGGAATTCGGCCGGATCTTCCCCTAGCCCGGCCGGATCTTCTCCTGGCTCGGCTGAGTCTTCGAGATCAACCAGGTCGGCGAGGTCTTCGAACTCGATGCCGTCCAATTCGTCGAGGCGCTCGGCGGCGTCGGTTTCGCCCTGCGGGTCAGCGGCGGCAGCGCGGGCAAAGGCATCTCTGGCCTCCTCCTCGCGTCCGGCGGCGAGCAGCGCGTCGGCATAGGCGTAGAACAGCCGGGCCGACCATGGCCGCGGCCGTGCGCTGGTCAGCTCCGGTACCTGCAAGACCAGGACCGCGGCGTCGGCGAGGCCTTGATCCCGGCGGACACCGGATTCGACGATGCGCAGCTCGATCTGCGTCGCACGGTCGAGCCGGGCCGGATCCGCCTCGCGGATGAGCGCCAGGGCCCGGTCCAGGCGGCCGAGGGCCCGTTCGCTGTCGGCCATGACGGGCAGGTACTCATCGCTGCCGGTCAGCCGCCGGGCCGCGCGTAGCTCCGACAGCGCTTCAGCCCACCGTTCGGTCCGGTACGCGGCGATCCCGGACACTTCCCGGACGATCCCGACCCGGGCGGCCAGCCTTCGGGCCTCTGCCGCGTAGACGTAGCCACGCTGCGCGTCGTCAGCCATGCTCGCCGCCACCAGATAGCGGGCCACGGTGTCGGCGAGGTCGTTGGGCAGGCTGTTCAGCTGAGCGCGGGCCTGAGGGTCCAGCTGGTCCGGGGTGATGCTCGCGGGAATGGGCGGCACAGACCGCCATGGACGCGCCGCCGCGGCCGAGCGAGGCGCATCCGTACGGGGCCTGTCCATACGGGGCCTGTCCGTGCGAGTTCTGTCCGTACGGGGCCTGTCTGCGCGAGCAGGCGTCCGGGGAGCGGATGTGCGAGAACCAGAAGAAGCACGGGAAGCGGATGTACGAGGCGCACTGGTGCGGGGTCCGGATGGCGTGCGGCGATCAGAGGGCTCGGTCGGCGTGCGGCGAGCGGGCGCATCGCCCCTGGGCTTCCGCTGATCGCGAGCGTGCCTCTCACGAGAAGCCGATGGCGCGCTGTCGTCCTCCGGAGTCCGCAACCGAGGGCCCTGCGGCCGGCCAGAGCGAGCCACGGCCGGCCGATCGCGCCGCTGCTCACCGCCACCGAACCGAGAACCGGAACCCGACTCCGAGCGAGATCCTGAGCCTGAGCGGGACCCCGAGCCTGACCGAGAACCTGAGCGAGAACCTGAAGGAGCGCCGCCCGAACGGCTCTTGTCGCCCGACCAGCCCCTATCTCCCGAGCGGTTCCTATCCGAGGGCGCGCCGCCTGAGCGGCCCGAGCCACCCGCGCGGCCGGAACCTCGGTCAGAGCCACCGGAACGGCCGGAACTACCGGAACGGCCCGTGCCGACTGGACGACCAGGCCTACTAGGCCGACCGGGACGCCCGGACCGGCCAGATCCAGAACCGGCGCCCGAACCACGGCTGGCTCCCCCAGCCTGTCCTCCGCGTCCGTCCGCCATAGCTCCTCATCCTCCAGCACCAGCCTAGACAACACAAAAGAGGGTCGCTCGACCATACGGGAGCGACCCTCTACAGTGCTGGCCCAGGGGATGACCCCTGGAACCCCAGACTTGTCCGGCGGCGACCTACTCTCCCACGAGGTCCCCCTCGCAGTACCATCGGCGCAGAAGGGCTTAGCTTCCGGGTTCGGAATGGGACCGGGCGTTTCCCCTTCGCTATGACCGCCGAAACTCTATTGAGATGTCAAGGCTCACTCAGCCAGCTAAGCCTCAGCTAGCTAACAGAGCGAGCTCCGACCGTATCTCAGGAACCGCATAGTGGACGCAAATATCAACTGTAGAAGCCAAGCCACTCGGCCTATTAGTACCGGTCAGCTGCACACGTTGCCGTGCTTCCACCTCCGGCCTATCAACCCAGTCGTCTAGCTGGGGGCCTTACCTGGTTAACCCAGAGGGAGACCTCATCTTGAGGCGAGCTTCCCGCTTAGATGCTTTCAGC
>JAFARZ010000297.1 GCA_019245115.1 Streptosporangiaceae bacterium | reverse complement strand
CACCGCCCGGTCGGCCGCGTCGGCGGCCGCGAGAGCCTGGTCCGGCAGCAGGCGGACGATGGCGTTGAGGTGAGGGTTGATCGCCTCGACCCGGTCCAGGTGCGCCTGGACAACCTCACGGCTGCTGACCTCGCGGTCACGGATCATCGCTGCCAGTTCGACCGCGCCCTTGCGCCACAGTTCGCTCACGTCCAACCCCTCCCGGTCGAGATCGAGGCAACCGTAAGCCATCGGACGGATCCCGGTAAAGAGGCGTGAGCCGTATCGCGGCCGGAGCCCTATGCGTCGCGCTCACCGCTGAAGCGGTGGCGATACATCCCGGCGACACGGAATGCCAGATCCAGGGACTGGCTGCGGTTGAGTCTGGGATCACACGCCGTCTCGTAGCGCTGGCGCAGGTCGCTCTCGGCGATGTAGTGCCCGCCACCTATGCACTCGGTGACGTCGTCGCCGGTGAACTCGATATGGATGCCACCGGGGTGAGTGCCGAGCGCGCGGTGGACCTCGAAGAAGCCGGCGACCTCGTCCAGCACATCATTGAAGTACCTCGTCTTATGGCCGCTCGCCGCTTCGACCGTGTTGCCGTGCATCGGGTCGCACACCCAGACCACGACGGCCCCGCTGGCCGCCACCGCCTCGACCAGCGGAGGCAGGGCCTGGCGCACCCGGCCTGCGCCCATCCGGGAGATCAGGGTGAGCCGGCCGGGCTCGCGGTCCGGGTCGAGGGCGCCGATCAGCGCAAGCACGTCCTGCACGCTGGCCGCCGGGCCGATCTTGACTGCTACCGGATTGCGGATCCGGCGCGCGAACTCGACATGGGCGCCGCCGGTGGCACGGGTGCGCTCCCCGATCCACAGCAGGTGAGCCGATAGGTCATAGGCACGCCGGGTCCGCGGGTCGGTTCGGGTCAGCGCCTGCTCGTAATCAAGGAGCAGGGCCTCGTGGCTGGAGTAGAACTCCACCGCGCGGGTCTCTTCGGGATCAGCCCCGCACGCGTGCATGAACGCGATCGCCCGGTCAATCTCGTCCGCCAGCTGCTCGTAGCGCTGCCCGGCCGGGCTGCCGGCGACGAAGTCCTGGTTCCAGGCATGCACCTGGCGGAGGTCGGCGTAGCCGCCGCTGGCGAGGGCCCGGCACTGGTTCAGCGTGGCCGACGAGTAGTGATACGCCTCGAGCAGGCGGCGCGGGTCGGGCGTCCTGTCCGCGGGGGTGAACTCGATCCCGTTAACCGCATCACCCCGGTAGACGGGAAGTTCGACGCCGTCCCTGACCTCCGTCGACGCCGACCGTGGTTTGCCGAACTGGCCTGCCATCCGGCCGACCTTCACCACCGGCACGCTGGCCGCGTAGGTGAGCACGACGGCCATCTGCAGCAGCGTCCTGAACTTACCCCGGATGCTGTCGGCCGTCGTGTCGGCGAATGTCTCCGCGCAGTCGCCGCCGTGGAGCAGGAAGGCCGCACCGCGCGCCACCGAGGCCAGCCGCTCCTTGAGCTGATCGCATTCCGCGGCGAGCACCAGCGGCGGCAGCCCTTCCAGGCTGCGTACCACGGTCTCGAGACGACCTCGGTCAGGCCACAGCGGCTGCTGAAGCGCTGCCGCGCGGCCGGAATTGCCCACAGTCACGAGTTCAGGCTAGCGGTGCGACCATATCCACAAGTCCTCGAACCAGGAGCGTGATCGTGGACTACGCCGAGTGACGCCGGGGGAGACGATGCCCTACACACCGTATACGTATACGAGTCCATTTGATCCCGCCAGGGAAGACGGCGGCTTGTTCGGCCCCGGGTCGGTGACCTGGCGTGTCATGAACAACCGGGTGATGTGGGTGGCGGTTGTCCGCGCACTGTACCTGCAGGCGCTGCATCCGCGGGTGATACGCGGCACGTTGCAGAACGCCGCCACCATCACCGAGCCAGTGGATGCCTGGGCCAGGCTGAGGC
Source organism: Streptosporangiaceae bacterium (assembly GCA_019245115.1). Classification (GTDB taxonomy): domain Bacteria; phylum Actinomycetota; class Actinomycetes; order Streptosporangiales; family Streptosporangiaceae; genus JAFARZ01. The sequence continues at coordinate 288 of JAFARZ010000297.1, read as the reverse complement.
GGACCAGGATGTTCATCGAGACGCGCACCTTCGGGACGCTTGCCGAGGCCGAACGGGCCGGACGTCGCGTGCGCAAGATTCACGAGTCGCTCACGGGAACCGACCCCGACGGCACGCGGTACCGGGTGGACGACCCAGAATTGCTGCTGTGGGTGCATTGCGGTGAGGTCGCCTCCTGCGCCGACATAGCCCGGCGCGGCCGGCTGCCGTTCTCCGCCGCGGATCTCGACGCGTTCGTGGACGAGCAGCGCACGAGTGCGGAGCTCATCGGCCTCGACCGGGCGGCAG
>JAFARZ010000158.1 GCA_019245115.1 Streptosporangiaceae bacterium | reverse complement strand
CCCGCCGAGGTCATCGACCGGATCCGGATCCCCGGATCGTTCAGCCCGCGGTCGCCGCAGCACCGCCGGGATCTCGCCTCGACCGTGCGCAACCGGCTGGCCGGGCGGGACATCGGCAAACCGCCGCGGGCGGCCGACTGGGATCAGGGCGGTTCGGGCGACGCCGGGCGCGAACTGGCCGAGCTGCGCCGGCGGATGCGGCGGCATCCGTGCCACGACTGCCCGGACCGCGAGCTACATGCCCGGTACGCCGAGCGGTACCTGCGGCTGGCCCGGGAGGCCGGGACGCTTGAACAACGGGTCGCCGGCCGATCGCACGTGATCGCGCGCACCTTCGACCGGGTCTGCACGGTGCTGGAGCGACTGGGTTACCTGTCCGGCGACACGGTCACCCCCGACGGCAAGCGGCTCGGCGGGCTGTACAACGAGCTCGACCTGCTGGCCGCGGAATGCCTGCGCCGCGGCCTGTGGGAGGGCCTGAGCCCCGCGGAGCTGGCCGCCTGCGTGAGCACGCTGACCTTCGAGTCCCGGCAGGCCGACGACGCCCAGCCGCCCCGGCTGCCGAAGGGCACGGTACCCGGCGTGCTCACCGCGATGGCCCGCACCTGGGGAGAACTCGACCAGCTCGAGAAGGACAACAACCTGTCATTCCTGCGCGAGCCTGACCTCGGCTTCGTCTGGGCCGCTTACCGGTGGGCCCGCGGCGCCAAGCTGGAAGCCGTCCTCAATGAGACGCCCGATCTGACGCCCGGTGACTTCGTGCGCGCCGTCAAGCAGCTGATCGACCTCCTGGACCAGATCGCCGCCGCCTCGGCCGGAGGCCCAGGCCAATCCAGCACAGCGGCCGGAGGCCCAGGCCTCGCAGACACCGCCCGGACGGCCATGGACGCCGTCCGCCGGGGAGTCGTCGCCTACTCGGGGGTCAGTGACTGAAGACGTTGACCAGGTGACCCTCCGGGTCACGGAAGATGGAGATACCGGCCGGGCCGACGTCGGTCCGACATCGTCGGTGACGATACGGCATTGCGCGAGTTCCATACCGGCAAGGACGGCTGAGCCGCCGGAAAAGTGACAACCTGGCGCCGGTCACTTTCCCGCCCGGCGTGTCGTCCTTGAGATCAGGAGGGCATTCCCATGGACGGCACACAGGACGGACAGCAGCTCATCCAGCCCGTCAACGGGCAGCCCGCCGTCCTCGCGTTCACCGGGCGGCGGCTCGATGGCGTCATCGTCTTCACCGTGGATCGCGACCGGATCAGCTCCGTCCAGGTCCTCGGGGATCCGCGCAGGCTCGGCCTGCTGCGTGCCCAACTCGAAGGAGTCAGACATGGAGACAACTAACCTCAGCGTGCTGGCACCCGTTCCGCCGTCCTGGCTGGTACGGACCATCATGCGGCCCATGACGAAGGCGCTGAACCCGGTCATGGTCCTGATCGCGGGCAGACGGCATTTCGGCGGGGCGGCCATGCTCAGGCACACCGGCCGGCGGTCCGGGAAGACGTACACGACGCCGGTCGGCGCCCACCTGGCCGGTGATGTCATGATCATCCCGCTCACCTTCGGCAACACGTCGGACTGGGTCCGCAACGTCCGGGCCGCGGGAGGCTGTCAGGTTCGGCTGAACGGCCGCGACCACCAGCTCACCCGGCCGGAGTTCCAGGATCCCGCGCAGGCCAGGCCGCTGGTACGTACCGCGTTCAACCCGGTGTTCCGTGGCGCCTTCCGCATGCTCGGCATCCGGCAGTTCCTGGTGCTCAGCCCGGCCGGTGAGCCGGATCGCGGGCGGAGCTGAGCGTCTGACGGAGACGGTCGGCTTAGGCGGGCGCAGCCGCGGGTGCGCCATCGATAAACGTTGTCTATCGGTTGTCGAACCCATTGGCATTGGTGCCGATACATGGGCTCTGGTTAGCCTGGACACATGCCAGTGACCAGCCAAGCCCGGCTCGCACCGGCTGCCAGGCCGGCCGCGGGCATCCCCTCGGGGACGTGTCCGGCCGGCCTGCTGCGGATGGTGCGCGCTGAAGTCCGTCACGGCCTCGACTGGCAGCGGACCGCCGACCGGGTGGCGGCCGCGCTGCGGGGCCGTCTCCCCGAGCCCGGCGCACTGCTGCCCGCCGCGCTCCGCCGGGGCGACCCGGCCTGTTACCAGAGCCACCTTCTGCACGCCGAGCCGGACGGCTCGTTCTCGGTGGCGGCCATGGTCTGGCTGCCCGGTCAGCAGACCCCCGTGCACGACCACGTCGCCTGGTGCGTGACCGCCGTCCTCCAGGGAACCGAATACGAGGAGATCTTCACCCTGACGGCGGACGGTCAGGCGCTGCGGCGGGTTACCCGCAACGAGAATTCTCCCACGACCGTCTGCGGCTTCGCTCCGCCCGGCGATATACACCGCGTCCGCAACACCGGCGACGGGGTGGCCGTTTCGATGCACATTTACGGCGCCGACATTTCCCGGCTGGGCAACAGCATCCGCCGCGAATACACCCTTCCCGTCCGCGCCTAGACATCTCCCACCCCGCCCCTGGCCCTCGCTGCGGTCCTCCCGCACCGCCGCGTGCCCAGACCGGCGGCCCGTACCCGGCGGAGCATTTCCCAGTTCGACTGACCGAGAAGATCGGCGCGCGTTCCCGGGTGCACGGCGCCCGCGGGGTGAGCCGGTCAACCCCTTGAATGTCACATGGGTGCGGCTCCTCCAGAGTGAGCAGCATGCCGATGGTGCCATCGGTGTCGCTCAAACCGATCAGTAGCGCTATTAGAGCGTGCCCGATGGTGCCATCGGTGCCGCTGGCCAAGTCGCAGGCAGGCCATATCGGCGTGGGATGAGGGCGGCGTGGTGGTAAGGAGCGCCGCACCGGGGCAATAGGGGCTGGCGAGATGACTTAACAGACGGGGTACCACAGGCCGTTCGGGAATATGGGCTTGCCGCCCGATCGTTGCCGATATATCGTTGAACTAACGACAAAGATCGGTAAGCGATCTAGAGAGATACAAGGAGTATCACAATGCACGAAGAAGCATGGGGCCAGCGAGGCCCGCACCGGGAACGGGGATACGGCCGGGGCCGTGGCGAGGGACGCGGCGAGGGCCGTGGCGAATGGCGCGGACGCGCACGAGGCGGTCGCGGCGGCTGGTTCGGCGGGCCGGGATCGTTCGGGCCGCCCGGACCGTTCGGGCCAGGGCCATTCGGACCGGGCGGGCCCAGGTTCGCGCGCGGGCCGAAGGTCCGGCGCGGTGACGTCCGGGCCGCGATCCTCGACCTGCTGGCCGAGGGGCAGCCGTGGAACGGCTACCAGATCATCCAGGAGATCGGCGCGCGCACCGAGGGCGTGTGGCGGCCGAGCGCGGGGTCGGTGTACCCGGCCTTGCAGCAGCTCGAGGACGAGGGCCTGGTCAGCGCGGAGGCCGGGGACGACCGGCGGCGGATGTACACGCTGACCGACGCGGGCCGCGCGTACGTCGAAGCGCACGCGGACGAGCTGCGCTCGTCGTGGGACGCCGTCACCGGCAGCGTGGACGACGCCGAATTCCAGCTGCGGGACACCGTGAAGCAGGTGTTCGTCGCCGTCTCGCAGGTCGCGCAGGCGGGTTCGGCGGCGCAGGTGGCACAGGCCGGGAAGATCCTGGCCGACACGCGCCGCGCGCTCTACCGTATCCTCGCCTCCGACGACGAGGACACACCGGAGGACAGCCGAGCGTGAGTGAGCCGGAGGCCCGCGAAGCCATCTCGGTAAGCAACCTGACCAAGAAGTACGGCGAGATCGAGGCCGTCCGCGGCATCGATTTCGAGGTAGCGGCCGGCGAGACGTTCGGCTTTCTCGGACCCAACGGCGCGGGCAAGTCCACCACGATCAAGATCCTGTGCACCCTGGCGGATCCCACCTCGGGGACCGCCAGGGTGGCAGGGCACGACGTGGTGACCGAGCGGGACACGGTGCGCCGCAACATCGGCCTGGTGTTCCAGGACACGACGCTGGACAGTTACCTCACCGGGGAGCAGAACCTGCGCTTCCACGCGGACCTGTACGGCGTGCCGAAGCAGGCCTTCGCCCCCCGGCTCAAGCAGGTGCTCGAGATGGTCGGGCTGTGGGACCGCAAGGACAGCGTGGTGGCCACCTACTCCGGCGGCATGCAGCGCCGGCTGGAGATCGCCCGCGGTCTGCTGCACGCGCCGCGAGTGCTGTTCCTCGACGAGCCGACGGTGGGTCTGGACCCGCAAACCCGGGTATCGATCTGGGACTACATCAACGAGCTCAAGCAAGGCGAAGACATCACGATCTTCCTCACCACGCACTACATGGACGAGGCGGAGAACTGCGACCGGATCGCCATCATCGACCATGGCAAGATCGTCGCGATCGACACACCCGAGGCGCTGAAAGCCTCCATCGGCAAGGATCGCGTGCAGATCAGCACCGCGGACGACGAGGCGGCCATCAAGGCGCTGGGCGAGCGGTTCGATCTGGACGCGGCGATGCACGAGGGCCTGGTGACGTTCTCGGTGGCGTCCGGCGAGCAGTTCGTACCGCGGCTGTTCGCCGAACTGCCGCTGGCCATCCGCTCGGTGAGCGTGTCGCGGCCCTCGCTCGACGACGTTTTCATGTCCTATACCGGAAAGACGATCCGCGACGCGGAAGCCACCATCGGCGACCGCAACCGCAGGGTCGCGGCGCGGTTCGGCAGGAGGTAGGTCTCGCGATGACGGTGACGACACGGCAGGTGACCGAGGAAAGCGCGCTCACCGCGGCGATCCGGGTCGCCGTGCCGGAACAGAGCCTGCGACATGACCTGCGCGCGGTGAGCATCGTGTGGCGGCGGGAGCTGATCAGGTTCCGGTCGGACCGGCTCCGCGCCATCACGTCCCTGGTGCAGCCCGTGCTGTTCCTGTTCGTGCTCGGCACCGGCTTGTCCCGGCTGGCTTCGCGCGGACTGCCGAGCGGGATCGACTTCAGGACGTTCATCTACCCGGGCGTGCTGGCCATGTCGGTGTTGTTCACCGCGATCTTCTCGGCCGCCTCGATCGTGTGGGACCGCGAGTTCGGCTTCCTGCGCGAGATGCTGGTCGCGCCGGTGCACCGCTGGGCCATCGTGGTCGGCAAGGCCTTGGGCGGCGCGACGGTGGCGACGTTCCAGGGCATCATCTTCCTGTGCCTGGCGGGCGTGGCGCATGTGCCGTACAACCCGGTGCTGTTGCTGACCCTGGTCGGCGAACTGCTGTTGCTGTCGTTCACGCTGACCGCGTTCGGCGTGATGATGGCGGCGCGGATAAAGCAGATACAGGCGTTCATGGCGTTGACACAGATGTTCGTGATGCCACTGTTCTTCCTGTCCGGGGCGCTGTATCCGCTGAGCGGGCTGCCTTCGTGGCTGACCGTGCTGACTCGCCTCGATCCCCTCACCTACATCGTTGACCCCATGCGTCACGCGGTTTTCGACCACCTCCCGATCCGGTCAGCGGCCATAGCCGAGCTGAGCCCCGGCGTCACCTGGAACGGCTGGGTGGTCCCCCTGGGCCTGTCCCTGGCCATAGTCGCCGCCATGGGCCTAGGCATGCTCTTCGTAGCGATAGCCGAGTTCCACCGCACCGAGTAGGTCATGATAACAGCAAGAAGCGTGCGCCCTTCACGCGCCGCCGCCAAGATCCTTTGACTTTCTGGTCGCCATAGCAACCAAAACCGTCAAACGATCTTGGCCCAAGCACCACAGCCGTTCGTCCATACGGGGCCGAGCCCCCGACGCGAAGAGAAGTAGGCCAACGAACAGCACAACAGCCCAACAGTGCGCCAGGCGGGGGGTTCCGGGGGGTCGTCCCCCCGGAAAAACACTGCGAGCCCCCGGCGAAAGGCGCCGAAGGCGCCTGAGCATAGGGCGACGCCGGGTGGCTACGGGGGCAAACCACCCGGCGTCGCGATCATCGGCGTTCCGACGGGGGCCCGGAACGCCGGCAGTGGCGCTCCGACGGGGGACCAGAGCACCGATACAAATGCTACACGGAAACTCCCCCCAATGTGTCAAGACCCAATTACAACCGGGTCTCAGGAATGCTCTGAGCAGGCGACTTCTACGGCGTGTCGTGACCTCGGTGATCATGGTCCGCCCGGCCGCCGCCGTGGCCATTCATTTCGCCGCGCCGCGCAGGAGGGTTCCAGCGATGCTCGATGAAACCCCGGACGTTGTCGGGCTCCCGTCCGCCGTTAGCGAACACAACGGCGAAATACGGGATGAAGATGGCCAGTACCACGGGGAAGATGGCCAGCCAGCCCAGGTGGTTGACGAACATGAGCACCGCGCAGCCGAAACATACCGCGCGAATGCCCATCATCAGCAGGTAGCGGCGCTGCCGATACGAGATGTCTTCCGACATCGGCCGCCGCGCCTGGGTCACCAGGTGCACCTGCGTTCGTCCCTGGTGACGAGATCCGATCCTCACAATTCCACGGTACGCCCGCGAACCAAGATCTCAGCTCGCCTGGCTCACCGAGGACATGTTGAACCCGTCCACGCGGATCGGCGGCATCGCCGCGCGGGTGAAGTAATCGCCCCATTCGCGCGGGAGCGTCGGTCCCGTGGCCCCGACCTCGCCCAGCCGCCCGAGCATGCCGACCGGCGACTCGTTGAACCTGAAGTTGTTCACGGCGCCGGTCACTTCGCCGTTTTCCACCAGGTAGACGCCGTCCCGGGTGAGCCCGGTGAGCAGCAGGGTCTGCGGATCGACCTCGCGGATGTACCACAGGCAGGTCACGAGCAGCCCGCGCCGCGTCGACGCGATCATCGACTCCAGCGTCCCCGCACTCTCCGCCGCCGAGAACGTCAGGTTGTCGATCTCCGGCGTCATCGCCGGCAGGCCGGCCAGCCTGGCCGAGTAACGCGACGAAGGCAGCGCGGACAGCTCACCGGCGCGGATCCACTCCGTCCGGCTGAGCGGCAACCCGTTATCGAACACCGACAGGTCGTCGCCGGAGGCGTGCGCGATCACGAACGGCGCGCAGCCGAGCCCGGGCGCCGCCGGGTCGCTGGCCAGCGTCACGGGCAGCGGGGAGAGCCGCTCGCCGATCCGCGTCCCGCCGCCCGGCTTGCTGAACACGGTCCGCCCCTCGGCGGTTTCCTTGGCGCCCGCCGACCAGTACAGGTAGATGAGCAGGTCCGCCACTGCGGTGGGCGGCAGCAGGGTCTCGTATCGCCCCGGCTCCAGCGACACGGTCCGCTTGGCCCAGTCCAGGCGCTCGGCGAGACCGGCGTCGAGCGCCGCGATGTCCACGTCGGCGAAGTCCCTGGTGGCGGCGCCGGTCCACGCGGACCGCGCGAGGTCAGCGGATTTCGCGTTCAGCTCGACCCGTCCGGCCGGCTGGTCGTGGCGCGCCCGCAGGCCCGCCGACGTGCCCAGGAACGTGCTGGTCAGCTGGTGTTCGGCGAACCCGTACAGCTTCCGGCCGCTGGTCTGGGCGCCGCGCATGATCTCGCCGAGGGCGGTGGCGAAGTCCCGGAGCACGCTGATGTCGGTGGCTCCCGAAGGTGAATCCCAATTTCCCACGAACGGGCGGTGGTTATCCGCCCCGGGAATCTCCGCCGCGTCCTCGGCTGGCGGCGCCCCGGCGGCGGCGTCCTCCGCGGCCCGCACCACGTCGTCGATCTGGTCGTCGCGCACGCCCGCCCGGGATACCACGCCGACCCTGACCCCGTCCGCGCGCCGGGCGACCGCGATCACGGTGAGCTGGCGGGAGGACGAGACCCCGTTGGTGGTCAGCGTGTTACCGGCCCAGCGCAGGTTCGCGGTGGATTTTTCATCGGCGATCGCGACGCAGTCGTCGCTGCCGGATGCGGCCAGGGCGCGCTCTACGGTCTCCTGCGGGGTCATGCGGCCCCCTCCTCCGCGGTGTTGAGTATCCGGATTCCGCGCAGCAGGACGGCGGGGCAGCCGTGGCTCACCGGAGCGATCTGGCCCGGCTGGCCTTTTCCGCAGTTGAACGCGCCGCCGAGCAGATAGGTCTGCGGTCCGCCGAGGGCTTCCACCGAGTTCCAGAAATCGGTCGTGGTGGCCTGGTAGGCCACGTCGCGGAGCTGCCCGTCCAGCCGGCCATTGGTGATCTTGAAGAAGCGCTGGCCGGTGAACTGGAAGTTGTACCGCTGCATGTCGATCGACCAGCTCTTGTCGCCCGCGATGTAGATGCCGTCCTGGACGCCGGCGATGAGGCCGGCGGTTGACGGTCCGCCGGCGGCGGCGTGCAGCGACACGTTCGCCATCCGCTGTAGCGGCATGTGCGAGGGGGAGTCGGCGAACGCGCAGCCGTTCGAGCGTCCGAACCCGTTGAGCAGCGCCATCCGCCGGTCGAGCTGATAGCCGGTCAGCACGCCGTCGGTGATCAGGTCCCAGGACTGGCCGGCCACGCCTTCGTCGTCGTATCCCATGGTGGCCAGGCCGTGTTCGGCGGTGCGGTCGCCGGTGACGTGCATGACCGGTGAGCCGTACTGGAGCTGGTTCAGCTTGTCCAGGGTCGCGAACGAGGTGCCGGCATACGCGGCCTCGTAGCCCAGCGCGCGGTCGAGCTCGGTGGCGTGGCCGATCGACTCGTGAATGGTCAGCCAGAGGTTGGTCGGGTCGATGACCAGGTCATAGCGGCCCGCCTTGACCGAGGGGGCGCTCAGCTTGGCGACGAGCAGCTCGGGCAGCTCAGCCAGCTCGGCCGCGAAGTCCCAGCCGGCGCCGGTCAGGTACTCATAGCCGCGTCCGGCGGGCGGCGCCAGCGTGCGCATGGTGTCGAACAAGCCGTCGTCGGTGACGGCGACGGCGGTCAGCCAGGGATGGATCCGGACCCGCTGCTGGATGGCGGTGGTCGAGCCGTCGGAGTAGAACTTGCACTCCCGCACCTGATCCAGCGAGGCGTCCACGTGGCTGACCGCGTTGTGCGCGAGCAGCTGCCTGCTCCACTCGGTGAGCAGCGCGATCTTGTCCGCGGCGGGCACCTCCAGCGGGTCGATCTCGTAGCTGGAGACCCACGTCACGTCGCCGTAGCCGGGCTCGGGAGCGAGCTCGATCGGCTCGGTGTTCACCGCGGCCGCCACGTTGGCTACCTCGACGGCCTGCCGGGCTGCCTTCGCCGCGGCCTCGGGGGTGAGGTCGACGGTGGACGCGAAGCCCCAGGTGCCGTCCACGATGACCCGGAGCGCCAGGCCGCTGTCGTCGGCGTCGAACAGCCGCTGGAGGCTCGTGTCGGACAGCTTGAGCTGCTGCTGCCTGATCCGTTCCAGGCGGAAGTCGGCGTGCTGCGCGCCGAGCGCCTTGGCCTGGGTCAGGGCCGCGTCCGCGAGCTCGCGCAGCGGCAGTGACGTGAACTCGGAGTCAATCCGGGATACTGGATCATCCACGACAGCTAAACCTACTGGCTGTATCGCCAGAACGCCCACCGCGGGTACCCACGGCGAGCGCCACAGGTCTACGGTGGTATCTGCGGCGGCGCCACAGGCCTACGGTGGCATCGCGGCGAGCTTTGGCAGTGCAGCAGGCCTACGGTGGCATCGCGGCGAGCGCAAGCGAGCTTCGCGAGCACCACAGGCATACGGTGGCATCGCGGCGAGCGCAAGCGAGCTTCGCGGCCACAGGGCTACGGTGGCTATCGCGGCGAGCGTAAGCGAGCTTCGCGATCGTCCGGCCGCGAAGGTCCCGCAGGGGCCTTCCGGCCGGGCGAAACTAACGGCGAGCACCCCAGGATGGCCGGGGGGTCTGGGGGGTTGGTTTATACCCCCCAGAAAAATAAAGGAGCGGTTTTGGCTCGATCGGTGCTGGTGACCGGAGGAAACCGGGGAATAGGCCTGGCCGTCGCCCGGCGGCTGGCCGCGGACGGCGACGCCGTGACGGTCACCTCTCGTTCCGGCGATCCGGTCCAGGGGCTGGCCGTCGTGCCATGCGATGTCCGTGACGCGACCAGCGTGGACGAGGCGTTCAGCGCGGTGGAAACGGCCCAGGGACCGGTCGAGGTGCTGGTCTCGAACGCCGGAGTGACCAAGGATCAGCTGCTGGCGCTGATGAGCGAGGACGACTTCAGCTACGTGCTCGACACGAACCTGGCGGGCGCGTACCGGACAGCCAAGCGCGCGGTGCGCGGCATGATGCGGCAGCGCCGCGGGCGGCTGATCTTCATTTCGTCCGTGGTCGGACTGTACGGGTCTGGAGGCCAGGCCAACTACGCCGCCTCCAAGGCCGGGCTGGTCGGCTTCGCCCGGTCGCTGGCCAGGGAACTCGGCTCACGGAACATCACGTCCAACGTGATCGCGCCGGGGTTCGTGGAAAGCGACATGACCGCGGTCCTGTCGCAGGAGCGGCGCAAGGAGATTATCGGCGCCGTACCGCTGGGCCGGTTCGCCGCTGCCGAGGAGATAGCGGGGGTGGTCAGCTTCCTGGCCAGCGACGCCGCGGCCTATATGACCGGCGCGGTCATTCCGGTTGACGGTGGTCTTGGCATGGGGCACTGACCGGGGACGTTTTCCTCGCCCGGGTCAAGGAACACGGAAGGACCGCTGATGGGGATACTGGACGGCAAGCAGATCCTGGTTACGGGCGTGCTGACGGACGCGTCGATCGCCTTCCATGTGGCGCGGGTCGCTCAGTCCGAGGGCGCCACCGTGGTGCTGACCGGATTCGGGCGGATGGGTCTGGTCGAGCGGATTGCCAAGCGGTTGCCGCAGCCGCCGCCGGTGCTGGAACTCGACGTCACCAACGACGACCACCTGGCTTCGCTCGCCGATCGTGTCCGCGAGCATGTACCCGGTCTCGACGGGGTGCTGCACGCGATCGCGTACGCGAACCCGGAGGAGGCGCTGGGTGGAAAGTTTCTCACCGCCGGATGGGACGCGGTGGCGCAGGCGGTGCACGTCTCCACCTATTCGCTGAAGGCCCTGGCGGTCGCCACGCTGCCGCTGATGCAAGACGGCGGGTCGATCGTGGGACTGGACTTCGACGCGAGCGTGGCGTGGCCCGGTTACGACTGGATGGGCGTGGCCAAGGCCGGTCTCGAGTCGTGCACCAGATACCTGGCCCGGGACCTGGGCGGCAAGCGGGTCCGGGTGAACCTGGTGGCCGCCGGCCCGCTGCGGACCATGGCGGCGAGGTCGATTCCCGGTTTCGGCACGTTCGAGAGCGTGTGGGGAGAGCGGGCGCCGCTGGGCTGGGACATCACGGACCCGGAGCCGGCCGCGCGCGCCTGCGTGGCGCTGCTGTCCGACTGGTTCCCCGCCACCACCGGGGAGATCGTGCACGTCGATGGCGGTGTGCATGCGGTAGGAGCCTGACCTGCACGCCGCGCGCGGCGGGTAGTGGTGTCGCTGTGTAATCGGCCGGGAGAGTTCTGGTGATTACTGTTCGTGTTCACCTCTTTGACATGCGAACACGGCGTGGCTGAACCATCACGGTCAGCACGGCTGATACATTTCTTGGGGTGCAAGTCGCCTCTTGCGGTAAATTCTGCGGCCTAGAACGTAGCCGACGAAACCTCTGAGGCTGATGGGGTCCGTGATGGTAGGAGTCTTCCGGGAGACCTAATCTAGACATATTGTCTTATATCTGGAAATATCACAACGCTGGCCGTGCATCGGTCGGACGCCGATCTCGCGGGATTGATGGCAAGTTGTGACATTTTTGCCGAGAGATCGATGCACGAGGAACTTACGCTTCGGCATAACTAACCACCGGTAGCTGACCAGGCGGGCTTCCCTGTTCGACCTGGGTGCGCTGGGGATGACTGATTGTGACTGGCTCCCGGACGTCGAGACCCGGCGCCCGGGACGACGTGCGGTCGGGCATATCCAGCGTGGCGAAAGAAGAAGAAGGGCGACACACACGATGATCCGACTGCGGACCGATGGCGCGTACAGCGCGAGGAGGGAGGACTGATGACAGGGTTCAGGACACGGATCGTCGGGGGTCTTGCCATCGCGGTTGCCAGCGTCACGGCGATCGCCGCATGCAGCAGCAACAGCACGTCGGGGAGCGGCAACACCGGATCAGGTGCACAGCAGGCCGTGCCGGGCTGGCAGGGCCTCAACCCGGGCACCGGGTCGCCACAGTCTGGCGGCACGCTCAACATGATCGGCGTCAGCGACGTCGACCACCTCGACTACGACATCGGCTACTACACCACGGACTACCAGGCACTCCGGCTGTACCTGCGGCAGCTTTACACCTGGCCGGCCATCCCTGGCCAGACCACCACGCCGGCCCCTGACATGGCCACCGGCATGCCGGTGATCAGCGACAACGGCCTCAAGCAGACCGTCACCCTGCGCAGCGGGATGATGTGGAACACCACCCCGCCCCGTGCGGTGACCGCCGCGGACGTGGTCCGCGGCATCAAGCGCGCCTGCAACCCGAGCCCGGTCAGCTTCGGCGGCATGGCCGACTTCGAGGCAACCATCCAGGGCCTGAGCTCGTTCTGCCAGGGCTACCCGGCCAAGGCCGCGACCGACGCCACCGTGCTGAAGAACTACGTCGAGTCGCACAACGTGTCGGGCATCACGGTGAACGGCAACAGCATCACCTTCTCGCTCACCCGGCCCGCTCCGTGGCTGATCGGCGCTATGACACTGCCGCCGTTCAGCGCGGTGCCGATCGAGGCGGAAGTCGGCCTGCCCGGCACCCCGGCGGTGTACAACCACATGTACTCCGACGGGCCGTACACGATCTCGTCGTACACGCCGAACAAGAGCATGGACTTCGTGCGCAACCCGGAGTGGAAGGCGAGCACCGACCCGATCCGCAAGGCTTACGTCGATGCGATCAACATCGACGAGACGGGCAACCAGACCACCATCTACCAGGAGATGGCCACCGGCTCGCCATCGCTCGGCATGAGCTGGGACTCGCTGGCCCCGCCCGCCGACTTCCCGAAGCTGCTCAACCTGATCAGGTCGGGTAGCCATCTGGCGAACCTGTCCCGGACATACAGCTCCAACCCGTACATGGTGTACAACACGGTGTCGCCCAACAACGGCGGCGCGCTGGGCAAGGTAAGCGTCCGCCAGGCACTGTCCTACGGGCTTGACCGTACCCAGATGCTGAAGACCCTGGGCGGTGAGACGACCAACCCGCCGCTCACCCACATCCTGCCCGATGGCACCGACGGCGCGCAGGACGTGCCGTCGGGTTACGACCCGTACCCGTACAACCCGAGCAAGGCCAAGTCGATGCTGGCGGCTGCCGGGTTCACCTCGTCCAACCCGCTGACGCTGAAGCTGCTGTACCGTAGCGACAGCCAGGGCCAGACGAAGCTGTTCAACAACCTCCAGGCTCAGTTCAGCACTCTGGGATCGGTCAAGGTAGTCGGCGTGCCCACCACCCAGGGCGACTTCTACGGCAAGTACCTGGCGGTGGCGGTTCCCAAGGACCAGTCGCCGGCGGCCAAGGGTGTCTGGGACCTGACGATCGCGGGCTGGGGCCCGGACTGGTTCGGCAACTCGGCGGTGACCTGGTTCAACCCGCTGTTCTCCAGCCCGGGTGGCTATCCGGTCAACGGCGGTAGCAACTTCGGTTTCTACACCAGCCCGACCGTGGACAGCCTGATCAACCAGGCGCTGAGCCAGACCACCGAGGCGCAGGCGGACACGTACTGGGCGAAGGCTGACCAGCAGGTCATGTCGGATGCGGCGATCTACCCGATCACGCAGACGCTGCAGCTGGCCGAGCACGCGCCGTACGTGCACAACGCGGTGTTCATGTCGGTCTGGCAGAACTTCGACCCCGCCAACGTCTGGCTGAGCAAGCCAGGCAGCTGATCGCAGCCGCTGCCTCGCCGGCCGTCCCCTGTTGGAGGGGACGGCCGGCGGGGCTACATTCGAGCAAAGAGCTCTAGACCTGTTGGTCCTGCACCCCGGCGAGGACCGCCGGATGCTGGACCGGTAACGCGTGAAAGGCGAGCTGCGTGGCTCTTCTTGAGGTTGAGGACCTGCAGGTGTCGTTCCCGACGGCGGACGGCCTCGTGCAGGCGGTGCGCGGAATCTCCTACCACGTCGAGGCCGGGCAGACCCTCGGCATCGTCGGCGAGTCAGGCTCCGGCAAGAGTGTCTCCACCCAGACCATCATGGGTTTGACCAGAGGTGCGCGGATCTCCGGGCGCGCCGTGTTCGAGGGCGAGGATCTGCTGACCGCCAGCCCCGGCCGGATGCGGGAGGTCCGCGGCGCCAAGATCGGCATGATCTTCCAGGATCCGCTGTCCAGCCTGCACCCCTACTACCGGGTGGGCTGGCAGATCGTGGAGATGATCAGGCTGCATGACCGTGAGATGAGCAAGGAGCAGGCCAGGAAGCGCGCGGTTGAGCTGCTCGGCCTGGTCGGCATCCCGCAGCCGGATCGCCGGGTCGACGACTACCCGCACCAGTTCTCCGGCGGTATGCGCCAGCGCGCCATGATCGCCATGGCGATGGCGCTCAACCCGGCGCTGCTCATCGCCGACGAACCCACCACGGCACTCGACGTGACGGTGCAGGCGCAGGTGCTCCGGGTTATCCGGCGCATGCAGGAGATCTTCGGCACCGCGGTCATCCTCATCACCCACGACCTCGGCGTGATCGCCGACGTGGTCGACGACGTCCTCGTGATGTACGGGGGCAAGGTGATGGAGCGGGCCGACCGGCGCACCCTGTTCTACCACTCTCATCACCCGTACACCGAGGGCCTGCTTCAGTCCCTGCCCTCCTACGGTGGCGAGCGGGAACGGCTGCGCCCGATCCCGGGTCAGCCGCCGAGCCTGCTCACGCCGCCGCCCGGCTGCCCGTTCGCGCCCCGCTGCGCGTACGTGATGGACAAGTGCAAAGAGATGCCCGCGCTGGACCCGGCGGGCGAGGAGCCCGGCCACCTCTCGGCCTGCTGGCTTCCGCATCAAAGCGCCGAGCGCGAAGAAGCCCGCCGCCGGGTGGGACGTGCCGAGCCGGCCGGATCGGTTGGCAACGGCGGGAGCGTGAGGTAGGCGATGACTGAGACCAATGCGGTGGCCACCGCCGGGGCCGGCTCCGGCGGCGATGCGGACGTGCTGCTTCAGGTGGAGAACCTGGTCAAGTACTTCCCCGTCTCGTCCCGGGGGCTGTTCCAGGAGAAGCTGTACGTGCACGCCGTCGAGGGCGTGAGCTTGTCGGTGCGCCGGGGCCAGACCTTCGGCATCGTCGGCGAGACCGGATCAGGGAAGTCCACCCTGGCCCGGTGCGTCGCGAGGCTGTACGACATCACCTCGGGCCGGGTGATCTTCGACGGCCAGGACATCACGAAGCTGTCCCAGCGGCGTATGCGCCCGCTGCGCCGGGAGATCCAGATGATCTTCCAGGACCCGATCGGCTCGCTGAACCCGCGGCGCCGGGTCGGATCGATCATCGGTGACCCGTTCGCGATACACGGCACCGCTTCGGGCGCGGAGCGCAAGCGCCGCGTGCAGGAGCTGATGGAGCGGGTCGGCCTCAACCCCGAGCACTACAACAGGTTTCCCGCTGAGTTCTCCGGCGGTCAGCGGCAGCGTATCGGCGTGGCGCGAGCACTGGCCTTCCAGCCGAAGCTGATCATCTGCGACGAACCGGTGTCCGCGCTCGACGTCTCCATCCAGGCGCAGGTGATCAACCTGCTGGCCGACCTGCAGAGCGAGTTCGGGCTCACTTACATCTTCATCGCGCACGACCTCTCCGTGGTGCGTCATGTCAGCAACACCGTCGGGGTCATGTATCTCGGCAAGCTGACCGAGGTCGCGCCGTCGGAGGAACTGTTCACCGTGCCGCGGCACCCCTACACCGGAGCGCTGCTGTCCGCGGTGCCCGTCCCGGATCCCGATCAGTCCGACGAGCGGCAGCAGATAATCCTGGTCGGGGACGTGCCATCACCCATCTTGCCGCCGTCGGGGTGCCGCTTCCACCCGAGGTGCCCGAAGGCCGCGCCGGTCTGCGTGTCGACCGACCCGCCGCTCGAACCCCGGCTGGGCGACGGGCCCCAGCACACCGCCGCCTGCCATCTCCCCATGGCGGCTGGCGAGAACCTCGGCGACTTCCACCCGTCCATCGATGAAACCGAGCGGATCATCGAGACTCCCAGCATCCTGCTGGACGGAGATGAAGATGGGGGCGTTCCCGGTGCCACGAGCGTGGGCGGCTCGCTGTCCCAGAGCGGGGAAGGAAGCCAGTCATGAGCATGGTGCCTGACATCACGGCGACCGAGGCGTCGGCCAGCGGCGCGGCGGTGGTCAGTGAGGTATCGGCCGCGAAGAAGATCGAGGGCCGCAGCCCGTGGCGGCTGGCCTATGAACGGCTGCGCTCCGACCGGGCGGCCAAGATCGCCTTCGGCACGATCGTGGTGGTCATCCTGCTCGCGCTCTTCGCGCCGGTCATCGCGGCCCTCATCGGGCACGGTCCCAACCAGCAGTTCATCGACATCGGCGAGAACGCCAACGGCGGCCCGGTGCCGCCGGGCGGCACGTTCTGGTTCGGCACCGACTCCAGCGGGCGTGACCTGTTCATCAGGACCCTGTACGGAGCCAGGGTATCCCTGGTCGTAGGCGTGCTGGCGACGGGTATCAGCGTCGCGCTCGGCGTAGTGTTCGGCCTGGCAGCCGGGTACATAGGCGGCATCGTGGACTCGCTGATCGCACGGATGATCGACGTGATGCTCTCCGTCCCGTTCCTGCTGATCGGGATCTCCATTGCCTACATCGTCGGGGCGAGTGAGTGGCTCGTCATCGTCATCGTAGGTGTTCTCAGCTTCACCGCCCTCGGCCGTATCGTCCGGGGCCAGGTGATCTCGCTCAAACAGAAGGAATACATCGAGGCGGCGCGGGCGCTGGGCGCGGGTCCGTGGCGGATCATGTTCGTCGACCTGCTGCCCAACGTGATGGCCCAGGTCATCGTGTACGCGTCGCTGCTGATCCCGCTGGCGATCGTGACCGAGGCGGCGTTCTCGTTCCTGGGCGTGGGCGTGCCGCCGCCCACCGCGGACTGGGGGGCGATGATCAGTGACGCGGCTGGTTACTACCAGTACGGGTACTGGTGGTACCTGTTCTTCCCATCGCTGGCGTTGCTGATCACCACGCTCGCGTTCAACATCTTCGGTGACAGTGTCCGCGACGCGCTGGATCCGCGCGGCGGCGGTCTGTACGTCTAGGAGACTTCGTGACACGCTTCCTCATCCGCAGGATCGCACAGTCCGTCCTCGTGCTGATCTGTTCGTCGATCGCCGTCTTCCTGCTGTTCTTCGTCGGCCCCGGGCCGGACCAGGTGGCGCGGGCCTTTGCGGGCCGGCTCGGCAATGCCCAGCGCCTCGCCCAGATCAAGCATGAACTGCACCTCGACCAGCCGCTGTACGTGCAGTACGGCCACTGGATCTGGAACGCGCTGCAGGGCAACCTGGGCTACGACTACTACAAGGGCGAGCCGGTGGTCTCGGCCATCGCGGCGGCGGCTCCAGCGACGATCTCGCTGGTCATCGGCGCCGCGATCATCTGGATCGCCTACGGCGTCTGGAGCGGGATCTTCTCCGCGATCCATCCCCGCAGCGTGGCGGACCGGAGTTTCACGGCGGCCGCGCTGTTCTTCTACTCGATGCCGACATTCGTGCTCGGCCTGTCGCTGATCTGGGTATTCGCCTACCAGGGCAGCAAGTTCACCACGTTCTTCCCGTTCCACGGATACGTCTCGATCACGCAGAACCCAGGCAAGTGGTTCGAGTACTTGATCCTGCCCTGGTTCACGCTGGCCCTGGTGACGGCGGCCACCTATACCCGGCTGACCCGTTCCTCGATGCTGGAGGTCCTGGGCGAGGACTACATCAGGACCGCCCGCTCCAAGGGCATGAGCGACCGTCGCGTGAACCTCCGGCACGCGCTGCGCGCCGCGCTCACCCCGGTGGTCACCCAGGCGGGCCTGGACATCGGCACCGCGCTCGGCGGCGTCATCATCACCGAGCAGATCTTCGGCATACCCGGGCTCGGCTGGACCGCGGTCCAGGCGATCACCTTCCAGGATCTGCCCGTCATCATGGGCATCGTGATGGTCGCGGCTACCTTCGTGGTGACGGCGAACCTGATCGTGGACATCCTGTACGCGGTGCTCGACCCGCGCGTGCGGTACTGAGGTGGCGCAGGCTCCTGTCCTCGAGATCCGGAACCTGTCGACGCACATAAAGCTGACCGACTCGGTCGTGCAGGCTGTCGGCAACGTCGACCTGCATGTGGCCTCGGGTGAGACGCTCGGCATCGTCGGAGAGTCCGGGTGCGGCAAGTCCATGACCGGCCTGTCGGTCATGGGCTTGCTGCCGCCCGGTGGCTCGATCGTGGGCGGCTCCATCACGCTGGAGGGACGTGAGCTCGTCGGCCTGGGCGGCGAGCAGATGCGGCATATCCGGGGCAACGAGATCGGGATGATCTTCCAGGATCCGCTTACCTCGCTCGACCCGACCAAGACCATCGGGTACCAGGTGGCCGAACCGGTGCGGCTGCACCGGCGCGCGTCAAAGGCGGAAGCGCTGGACCGGGCGGTCGAGGTGCTGTCCCTGGTCGGCCTGCCGCGGCCCAGGGAGCGGCTGGCGGACTACCCGCATCAGCTGTCCGGCGGCCTGCGCCAGCGGGTGATGATCGCGATGGCGCTCGCCTGCGAACCCAGGCTGCTCATCGCCGATGAACCGACCACGGCACTCGACGTCACCATCCAGGCGCAGATTCTCGACCTGCTCCGGGACCTGAAGGACCGGCTCGGCATGGCGATGCTGCTGATCACGCACGACATGGGCGTGATCGCCGGGCACGCCGATCGTGTCAACGTGATGTACGCCGGCCGGGTGGTGGAGACGGCCGATGCCGGCACGCTGTTCACCGGCATGCGGCACCCTTACACACAGGCCCTGCTCGCCTCGATCCCGCGGCTCACCCAGGATCCGGCCAAGGCGCTGCACGCCATCCCTGGCCTTCCGCCCGACCTGGCGCGTCCGCCCGCCGGGTGCCGGTTCGCGTCGAGGTGCGCCCGGGCCACCGAACAGTGCCGTGTCGATGAGCCTCCGCTGACCGGCCCGACCAGCGATCACCTGTTCTCCTGCTGGCATCCGGTCGACGGCCCGCTCGCGCTCTCGGCCGGGTCGGCGCGGATCACTGAACGGGCGGTGCCAGAGGCTGCTGGCGGTGCTGTGGCTGCTGGTGGTGCTGTGGCTGCTGGCGGCCCCGAGGCCGCTGCGGAGCTGCTGGAGCTGCGTAATCTGGTGAAGGAATACCCGGTCACCTCGGGCGCGGTCTTGCAGCGCAAGGTGGCGGCCGTGCACGCGGTGTCGGACGTGTCGTTCACCGTGCCGGCCGGCACGACGTTCGGGCTGGTGGGGGAGTCCGGTTGCGGCAAGACCACGATCGGCAAGATGATCGTGGCACTGGAACGGCCGAACTCCGGCTCGGTCTCGCTGGCCGGGATGGACGTGTCCAAGCTGCGTGGTGCCGAACTCCGGAACAAGCGTCGTGACCTGCAGCTGATGTTCCAGGATCCGCACGCTTCGCTGGACCCGAGGATGCGGGTCGGCTCGATCATCGGCGAGCCCCTCGCCGTCCAGCACATGGGCAGCAGGAGGGAGCAGCGGGACCGGGTCTTCGAACTGCTCGGCGAGGTGGGCCTACCGCGCAACGCGGTGGAGCGCTATCCGCACGAGTTCTCCGGCGGCCAGCGGCAGCGGATCGGCCTGGCTCGCGCGCTCACCCTGAGCCCGCGGCTGATCGTTGCCGACGAGCCGGTCAGCGCGCTGGACGTGTCGATCCGGGCGCAGGTGCTGAACCTCATGAAGCGCCTCCAGGCCTCGCACGGGCTCACCTACGTGGTGATCTCGCACGACCTCGCGGTGGTGAAGTACATGGCCGACCAGATCGGCGTCATGTACCTGGGCAAGCTGGTCGAGCTCGGTTCGGGGGAGGACATCTACTCGCGGGCAGCGCACCCCTACACGGCCGGGCTGATCGCCACCATCCCGGCGCCGGAACCGGCCGACGGCCGGGCCCAGGCCGGTGCTGCCATCAAGGGCGAGCTGCCCAGCCCGGTCGACCCCCCCTCCGGCTGCCGCTTCCGCACCAGGTGTCCGTTCGCGCAGGAGATCTGCGCCGGGCAGGAGCCCGAGCTTCGCTCGTTCGGACCCGGGCACGTGGCCGCCTGCCACTTCCCGTTGCAGACTCCGCCGCGGACCGCCGCCGCATAAGCCTTCCCTTGACCTCAGCCTTCACCCAGCGCGTGGAGGAGGCGGGCGGGTGTTTGTGTGCCTTGTGTGCCTTGTGTGCCTTGTTCCGCTGACCGGAAGATTGCCTGCGATCTTCGCCCGCACAACCTTCCCTGCGAGATGTGGGCCCGGGGCGGATGCTTAGAACCTGTTTGGAAGCCCCGCTCGGTCGAATGAAGCGGCCGCCGCGAGCACACCGATGGGGCCATCGGTGTCGCCCTCCAAGGCGATTTGTCCGATTCGAGCGTGCCGATGGCACCATCGGTGCCGTCAGCGGGCGGCCAGCTCAGGGTCCATATCAGGATGAACCTACTGCGCCGTGAGGCGCTGTGTGTCCGGCCGGCCGGTGCGAGGATCGTGATCGGAAGGTCCGGACTGTATCAGCAGCTCGCCTGACTTGCCTGGGGGGCAGTCGGCACCCATACTCCTGTCATGGGACGGTCGGCGGCGGACACGCCCACTTCGCCGGAGTTTCTCCGGGTTTCCGACGCGGAGCGAGAGCGCGCGATAGACGACCTGAAGCAGGAATTCGTTGATGGCCGGCTCTCCCACGACACGTTCCTGCTGCGCATGCAGGCCGCCCTGGGCGCCCGCAACAGTGGCCAGCTGGCGGGGATCCTGCGCGACCTGCCACCCCGGCGCACCCGGCTGGCGCGGGCCGGGGAGGCGGCGAGGAAGCTGGGCAGGAATACCCGCGCGGTGTTCTCCGAGGGAGCGGCCGCTCTGGCCGATGGTGCCGCGGCTCTCGCTGATGGTGCCGCGGCCCTGGCTGAGCCGTTCCGCGCCGTGGTCCGCCGGCCGCCCTTGGACGCAATAGAACTTCCGTTGCACGGGGTGCCACCCGAGACATTCGTCCCGGCGCCCCGGCCGGCCGCTCCGCTGGTCTTCCCGCCGGGAGAGCCCGGCGATGGCGCCAGTTTCACCATCGGCCGCGACCAGGAGTGCGATCTTTACATCCCCGACATGACCGTCTCCCGCCTGCACGCCAGGCTGGTCCGCGAGGCGCAAGGCTGGTTGCTGACCGACCTGGGGTCCACCAACGGAACCCGGCTGAACGGCTGGCGGGTCCGGACCGCGGTCCCGGTCCGGGCGGGTGACCAGATCCGGTTCGGTTCGGCCGAGTTC
>JAFARZ010000124.1 GCA_019245115.1 Streptosporangiaceae bacterium | reverse complement strand
TATGTCGGGCATGTCGTCTTTGCTAGAGTGCGCTAGCCAGCCTGCTGAACTGCACGTATTGGCACATAGCGGGCACATAGACCGGCTATCATGCGGAAGGAAAGGGTTCTCTGGAAGAAAAGGTATCGGAAACCGGCGCCCAATCTTCCACGAAACCCCTTTCTTTCCGCTTTGCGCATCGCAGCCACCGCCGTATAACGGTCATATCTCGGCAAAACCGGCGCGCCCGCCCATGACACGCCGCAAACTCGACTTGTTTGAAGCTGGGTCGGTTGCCAATACGGCGGGTAAAGATCTGTGTCCTGCATCCGGCTTTGGATGGTCCTAGTTTTCCGGCCAGCTGGTGCTGGCGGGATCGAGCGCGGCTGGCCGACATGCCACGCCTCCGGCTTGTCACCCGTTCCGGCTGACATGTCATCCCTGAAGGCCTGGTCGGCTGCGCTGGCCTGCGGCTACCTGGCGCTGGCGCGAACCGATGTGACCGGGGTCAGGGTCCGGCGCCATGCGACCACCGCCGTTCTGCGAAAAAAGGGGTTTCAGTAAAATCGCCAGTCATGGAGCAGCGCAGTTTCGGCCGTACCGGCCGGTCAGTCTCGGTCGTCGGACTTGGCACCTGGCAACTCGGCGCGGACTGGGGGAACGTCAGCGAGGACGAGGCGCTTGCCTTGCTGGACGCCTCGGCCGAGGAAGGCGTCACGTTCTTCGACACCGCCGACGTATACGGCGACGGGCGCAGTGAGCGGATCATCGGGCGGTTCCTGGCCGGCAACCGGGGACAGGGCGTCACGGTCGCCACCAAGATGGGCCGCCGGGTCGCGCAGGTCCCGGAGAACTACACCCTGGACAACTTCCGCGCCTGGACCGACCGGTCCCGGATCAACCTCGGCGTGGACACCCTCGACCTGGTCCAGCTGCACTGCCCGCCCACCGCCGTCTACCACGACGATCGCACCTTCGACGCGCTCGACACGCTCGTCGCCGAGGAGCGGATCGCCGCCTATGCCGTCAGCGTGGAGACCTGCGCCGAGGCCCTCGCGGCCATAAGGCGGCCGAACGTGCAGAGCGTGCAGATCATCTTCAACGCCTTCCGGCGTAAGCCGCTGGACGAGGTCCTCCCCGCCGCTGAGAAGGCGAACGTGGCGATCATCGCCCGGGTTCCGCTGGCCTCCGGCCTGCTGTCCGGGCGGTTCACCAAGGACACGGTCTTCCCGGCCGACGACCACCGCAACTACAACGCGGACGGCGCCGCGTTCGACGTGGGCGAGACGTTCTCCGGGGTCGGGCTGGCCGACGGCGCCGCGGCCGCCCAGGAATTCAAGGCCATCACCGCCGCCAACCCCGGCAGCACGGCACAGCAGGCGCTGCGCTGGGTCATTCAGCAACCAGGCGTCACGACCGTTATACCGGGAGCGAGCAACACCGGGCAGGCCCGCCAGAACGCCGGAGCGGCGGCTCTTCCGCCGCTGCCAGGCGACCAGCTGGACGCGATCGAGGCCCTCTACGACAAATATTTCCGCGCCAAAATCCACGATCGCTGGTAGTAATCGGCGTATGAGTGCCATGGACTGGGCCACGCTGGCCAGCGTGGCCACCGCGCTGGGCACGCTGGTGCTCGCCGTGGCGACGTTCTCGGCGATCAGGTCGGCCAACCGCTCGGCCAGGGTCGCCGAGCGCGGGCTGCTGGCCGGCCTGCGGCCGGTCCTGATGCCGACCCGGCAGGACGACGCCACGCTCAAGGTCAACTTCGGCGACGGCAAGTGGCTGGATCTGCCCGCCGGCGGAGCGGCCGCGGAGGTTGGCGGCGGCGACGGCACGAGGGGCGCGGCGGACGGGGTTGTCTATTTCGGCCTTCCGTTGCGCAACGCGGGCAACGCCATTGCGGTGCTACACGGCTGGAAGTTCCATCCCGGGTGGCATCGCAGCGAGGAGCGCCCTCGGCCGGAGGACTTCCGGCGGCAGAACCGCGATCTTTACGTGCCGACGGGGGACATCGGCTTCTGGCAGGCGGCGTTCCGGGATGAGAACGATCCGCAGTACACCGAGGCGCGCCGTACCGTCGAGAACTACCAGCCGTGGACGATCGAGCTGCTGTACGGTGACCATGAAGGTGTCCAGCGGGTCGTCACGAGGTTCACCGCGCTACCGTCCGGCGACGAACGATGGATCGCGACATCCAGCCGGCACTGGAATATCGACCGCCCGGATCCGCGTTAATGCGCGGCTACATTGCGCTTACCAGCCGCCACGACAGATCACCGGGTGGTAACAGCGCGGTAGCACATTCCCCGGAATTTGACAAGCGTTTCACGCCGATGTTTTCGATTCTCAGGAAATCCCCAGCTCAGTCAGCTGGCACATAGCGTGTTCTGACCGACTTTGGAGCGTTGGCTCTGGTACAGTCGCGCCTTGTCCATCACAATTGAGTATCGGCGGCCATCCTGGAAAGAGGCGGGAAGAGCACCAACATGGGGAAGGGGTGACCATGCCGGTCCGTCGGCGATCGGGACGGCACGCGGCCAGCCGCGCTGCCGCCTGGGTCACGCGGCCCGCTGGCCGGCTCACCGTGGTCGGCGTACTCACCCTCGGGGTCGTCGTCACGGTCACCCCGGCCGACGGCGCGGCGACCGACATCGCCTCGCATGTGGCCAACGCGTTCCGGGGAATGGTCTCCACTTCCGAGACCGCCCAGCCCTTCCCCGGCACTCCCGCGGTCGGTGCCCTGTTCAGCAGCGCCCAGGGCAAGCTGGGCAGCCACTTCTGCACGGCCAGCGTGGTCCACAGCCCGCAAGGCAATCTGGGCATCACCGCCGCCCACTGCGTGACCGGCCTGTCCGGCACGATCGTCTTCGTCCCCGGTTACCGCTCCGGCGCCGAACCTTACGGGGTATGGACGGTATCCAGGGTCTACGTCGACAACGCGTGGAGTTCCGGGTCCAGCCAGAATGACGACGTCGCCTTCATCAGGCTCACGCCGCAGTCCGGGTCCGGGTCCGGCGGGCCGATCGAGAACGTGACCGGCGCCGAGAGCCTCGCCCCGAAGTCCGCCACGAAGTCCGTGACCAAGGAGATGGTCGAGGTCATCGGCTACCCGGACGGCTCGGACGTGCCGGTCGCCTGCCGGAACTGGACCTCTCAGCCGATGCCCGGACAACTCGAGTTCGACTGCGGCGGATACACCGACGGCACCAGCGGCGGCCCGCTGCTGGCCGATGTGGCCCCTGGCACGGGCCAGGGCGTGGTGGTCGGCGTGATCGGCGGCTACGACCAGGGCGGGTTCACCCCGGACGTCTCCTACTCTTCGCAATTCGGCGACAACGTCGCCGCCCTCTACGCGACCGCCATCGGCAGCTGAGAGCCGTCCGTCAGCTTGCTGGTTCCGGCGGGGGCACGATCTGGTTGATCTCCTCCAGCTCGGCCTCGGACGGCACCCACTCCCCCGCCGCGGCGTTCGCCTTGACCTGCTCCGGGCTCATCGCGCCCGCGATAACCGAGGTGCAGCCCGGGATCGCCGCCAGGCCGCCGATGGCCACGTCGAGCACCGAGACGCCATGCGCCTGCGCCCAGGAGATCAGCGCCTCGACCTTGTCCAGCTTGGCCTCGGTGACGTAGCTGGCCCGCGCGGCCAGCCTGGTGTTCTCCGGGACCGGCTGCCCCCGGCGCACCTTGCCGGTGAGCAGGCCGTTGGCCAGCGGGAAGTACGGCAGCACGCCCAGCCCGAAATGCCGCGCCGCCGGCACGACCTCGGCTTCTGTGTCGCGCTCGAGCAGTGACCAGTGATTCTGCGCGGAGATGAACGGCGTGCGGTTTGACCGGGCGGCCAGATGATCGGCGTCGGCGAGCTGCCAGCCGGTCAGGTTCGAGTGACCGATATAACGGACCTTTCCCTCGGTGACCAGTTCGTGGAGCGCCGCGATCGTTTCCGCCATCGGGGTCACCGGGTCCGGGGTGTGCAGCTGGTACAGGTCGATGTGGTCGGTGCGCAGCCGCCGCAGCGATTCGGTGACCGCTCGCCGGATGTATGCACGCCCGCCCTTCGCCCCCGCGGCGACGCCATATCCCATGTCGGCTCGCTGATGGCCGAATTTCGTGGCCAGCACCACCTGGTCGCGCCGCCTGCCCAGCGCCTCGCCGAGCAGCCGCTCGGACGCGCCGCCGCCGCCGTAGATGTCGGCCGTGTCGAACAGCGTGATGCCGGCGTCGATGGCCGCGTCCACCACGGCACGGGTCCCGTCCAGGTCCAGCCGCCCGCCGAAGTTGTTGCAGCCCAGCCCCACGACCGAAACGGCCAGCCCTGACTCACCTAGTGACCGGTAGCGCATGGAACAAGCCTAAACCAGAGCATTATCACGAACGGCTATGGTGTCTCCTCCATCAGACCTTGCGGGCCATCAGGGCGTAGTAGTAAGAGTTGCACGGCCGGTGGTCAGTCTCCTCACCCGGGTCGGGCCGCCATTGCGCCGTCCATACCACCCCGGGCTCGATGAGTTCCAGCCCCTCCACCAGCCCGAGTACCTCTTCCCGGCTGCGGACGTGCATGGGCGTGGTGGCCGTTTCGTAGACCTGGGCCGCCTCATTGACCCGGGGCGCGACGTCCGCGGTGCCGTGGGTCAGCGCTACGTGACTGCCCGCCGGAAACGGAGCCAGCAGCCGCCCGATGATCGAGGCCGGCTCGTCGTCGTCGGAAAGGAAGTGCAGCATGGAGACGAGCATGATGCCGACCGGCTCGTCGAAGGACAGCATCCTTCGCAGTTCGGGATCGGCCAGGATGTCCTCGACGTCCCGCATATCGTGTTGCAGGATGACGGCGTTGGTCACGCTGTTGAGGAGATCGCGCGCATGAGCCAGGACCACCGGGTCGTGATCCACGTACACCACCCGGGTACGCGGGTTAGCCTGTTTCGCGATCTCATGTACATTGCCCTTGGTGGGCAGCCCGGCGCCAATATCGAGCAGTTGGGTGAGGCCCGCTTCTTTCACGAGGTATCGAACTGCCCTGCGCACAAAGGCGCGATTAATATGAGCGGCTTCGCGTATAGCTGGGAGATATGCGGCAATCTCTTCGGCGGCCTCCCGGTCGGCCGGAAAGTTATCCTTGCCGCCGAGAAAGTAGTCGTAGATGCGTGCTGAGCTCGGAATGTCCGGCCGGAACGTCGTGTGCCAGTCGCTATCAGTCACCACGCCTGCTCCACCAGCCCCTCAAGTCTGCGTCTGTTCCTCGTGCTGTCCCGGGCTCTGCGCTGAGCCTTGTTGCGGCCTGCTGCTCCGCCTGCTCACGGCAAGCCGGGACAGCTATGTCCGGGCTAACATGGCGGCCTCCCAGGTCTGGGAGTGGCGTGCAATCCCATATGGGATATCATTGCGTCACGGGATGCGATGGACAACCATTTGTCGCGCAATTGCGAATGACAATTTTCGCGACACCCAGCGGATCTGGAGGAAACATGCCAGTTCCCGACGAGGGCCCCACCGTGCTGCGCATCATGCTGGGCACGCAATTGCGCAACCTGCGGGAGAGCCGAGGGATCAGCGCCCACGAGGCCGCCAAGGCGATCCGCGCGTCTGATTCCAAGATCAGCCGCATCGAGCTGGGCCGGAGCGCGATCCGGGAGATCGACGTGCTGGATCTGCTGACCTTCTACGGGGTCGACCCAGAGGAGCGCGAGCAGTTCCTCACCCTCGCCGAGCAGGCCAACCGTCCCGGCTGGTGGCACCGGTTCAGCGACATCCTCCCCGACTGGTTCAAGTCCTACATCGGCATGGAGGAAGCAGCCAAGTCGATCCGCGTTTACGATCCGCTGTTCATTCCAGGTCTGCTCCAGACGCCTCAGTACACCACGGCCGTGCTCGCTCTCGGCGACATCCCGGTCAGCGAGGCGGAGCGGCACGTCATCCTCCGCAAGGAACGACAGCGCAGGTTCATCGAAGGACAGCTCAAACTGTGGGCGATCGTGGACGAGTCCGCGCTGCGCCGTCCGGTCGGCAGCCCGCGGATTCTCCGCGACCAGCTCCGTTACCTGGCCAGCTTGAGCGACAGGCAGAACCTCACTCTGCAGATCACCTCGCAGGGCGCCGGCGGCTACGCCGCGCCCAGCGGTTTCAGCATCCTCCGGTTCGGGGACAGGGACATGCCTGATGTGGTGTACGTGGAGCACCTCACCAGCGCTCTCTATCTCGATAAGAGAGTGGATGTGGACCGGTATCTGCTGGCCATGGAACGGCTGAGCATAATCAGTAACAAGCCAGCCGAGACTTCGGGCATTCTGGGCGCGATCATCAATGAACTGGAGGAGCAGGTTGATGACCATTCGCAACGAAATGCCCGCTTCGGAGCTGGAAGGGATTGAGTGGCGTAAAAGCCGGAAGAGCGGACCGCAGGGAGGGAACTGTGTCGAGGTGGCGCATCTGCCCGATGGCCTGGTCGCCATAAGGAATTCCCGGCACCTCGGCGGTCCGGCGCTGCTGTTCCGGCCGATGGAATGGGCAGCCTTTCTTGGCGGCGTGCGTGACGGCGATTTCGGCTAACCGCTGTGCTGTAATGGCTGCATGTGTACTGTAATGGCTGCGTGGCCCCCGGCGTATAGGGCGCCGGGGGTCACGTTTTTGTAGCCACGAAGAACCGAAGCGGCTAGGCGGGGAGGTCGAACTCCCCGTTCTTCGCCCCAATAAGGAAGGCCTCCCACTCGTGCCTGGTGTACACGTGCGGAGCCTTGCTTCGATCCTTCGTGTCCCGGACAGCGACGCCCCCCTCCGGGAGATGCGCTACCTCCACGCATCCGCCGCTGCCGCTTGCGCGGCTTTTAAACCAGCGCAAACCCTCGAATTGATCCACCCTTCTTCTCCTTCACTGGTTTTCCCTCTTTTTAAGCTCTGCTGGCGTTCACGCCAATTCACTGGCGATCCTCTCGATGAGGATCATGGACGCTTCCGGAGATAGGGCTGACGCTCTCATCCGGTCGAATGCCTCCGCGCACGCCCTTACCTCCTTTGTCTTCTCCAGGTACACGATGCCGGCCATGCCCTCGGCACAGGCCACGTCCGGGTCCGTGAGTTCGAACTGAAGAATCGCGAAAGGCCCGTCGATCCCGGCGTGGGCGCCGGCGTCGAATGGCATCACCTGGAGGGTCACGTTCGGCCAGCTACTCGCGTCGATAAGGTGGTCGAGCTGATGACGCATAACCGTCGCGCCGCCGACCTGACGCCGGACGGCGCCCTCATCGATGATCAGCCAGAGGTCGAGCGCGGGGTCCTCGTCGAGCTTGCGCTGCCGCAGCAATCTCAGGTCGACCGCGCGCTGTATCTGCTCGTCGCTGTCGCGCGGATGCAGCCCGCGCATGATAGCGGTGGCGTAGTCACTGGTCTGCAGCAACCCGTGGACGCAGTTCGCCTCGTAGGCGCGCAATCCCTTCGCCTCTGCCTCCAGGCCGACGTAGATGTCGAAGCCGCTCGGAAGCACGTCGTCGTAATCCGACCACCAGCCTCTACGGTGGCCTTCACGGCCCATCTCGACCAGGACGCGGCGCACCGCGGGATCGGCCACCTGGTACAGGTCGAGAAGGTCGTTGAGGTACCTGGTCCGGATCGGCGCCTTGCCCGTCTCGATGCGAGAGAGCGTGGACGCGACCAGGCCTAGACGGGTTGCCACTTCATCCAGCTTCATCCCGTGGTCCTCCCGAAGGCGGCGCAGCTCAGCACCGAGCCTGCGCCTTCGGACGGTGGGGCCGTCGGGCATGGGGGGAACACCTCCCCGGGGCGAGAGGGTTGACGCCAGACTGTTCCGGACCTGTTCACCAGGACACCGCGCCACACTCCGGACCGCCCAGGGTGTTGCCAGCCGAACCTCAGCCAAGCGCGGCCGCTTCGGATCGTAACCGGACCGCTCCGCATCGTCCTGACAACCAGTACCTTACAGCACAAGGGAGCGAGATGAAATCCCATCCGGGATTTCATCTGGGGAATTTTTGTGACGCACTTGCGCGGCAAGGAGAGGTGGCTTCATCATCATCTCAGACCATCGTTCGCGGTCTCCGAGCAGACTTACCCAAAAGGGACACAGGTCCCAACCGTTGCATTTGATAGCCATTGCATCAACACAACTTAACATCGGAAACTCTTGTAACATTCGGTGTCGAGCATCCCCATAATCACAGCAGAACCGAATCGAAGCTGAGACCGGGACAGGCGGCGATCCCTCCCCGCGCTTCCCGGTGGAAGGTCCGCTATTCGCCATCCGCGCTCGAACCATTTTGCCCGATATGCCGATTATGCAATTGCGAATGAACTGGCTAGCAGCATTTCGGCAACAGGGGAGGGAATGATCATGGAAATGCCCCCGGCAAGCTCGAGGAGGTCCGGGGCCGACGTCAGTCCGCGCGCCACCGTCCTAGGCTCCCTCACGATCGAGGGACATCCCAGACAGGTATCCGCCGCGCGCGCGTTCGTGGCCCGGACGCTGGCCGCCAGCCACCGCAATGTGGACAGCGACGCCGCGACCTTACTGACGTCTGAAATCGTCACGAACGCCATCCAGCACACGAAGTCCGGTGTGGATGGGACCGTCACCATCGTCGTCATCGGCGTCCAGCGCGGCGTGCTGGTTGAGATCATCGACGACGGCGCGGCCGGCGTCCCGATCGTGAAGGGTGACCTGTACGCCGCGGATGGGCATGGCCTGTTCCTCGTCCAGCAGCTCGCCTCGCAGTGGGGCTATCTCAGAGACCCGGCCGGCACCACGGTGTGGTTCCACCTGCCGCACACCGACCGTCCTGAGCTGGCCGCTGAGGAACCCGCACCGGACTCGCGCGGCCGGGATCCCGCTCGCGCGAAGACGAGCGCGCACGCGGGTACTATCCTCGTTCGGACCCGCGCGGCGCGCTGACCAGCAGCGCCCCGGACCCCCGCTCTTCCCGGTACTCCGTCGTCACCCGATAGCGAGTCCCGCCCCGCAGCCGTTGCTTTTTTGCGGTCGTTCCTGTGGTCGTTCAGCCGCCGCTCTCGCGGTCGTTCAGCCGCCGCTCTTGCGGCGGAAGGAGCGGCGGCTGGAGGCCGGGCCGTGGGCGTGCTGGACCTTGCTCGTGTCCTGGGTGCCGTCCGAGCTGGCGTGTGCATGCTGCTGACGCTTGCGATCCAGGGCCTCTCGGAACTTCCGCTTCACATCGTCGAGCTCGGGCTTGGCCGCGGCGTCACCCGCAGGCGCGGCGTTACCCGCCGATGCGGCGTTACCCGTCGGCGCGGAGGCCGCTGCCGATGCGGCGTCACCTGCCGATGCGGAGGCCGCTGCCGTACCACTCGCTGCGGTATCACCCGCTTCGGGCGCACCACCCTCGTTCTCAGCTTGCTCGACTGCCATAGCGACCTCCTGCGCCCTGGACCGATACCGAGACCAGCCTCGCACACGCACCTGACCTTGTCCCGTCCGCCACCCGCCGGAACCGCCGGAAAGATCACCGCTAGCAGACGCGTGGCCAGTTTGCGGATCGAAGTCCCGGCTTCGCGCCGTTGCCCGATTGCCCTGAATGTCCGGCGAGTCTAGAACAGGGTGCTGATTAAGACGGAACATCCATGCTCCGTGGAAATTAAATGTACGAATACGGCGGGTAAACTTCCGCGTAGCGTGAAGCTTCCGCGTTTTCATGGAGGTGAAGGGCTGGAGGTGAGGCGCTGGGGCGGGCGACGCGGAAGAAAAGCGCCTCGCGGAAGTCTGGGCACCGGTTTCCGGCGCCCGTTCCTCCGCAGGGCTCCGATCGTCCGCACAATGACCGACTTCCGTGCCCGCTATATGGCGATATGTGCAATTTACTAGGCTGGCCCGCGATAATGGCGTTGTGGGTGTCGAGCTGCTGCGGGACCTGGACCGGGCGAACGGGTGGATGCTGCTGGTCGACGGGATCCCGCAGTCGTATGTCGACCTGGACGACCCGGAGCACCTGGAGTTCGAGTACGTCCGGCGGCTGGGACACGTGATCGACACCGCGGCGCCGGGCGGCGAGCCGCTCAGGGTACTGCACCTCGGGGCCGGAGGGCTGACGCTGGCCCGGTACGTGGCGGCGACGCGACCCGGCTCCAGCCAGCTGGCGGTGGACAACGACGCCGCGCTCGTCGACCTTGTCCGAGCCAGCTTGCCCCTCAACCGTAACACCCACCACGACCGTACCGGCCGCATCCGGGTTCGCATCGGCGACGCGCGGGAGGTGCTGAGCACGCTCCGGCCCAGCTCGTTCGACCTGGTCATCGCGGACGTGTTCGCGGCGGGCAGCACGCCGGCCAGCATGACCTCGGCCGAGTTCGCCACCGCCGCCAGGGCCGCGCTGCGCACCCAGGGCGTCTTCGCCGCCAATGTGGCCGACGGAGGCCCCCTCAAGCACGTCCGCGCCCAGGTGGCGACGGTTGGCGAGGTGTTCGCCCACGTTTGCCTGATCGCCGACGCCGGCGTGCTGCGCGGCCGCCGGTTCGGCAACCTGATCGTGGTCGCCAGCCAGCGTGAGCTGCCGGCCGCCGCCCTCACCCGCCGGGCCGCGGCGGATCCCATGCCGGGACGTGTGCTGGACGAAGAAGACCTGACCCGCTTCGCATCCGGCGCGAAGCCGGTCAACGACGCGACCGCCGCCCCCTCCCCCACCCCGCCGCCGGACGTGTTCGCCCGGTAACCCGGTAACCCGACCCGGTAACGAAAGGCACGCCTTTGCCGCGGCGAGCACCGCCGCACAGATCACGTCGAGATCCTCGTCCCGGCTGACGTACGGCGGCATCGTGTAGATCAGGTCGCGGAACGGCCGAAGCCATGCCCCAGCCGAAACCGCCGCTGCTGTGGCCGCAGGCACGTCCACCTCATGCCCGAGTTGCACCACGCCGATCGCGCCCTTCACCCGCACGTCCGCCACGCCCGGCAGCCCCGCGATCGGCGCCAGGCCGGCTCGCAACCCGGACTCTACCCGCGCTACCGCAAGGTCCCAGCCGCCCGGGTACGTATCCGGATACACACCGAGCAGCACATCCAGCGATGCGTTGGCCACCGCGCAGGCCAGCGGGTTTCCCATGAACGTCGGCCCGTGCGCGAGCACGGGCACCGCGCCGTCGGAGATCCCGGCTGCCACCGGACCCGTGCACAGAGCGGCGGCCAGTGACAGGTATCCGCCGGTCAGCGCCTTCCCTATGCACATCACGTCCGGTGAGACCCCGGCATGCCCGGCGGCGAACAGGGATCCGCTCCGGCCGAACCCGGTCGCGATCTCGTCGAAGATCAGCAGGACGCCGTGCTCCGAGCAGGCCGACCGCAGCACCCGCAGGTACTCCGGATCATGGAACCGCATCCCCCCGGCCCCCTGGACCACCGGCTCCACGATCACCGCCGCCAGCGAATCCGCGTGCTTGGCCACCAGAAGAGCCAGCTCAGCCGCGTACCCCGGGTCGAACCCGGCGGGCGGCATAGGCGCGAACACCTGCGGCGCCACGACGCCGTCCCACATGGCGTGCATGCCGCCTTCGGGGTCACAGACGGACATGGCCATGAACGTGTCGCCGTGGTACCCGCCGCGCCAGGTGAGCAGCCGCCGCTTGCCGGGGCGGCCGCGGGAGCGCCAGTACTGGAGGCACATCTTCACCGCGACCTCGACCGACACCGACCCCGAGTCGCACAGGAACACATGCTCGAGCCCGTCCGGCGCCATCGAGGCCAGCCGGGAGCACAGCCGCACCGCGGGTTCGTGCGTCAGTCCCCCGAACATCACATGGCTCATCCGCCCCAGCTGGTCCTGGGCCGCGGCGTCCAGCACCGGGTGCCGGTACCCGTGGATCGCCGCCCACCAGGACGACATCCCGTCGACCAGCTCGCGACCGTCGGCCAGCCGCAGCCGCACCCCGGCCGCCGACTCCACCACCAGGGGTTCCATCCGGCCTGGCATCGGCGCGTACGGATGCCACACATGCCGCCGGTCAAGATCAAGAAGATCCTTCACACGAACGGACGGTGGTTCCACCATCAGCGACGCCGCTCGGTACGCGCGGGGGCGGTCCGGCCGGGGCGCTGTCCCCCGGGCCGTTCCCGCTTGGCTTTCACCCGGACCGAGACCTGGACCGGGGTGCCCTCGAAGCCGAACTCCTCGCGCAGCTTGCGCTCCACGAACCGGCGGTACCCCGCCTCCAGGAACCCCGACGAGAACAGCACGAAGTGCGGTGGCCGGGTGCTCGCCTGGGTCGCGAACAGTATCCTGGGCTGCCGGCCGCCGCGCATCGGCGGCGGCGTGGCCGCGACCAGGCCGGTCAGCCAGGCGTTCAGCCTGCCTGTCGGCACCCGGGTGTCCCAGCCGGCCAGCGCCTGCTCCAGCGCCGGTACCAGCCGGTCCATGTGCCTGCCGGTGGTCGCCGAGATGTTCACCCGGGGCGCCCACCTCGCCGTGTGGAGCTGGCGGTCGATCTCACGCTCCAGGTAGCGCCGCCGCTCCTCGTCGACCAGATCCCACTTGTTGAACGCGATGACCAGCGCCCGGCCGGCTTCGATGACCATCGAGATGATACGCAGGTCCTGCTCCGTGAGCGGCTCGCTGGCGTCGATCAGCACGATGGCGACCTCGGCCGCGTCCAGCGCCCCGGCGGTGCGCAGTGTCGCGTAGTAGTCCGCGCCCTGGTTCTCCTTGAAGCGCCGCCTGATCCCCGCGGTGTCCACGAACCGCCAGGTGACGCCGCCGAGCTCGATCAGCTCATCGACCGGATCCCGGGTCGTGCCCGCCACCGGGTCGACCAGCGCACGCTGCTGTCCGGCCAGCTTGTTCAGCAGGCTGGACTTGCCGACATTCGGCCGGCCGAGCAGCGCCACCCGCCGCGGGCCTCCCTCGCCGGCCCGCTCGGCGGGCGCGTCCGGCAGCGCGTCGAGCACCACGTCGAGCAGGTCGCCGCTGCCCCGCCCGTGTAGCGCGCTGACCGGCACCGGCTCACCCAGCCCGAGCGACCATAGCGCGGTGGCGTCGGACTCCGCCTTCGTGTCGTCCACCTTGTTCGCCGCGAGCACGACCGGTTTGCCGGACTTGCGCAGCACCCCGGCGACGGCGGCGTCCGCGTCGGTCACGCCCACCGTGGCGTCCACGACGAACAGCACCGTGTCCGCCGCTTCGACCGCCACCCGGGCCTGCTCGGCCACCCGCGCCGCCAGGCTGTCCGAGCCCTCCACCTCAGGCTCCCACCCCCCGGTGTCCAGCAGCGTGAACGAGCGGCCGCGCCACAGCGCGTCGTAGGCCACGCGGTCCCTGGTCACGCCGGGAACGTCGGCCACCACCGCCTGCCGGCTGCCGAGGATCCGGTTCACCAGCGTCGACTTGCCCACGTTCGGCCGGCCGACGACGGCCAGCACAGGTACCACCGAGTCGGTCATCAGCTGTTCCGCCGGGGGTGCGGCACCCGCTTGGCCATCCGGACGATGATGTCCACGACCTGGTCAAGCGACAAGCCGGTGGAGTCGATCTCCACCGCGTCGGCGGCCATGCCGCTCTGCGGGGCATCCATGCGGTCCCGGCGGTCCTGATCGGAACGGGTCGCGTCGGCGGACCAGTTGGCCTGCTCGGCGCGGCGGCTGGCGCGGGCGGCAAGGTCCGCGGTCAGGAACACCTTGACCGGCGCGTCGGGCGCCACCACGGTCCCGATGTCCCGGCCTTCGGCCACGATCCCGGCCGAATCCGCGATGATGTCACGCTGCATGGCGATCAGGT
The DNA here is from genome assembly GCA_019245115.1 of Streptosporangiaceae bacterium. Classification (GTDB taxonomy): domain Bacteria; phylum Actinomycetota; class Actinomycetes; order Streptosporangiales; family Streptosporangiaceae; genus JAFARZ01. The sequence goes on along the minus strand of JAFARZ010000124.1, from coordinate 37,636 downwards.
GTGCCCGCACTTCCGGCACCCGGGCAACGGCGCTGACCGCGCCGGTGACCTCGCGGCCGCGGATGGCCGTTGACACGTCGACGCCGTCGACGCTGGTCCAGGGCGCTCGCGGGTCGGTGCCCACCTCGATCAGCGGCTCGCGCACATGGGCGGCCACCGCCGCGGGATCGGTGGTGTCGATGCCGTGGGAGAGCAGCCACCAGGTCAGTGCCCTGTAGGTGGCGCCGGTATCCAGGTACTCCAGGTCCAGCGCGCTCGCCACGCCACGAGACGCGCTCGACTTGCCCGATCCCGAAGGTCCGTCTACGGCGACGATGAGCTTGACTGGCGTAGCAGCGTCCTCATCTGTATCACCCATGCCCGTTTCCATGGCCAGGCCCGCAGAAATATTCACGCACTGGATCTTATCGGGGAACGTCCAGCAACCCGTCCCCCCGTCGCGTTCGGTGGTACAGCACCGATCGTCCCACACGGTACCGGTGGACCAGGCCCGCATCGTGCAGGACCTTGAGATGACGGCCCACCGATCCCAGCTTCTGGCCGGTCAGGGCCACTATCTGCGTTGTGCTCATCGGGGTCTCCAGCAGCACCAGGACCCTGGCCCGGGCGGGCCCGAGCAGCCGCGCGATCGCCGCCGGCACCCGCTGGTGACCGGCATCGGCCAGCGGGGCCGTGCAGGGATACACGATCGCGTACCGGATGGGTCCCGCCGAGGCCGCCCATCCCGCTGACTGCGACGTGACGGGGACGAAGAACAGCCGCCCCGCGGAGATGTCCTGTGGCGGGTAGTCATAGACGTTGATCTGCAGCGTGCCGTCTCCGAGCCAGCGCATGCCCGAGCGCATCTCGTTCAGCGCGGCGGCCCAGCCGCCCTGGCTCAGCCTGCTGGTCCTGGCCAGGATGTCGGCTTCGAGGATCCGCCGGCGCCGCTCCCAGTACGGCAGCACGGTCTGAGTCCAGACCCAGCCCAGCACCTCAGCCATGCGCTCGGCCAGATCGGACCGGTCGAGATCGTCCGGAAGCGTGCCACCCAGCGCCACCCGCACGTCTGCGGCCGCCTGTGCTGGCGGGGTCGCGCGCACCACGGCCAGTTCGCCGGCGAAGTCAGGTGTCTCCTCCCCGTCCGGCGCCGGCGTGATGAAGTCGGCCATCCAGCGCCTGGGGCCCAGCGCCGCGAGCACGAGCCGCGCGGTGATCGGGTCCTGCTCCAGCCGGGCCCGGTAGGCAGGCAGGTGAGCGTTCAGCCACGCGTGCTCGCCGGGATGGGCTGACACGGCCTTGGCCAGCACGATCAAGGACGCCACGGTTTCGGCGAGCGGCGAGATCACGAACCGCCCAGCCGCCATAGTGTCGGCGCTGACCTTCCAGACGCCCAGTGTTTTCCTCCGCTGTGTTGCCTTCCGCGCCAAACTCCTCGCTGCGCTCGGTCGGCGCGGGGCCACGGCGGGAATTGCCGCCCCGTTGGGACGGCAACCGCCGCGGCAGCTCGCTACCGCTCGCTTTTCGCTTGTGTGCGAAAGATTACCTGGGGGGCGGGGGGTTTGCGCAGACTCTTGGGGTGCGCAGTTATCGCAGCTTGTTCCAGACGCCAGAGTTCACTGCCCTGTTCGCGACCGCCACGCTCCAGGTCGCTGGATCCACCGTGACGAGCCTGGCCATGGGCACCCTCATCTACGCGGCCACCCGTTCGCCGCTGCTGTCCGCCTTGGTCATGTTCGGCCCCTCGCTCTCCCAGATGATCGGAGCGGTAACGCTCCTGTCCGCGGCGGACCGGCTGCCGCCGCGGGCGGCGATGTCCGCGGTGGCCGCCGCCTTCGCCATCGGGACCGCCGCGCTGGCCATTCCGGGCCTGCCCGTGTGGTCGTTCTTCTCGGTCGTCGCAGTGCTGGGGCTGGTCGCATCGATCAGCGGCGGAGTCCGCTACGGAATGCTGAGCGAGATCCTCCCCCGCGAAGGCTTTATCCTGGGCCGTTCGGTGCTGAACATGTCGGTCGGCACGATGCAGATCTGCGGATACGCCGTCGGCGGCGTGCTGGTCGACGTGCTGTCCCCGCGCGGAACGCTGCTGGCCGGCGCCTCGCTCGACGTCGTCACGGCCATCGTGGCCATGGTGGGTCTATCCCGTCGTCCGCCTCGCGCGGCGGGACGGCCGTCGATCGTCCAGACCCTGCGGGTCGACGCCGAGCTGTGGTCGTCCGTGCCGCGCCGCTACACATATCTCGCGATGTGCGTCCCGAACGGCCTGGTGGTGGGCTGCGAATCCCTCTTCGTCGCCTATTCGCCACGGCACGCCGGCCTGCTGTTCGCGTTCGCCGCGGGCGGGATGCTGATCGGCGACACGATGACCGGCCGGTTCATCGGGCCGCAGTGGCGACAGCGGCTCGGCCCGTTCATGCGTTTCCTGCTCGCCGCGCCGTACCTGGTCTTCGCCATCGGGCCGCCGCTACCGCTCGCGGCGGTCGCCGTCATGCTCGCCTCGATCGGCTACTGCGCGACCTTGATGCTCCAGGAACGGCTCCTCGACCTGACCCCGGATCCGCTGCACGGACAGGCCCTTGGCCTGCAATCCTCGGCCATGCTCACCATGCAGGGAGTCGGCGCGGCGCTGGCCGGGACGATCGCGCAGCACACGTCGGCGGCCACGGCGATGGTGGTGATGGCGGTCGCCTCCATCACGATCACGCTCATCCTGGCTCCCGGCCTCACGTCGGAACCTCAGCGTGTGCTGGTCAGGCCGTGACGGTAGGCGTATGCGACCGCCTGGGCGCGATCGCGGGCGCCGATCTTCGGCAGCAGGTGGTTGATATGGCTCTTCACCGTCGCCTCGCTGACCACCAGCCGCCCCGCGATCTCCGCGTTCGACAAGCCGTCGGCGATCAGGGCCAGGACCTCTACCTCGCGCGCGGTGAGCCCGTCCGGCACGGTACCGGCGGCCGGAGCGGCCGGAGCGGCAGGCGGTACCGCCGCGACGGTGTTGACAAGGTGACGCTGCGCCGTCGGATCGAGTGACACCTCACCGCGCACCACTCGCTCCAGCGCCTGCCGGATCTCCTCCGCCTCGGCGTCCTTGGTGAGGTAGCCGACCGCGCCAGCGCGCAACGCGTCGATAACGGACCGGTCGTCGGAATAGGTGGTCAGCACCACTACCTTTACGCCGGTGTCACGCAGCCGGCGGGTCGCCTCGATTCCGTCCACGCGGGGCATGCGGAGGTCCATCAAGACCACGTCCGGGCGCAGGTCCATCGCCATCGCCACCGCTTGCTCGCCGTCCGAGGCGGTGCCCACGAGCTCGACGCCGGGCACCAGGCCGAGCAGCATGGTCAGGCCCTCGCGGACGATGCGCTGGTCGTCCGCGGCCAGCACCCTGATCATGCCGGGACCCGCAGCCGCACGCGGAAACCGTCATCGGTAGGACCCGCGTCGATTGCGCCGCCGAGCAATTCGGCGCGTTCGCGCATCCCGGTGATGCCGTATCCGCCGCTGGTCCCCGCCCCGGAAGGCGGAGCACCATGGTCCTCGACCACCAGGCTCACCTCAGCGGGCAGGTATTCCAGCCGGACGTCGACCCGGTCCGGGCTGGCGTGCTTGCGGATGTTGGTCAGCGCCTCCTGGGCGACCCGGTACAGGGCGAGACGTACCCCCGAGCCCAGGACGCGCGGCTCCCCCGCGGTGGTGAAGCGGCACGGGATGCCGGTGTCGGCTTCGAACTCCCCGGCCAGCGCGGCGGTGCGTTCCGGACCGGGCAGCTCCTCGTCCCGCAGCATGGCGATGGCCTGACGCGCCTCGCTGAGCCCGTTCTTCGCGAGCTGGTGGGCGCGATCGATGGCCGCGGGCAGCCGGTCGTCGTCCGGGGCGGACGCCGCCAGCAGCCGGGCGCCCTCGAGCTGCATCACGAGACCGGACAGGGAGTGCGCGAGCACGTCGTGCATGTCCCGCGCCAGCCGTTGCCGTTCGGCCAGCGCGGCGGCACGCACCTCCGCGCCGCGGGTCTCCTCCAGCTGGACGAGCAACCGCTCCTCCTCGTGTTCCTGCGCCCGGATCCGCCGGCTGAAAAGCGCCATGGTGTAGACGGCGGAGAGGCCCACCGCCGCCACGAACGACTGATGGATCGCGAAGAAAACCAGGCAAGCGGCCAGCAGCGCGCCGCTCCGCCGGATAGGAAGCACGCGCGCGGACCCGGCGACGGCCAGGTACAGCCCGACCACCCCCGGCCCGTCCGGCTGGAACCAGTAGAGCACCGCCGAGCTGACCAGTAGCAAACCAAGCATCGGCAGGCAGACCGGCAAGGAAACCTGCGGGCGGGAGCCGGGCAGCAGACCTATGCCAAACCGCCCGACCATGCCGAAAATCCCCACGACAAGCCCGGCGAGCGCGATCGCGACGGCGAGCGAAGCACCGCTCGCTCCGGGGCCCGGCTTGTCGCGCGAGACGGTGATGATCATGGCCGTGGCGGCGAGCAGCGCGACCGGCACCAGACGCCGCCGCAGCGCCGCGTCCCGGCGGGCGCGCGCCTGCCGCAGCGCCGCCACGCTCGGCGCCTCATACGCCACGCCTTCGAACACCGGGTCTTCTGGCGGCTGCCCTATCACGATCCAAGACTACGTTTCCGGCCACCACCCGTCTTCGGCCCGCGGTTGGAGCCTTTCTCCACCCGGGGTTGGCATCTCGACATCAGCCCGCGCGCCGAAGACGGGGCATGCCCGCACCCGGCAGCCTCGGTGAGCGTAAAGCAATCACATCTGGAGGAGTCATGTTCTTCATCTTGCGATGGCTGTACCGGCGCCTGTTCCGGCGGAGCGGTACGAAAGCCAGCACACGATGACCGCGATCGTGGTAAAGGATCTGGTCAAGCGCTTCGGCCGGTTCACCGCCGTGGACTCGATCAGCTTTGAGGTCGCCCCGGGGCAGGTGACGGCGCTACTGGGTCCGAACGGGGCGGGCAAGACCACCGCCATCGAGCTCCTGGAGGGGTTCACCGCCCCGACCGCCGGGATCGTCCGCGTGCTGGACACCGACCCTCGCAAGGGGGGTCGCGCCTGGCGGGCCAGGATCGGGCTCGTGCTCCAGTCCACCAGCCTGGACGGGCAGCTCACCGTGACCGAGGCGCTGTCGCTGTTCGGCGGCCTGTACCCGGCTCCGCGGCCGGTGGCCGAAATCCTGGAGGTCATCGACCTGGCCAGTGACGCCCGGACCAGGATCGGCGCGCTGTCCGGCGGGCAGCGACGGCGGGTGGACCTGGGGATCGCCATCATCGGCCAGCCGGAGCTGCTGTTCCTTGATGAGCCCACCACCGGCCTGGACCCAGAAGCCCGCCGCCGACTGTGGTCGGTCACTCATTTTCTCCAACGGCTTCGGCTCGTTCTCCGGCCTGCCGCACTGGCTCACCACCGCGATGTCCTACTTCCCGGTGCGGCCGGTGGTCGACGCGGCGACACGAGCGCTCCAGCACTCCGGTGCGATCTCCGGTCGCGACCTGCTCGTGCTCCTTGCCTGGACGGTGGCCTGCCTGGCGCTTTCCGTGCGGTTCTTCCGCTGGGATCCGACTCGCCCGGCCCACGCGGGGCGTACTCAGGGGACGCACCGCAGTCCGTTCGTCGGAATTTAGGAGTTTCTCACCGGCCAGCCGCCCGCGGTCAGCGCGGTGAGCAGCGCGGGGGCCTCGGCCTGCCGAACGGAGAGTTCAGCGACTCCCACCGGCAGGCCGGGTGAATGCTCGATGCGGATGTCCTCGATGTTGACCCCGGCGGCGCCCGCCGCGTTGAACAGCCGGGCCAGTTCGCCGGGCTGGTCGCGGATCACCACCTGGACGGTGGTGAGATCGCGCTGCTGCCAGCCATGTTTGCCGGGGATCCGCTGGACGCCCGCCCGGCCCCCGTCGAGCAGCTCCGCGACCTTCTGCCCCTCGCCGTCGGCCAGCAGGCGCGCGGCCTGGGCCAGGTCGGCGGCCACCGCGTCGATGACCTCGGCCACGGGGCCCGCGTTGGCGCTCAGGATCTGGGTCCACAACGCGGTGTCACCGGCCGCGATCCGGGTCACATCCCGCACGCCCTGTCCGGCCAGGTCGAGAGCCTGGGAGTCGGCGTGCTCCAGCCGGCTCGCCATCGCGGCGGCCACCAGGTGCGGGGCGTGCGAGGTCAGCGCCACCCAGCGGTCGTGCGTGGACGGATCGGTACAAACCGTCTCGGCCCCGCAGGCCTCGGCCAGCGCGGTCACGCCGGCCACTGCCTCCGGTGAGGTCTCGGCCAGGGGGCACAGCGCCCAGGTCCGGCCGAGGAAGAGGTCGGCGCGGGCCGCCGCGGGGCCGTGCTTCTCCCGGCCCGCCAGCGGGTGCCCGGGCACGTAGCTGGTCAGGTCGCAGCCGGCCGCCCGGGCCAGGGTGACGGGAAGCTGCTTGACGCTGGCCACGTCCGTGTAGACATCGGCCAAGCCGCGGGCCTGTGCGTCGGCCAGGACTACCGCGACTGTCTCCGGCGGTACGGCCATGATCGCGATGTCCGCGTGCTCACCGGCGTGCTGGCGGCCCCCGCCCATGTCGGCGGCCAGCTTCGCGGCCGAGGCATCGGCGTCGGCCAGCCAGACCGTGGCGTCCGTCCGCTCGCGCAGGGCCAGAGCGATCGACGTGCCGATCAGCCCCGTCCCAATGACCAGCACGCTCATTTGTCCCTCCGCGCCAAGGCCTCGCGGTGTTTCCTTCCGCGCCAAACTCCTCGCTGCGCTCGGTCGGCGCGGTGCCACGTCGGGAACCGACGCCCCTTCGGGACGTCGACCGACGCGGCGCTCGCTTCGCTCGCTCCCGCTCGCTCGCTCACTGCGCGATGTCGAGCCGGAGCGCGGCCGCGCCGCGCAGGTACACGTGCTGGATCGCCGAACGCGGCTGCTGGGTATCGACGTGCGCCATCAGCCGCACCACGCGGGGCATCGCGCCCGGCACCGGGATCTCGGTCGCGCAGATCAGCGGCACGTCGTGGAAACCAAGCTTGCGCGCGGCCAGGGCGGGAAACTCGGCCGTCAGGTCGGGCGTCACCGTGAACAGCACGCTGATGACGTCGTCCGGGGTGAGGTCGTTGCGCGCCATGACCTCGTTCATCAATTCGGCGGTTCCCTCGAGGATGAGGTCCCGCTCGTCGCCCCCGACCTGCACTGCGCCACGAATCGCCCTAACTGTCACGCTGGCTAGACTACAGGCCGACCGCCGCGTACAACTCGCCAATTTCCCTGGTAGTCAGGTCGCGGGTGGCGCCAGGCCGGAGCATGCCCAGCTTGATCGGGCCCATTTTGGTCCGGACCAGCCTGCTCACCGGGTGTCCGGCCGCGGCCAGCATGCGCCGGACGATGTGCTTACGGCCCTCGTGCAGGGTGATCTCGACCAGCACCCGGCTGCCGCTGGTGTCCACCACCCGGAACCGGTCCGCCGTCGCCACGCCGTCGTCCAGTTCGACGCCGATGGCGAGCCGCCGGCCGAGGTCCTTGGACACCGGGCCGGCCACCTCGGCCACATAGGTCTTGGCCACCTCGAAGCTCGGATGCGCGAGCCGGTGGGCCAGCTCACCGTCGTTGGTGAGCAGCATCAGGCCCTCGGTGTCGTAGTCCAGCCGGCCGATGTGGAACAGCCGCTCGGCCCGGTCACCGAGGAAATCCGACACGGTTTTCCGGCCTCTGCCATCCGACATGGCCGTCAGGACCTTGGGCGGCTTGTTGAACGCCAGGTAAGCCAGCCCGGGCCGGGCCGGGATCCGCTTGCCGTCCACCTTGATCACCTGATGCTCGCGGTCCACCCGGGCGCCGAACCGGCGGACCGTCTGCCCGTCCACCTGCACCCGGCCCGCGCCGATCAGCTCCTCGCAGTGCCGGCGGCTGCCCACGCCCGCTTCGGCCAGCACCTTCTGGAGCCGGATGCCGCCGGGAACGTCGACGAGGGTGTCCTCCCTCTCGTCGTCCTCGAAGTCAGGCTGTGGGACGCGGGGGCGTCCCCCCGGGCTAGCGCTGCTCATCGTCGATGTCCTCGATGTTGTCCGGCAGGAACGGTGCGAGATCGGGCAGTTCGTCCAGGCTCGCCAGGCCCAGCCGCTCCAGGAAGTACCCGGTCGTGCGATACAGGATCGCGCCGGTCTCGTGGTCGGTGCCGGCTTCTTCGACCAGGCCGCGAAGGGTGAGCGTCCGCATCACTCCGTCGCAGTTCACCCCGCGTACCGCGGACACGCGCGCCCGGCTCACCGGCTGCCGGTAGGCCACCACGGCGAGCGTCTCGAGCGCGGCCTGGGTCAGCCGCACCTCCTGCCCGTCCCTGACGAACCGTTCCACCAGGGGCGCGTATTCCTCCCTGGTGTAGAACCGCCAGCCACCGGCGATCTCGCGCAGGTCGAAGCCGCGTTGCCGCTCGTCGTAGAACACGGCGAGTTCCTTCAGCGCCGCGGCGATCTCGTCTCGCGGCCGCTCCAGCACCTGGGCCAGCATCACCACCGGCACCGGTTCGTCGGCGACGAGCAGGATCGCCTCCAGTGAGTTCCTCAGGTCGGGTTCGAATTCGTCGGGTGAAGTCATTCGTCGCTTTCCGTTATGTCACTGACGCTATCAGTGCCGGTGCGGTCGGTCCACGAACCGCCGGTTCGCGCGCCGCCGGTCCAGGTGATATAGAGATCGCCGAGCGGGGCGAGCTGCTCGAAGGTCACCGCGTCCTCGCGGTACAGCTCGAGCAGGGCCAGGAACGACGCGACGATCTCGTAGCTCCCGCCGGCCCCGGCCGTGAGCTGCCGGAAGCTGGCCCGGCCCAGTTCACGCAGCCGGATCGCGATCTTGGCCGCCTGCTCCCTGACGCTGATCACCGGGTTGTGGATGTGCTCGGTGCTGACCTTCGGCGGAGGCTTGGGGGTCAGCGCCAGCGAGGCGATCCGGGCCAGTTCGTTCGGGCCGAGGCCGAGCAGTACCTCGGGGAGCAACTGCGCGAACCGCGGCTCCAGCGGAACTCTTCTCGGGAACCGCCGCGCGGCGACCGCCATCCGGGCCGCGAAGATGGCCGCTACCTCCTTGTAGGCCCGGTACTGGAGCAGCCGGGCGAACAACAGGTCCCTGGCCTCGAGCAGCGCCAGGTCTTCCTCGTCCTCCACCTCTCCGGACGGCAGCAGCCGGGCCGCCTTGAGGTCGAGCAGCGTCGCCGCGACGACGAGGAAGTAGCTGACCTGGTCCAGGTCCCAGCCGTCGGCACGCTGCGAGATATAGGCGATGAACTCGTCGGTGACCTTGGACAGCGCTACTTCGGTGATGTCCAGCTTGTGCTTGGAGATCAGCGCGAGCAGCAGGTCGAACGGGCCCTCGAACACGTCGAGGTGCACTTCGAAGCCGCCGGTCGTGCCGGCGCCGGATTCGGTGCCGTCGGACTCTATGTCAGTCAGGATTCCTCGCTGTTGTCCGCGAGTGGTTTCTCGCCGTTGCCCGCCAGTGGCTTCTCGCCGTTGCCCGCGATCGGCTGGCTGTTCGCGAGCGTATCGTTCGCGGTGGCGATCCGCCTGGCCAGCAGGCTGTCCTTACCGCGCGCGTCAAGATCGGCGAGCAGCACGGCGATCGCCTCGCGGACGATCCGCCCGCGGTCGCTGGCGATACCGTAGCGCAGCAGAGCGAGCCTTGCGCGCTCCAGGTCAAAGAGTTCCTCGGCGGACAGGTAAACGGTGATCTTCTGATCATGCTTCTCACGCCCGCTGGCCCGGCGCTGATCTCCCCCGTCGGGACCAGGAGCAGCGGATGGGCGCAGGAGTTCGGCGACCCCCGGCAGGCTTACCCGCCGTGATCGGCTCCTGCCACGCGCCACCGCTCCAGTACCTCCTTGGCCAGCTCCCGGTAGGAGCTTGCCCCCATCGACCCCGAGTCAAAGCTGGTTATCGGCTCTCCGGCCACCGTAGCGTCCGGGAACCGCACCGTGCGGTTGATCACAGTATGAAAAACCTTGTCACCGAAGCCGTTGACGATACTGGCGAGTACCTCCCGGGTGTGCAACGTCCGCGAGTCATACATCGTGGCCAGCAGCCCGTCGATGACAAGCTTAGTGTTCAGCCGGTGTGACACCTTCTCGATGGTCTCCATCAGCAGCGCCACGCCGCGCATCGCGAAGTACTCGCATTCCAGCGGGATGATGACCCCGTCGGCGGCGGCGAGCGCGTTGATGGTGAGCAGGCCGAGGGACGGCTGGCAGTCGATCATGACCACGTCGTACTCGGGCATCAGCGGCTGGAGCACGCCGCCAAGCACGTACTCCCGGCCCACCTCGTGCACGAGCTGCACCTCGGCGCCGGACAGGTCGATGTTGCTCGGCAGCAGGTCCATGCCGTCGACATTGGTCTTGAACAGCACGTCATGCGCGGTGACGTCGCGCTCCATCAGCAGGTTGTAGATCGTGCTGTCGATATCGTGCGGCTGGATGCCCAAGCCGACGCTCAGCGCGCCCTGCGGGTCGAAGTCGACGAGCAGTACCCGGCGTCCCTGCTCGGCAAGGGCGGCGCCCAGGTTGATGGTGGTGGTGGTCTTACCCACGCCGCCCTTCTGGTTGCAGACCGCAACCGTCCGAGCCGGACCGTGTACGACCAGGGGTTCGGGATCGGGGAACGCCGAGACCGGTCGCCCGGTCGGACCCAGTTCGCCCTGAAGCTCCGCTGCGTGAGAACCTGCCGTTGGGATTGCTGTCATGCGGGATGCTGCCACCAGCTAAACCTCCCGACCGTGCCCGCGGAATCAAAACTGGACTCTAGGGCCTGTGCCGGACGCCGGCAAGCAGGCTCGCCGATTGCGTCGGAAATGTCGCAGGTAATTCTGCCAGCGAAAACCTTCGGTGCGTTGCCGCGCGTCCCTCCGCGAGGTCCGCGATGATCCGGCCGGCAAGGGGGGCGAATTTCGCGCCGTGCCCGGAGCATACCGACGCCACCACGAACGGTCCTCGGCGGTCCAGGACGAAGTCTTCGCTGGTGGTAGATGTGTAGAGGCAGGTCAGCTCGGCTATGGGGGTACTTGAAAGACCGTTAATTTTTGCACGAACGAACTGGAGTACTTGGTCCCTTACGGCTGGATTGACCACGTTGTCCCGGTCGTCCCCGGTGGTGACCGTGCGCAGGTAGTGCGCCCCCACCTTGACAGCCCCCGGGGAATCCGCTCCCGAAGGCAGGCCGTACATCGACGGGGCCTCGGTACAGATCCAGGTCGGCCCCGAAGCCAGGGTCCCAGCCTCAGCAGGGGCGAAGTGGAACACGTCGACCTGCGTCACGACCAGGCGCGGCAGCCGCACCAGGTGGCCGAGCAGCGGCTCCAGCCAGGCGCCCGCGGCCACCACCACGACAGGCGCGGTGAATTCCGCGTCGGCCGTGCGGACGGTACCGTCGGCGTCGATGCCGGTCACCGGGGTGTTGTGCCTGATACCGGCGCCCCGCTGGGTGGCAAGCCGTTGCATCGCGGCCACGGCGCGGTCCGCGTCGATCACACCGCCCTCGGGATGGAACAAGACGGGATGGCGAGGGTCGAAGGTTATGCCCGGCCAGCGTTCGGCGGCCTCGGTGGCGGTGAGCAGTTCCGCCGGCACGTGCTGGGCAGTCAGGATCTCGTGCATCTTCTCCGGGTCCGGCTGTGTTGAATCTGCCTGGGCCTTCGGCCGCGGCGGACCGAAGTCCACCGCGCCGGTGACCCGGATCAGTTCCTCTCCCGCCTCGTCCTCGAGTTCGCTCCACAGCCGCCGGGCCACGCCGGTGAGCGTCACGTACAGCGGATCGGGGTAGGCACGCCGGAAGATGCGCGCGCTGCCGTGTGAGCTGCCCCGGCGGTGACCCGGCTCGAACGCCTCGAGCACCACCACGTCCCGGCCCCGCCGGGTGAGCTCCCAGGCCGCCGCCGACCCGGCCAGCCCGCCGCCAACGATGATCACGTCCGCCCGCATGCCTCCCACGCTAACGACATAATGGTGGCGTGAAGATAGGCCTGCAGATTCCGGATTTCACCTCGGCGGCCGGCCCGGCACGCCTCGGCGCCGACCTGGCCACGGTGGCCCGCACCGCCGACCAGGGAGGATTCGAGTTCCTCGCGGTCATGGACCACTTCTTCCAGATCGGCGTCATCGGCCCGCCCGAGCGAGAGATGCTCGAGGCCTACACGACGCTGGGCTACCTGGCGGCGTGCACGTCGCGGGCCAAGCTCCTGACGCTGGTCACCGGGACCGTCTACCGGTATCCCGGCATCCTGGGGAAGATCGTCACCACGCTGGACGTGCTGTCCGGTGGCCGGGCCTGGCTGGGCATCGGCGCCGCCTGGAACGAAGAGGAGTCACGCGGCCTCGGCATCCCGTTCCCGCCGGTGCCCGAGCGCTTCGAGCGGCTGGAGGAGACGCTGCGGATCTGCCTTCAGATGTGGCGTGGCGATGAGAGCCCGTATCACGGCGAGCACTACCAGCTGGAGCGGCCGCTCAACTCGCCGCAGGCGCTGACCAGGCCGCATCCGCCCATCCTTATCGGCGGCGGGGGCGAGAAGAAGACGCTCCGCCTGGTGGCCAGGTACGCGGACGCGTGCAACCTGTTCCCGGGCCCCGACCTGGCCCGCAAGCTCGATGTGCTTCGCGAGCACTGCGCCGCCGAGGGCCGCGACTACGACCAGATCACCAAGACCTGCTACTTCTCGTTCGACGTCGGCGACAAGGGCGAGAAGACCGGTGAGATCATCGATCAGCTCGGCCGGCTGGCCGAGCTCGGATTCCAGGCGGCGATCGGCAACGTTGCCAACGTGTGGCAGGTAACGCCGGTGGAGGTCATCGCGAGCGAAGTGATACCCGCCGTAGCCTCCCTATGAATATGAGCGCTGTGAATCAGGCCTTGCGGGTAGTCACCGTCTCCTATGACCACCCGGACGCGGCGCGTCTCATCGAGGAGGTCCAGCAGGAGCACGTGCTCAGATACGGCGGCCGCGACGGCACCCCGGTCGACCCCGCCGAGTTCGCGCCGCCGGGAGGGTTGTTCCTGGTGGCGTACCTGAACGACGTCGCGATAGCGTGCGGCGGCTGGCGATCGCACGCTGCCTCCGAAACCAGGGCCGCCGGAGCCGGGACCACCGCCGAAGTCAAGCGCATGTACGTCTCGGAGCCGGCGCGGCGCACCGGAATCGCGCGGGCGCTGCTCGCCGAGCTGGAGCGGACCGCGCTCGCGGCCGGCTTCAGCCAGGTGGTGCTGGAGACCGGCAGCAAGCAGCCGGAGGCAGTGAGTCTGTACCGGGCGGCGGGCTACTGTGACGTGCCACCGTTCGGCTATTACGCGGACGCGCCGGGGGCCATTCACCTCGGCAAGCGGCTGGCTACCGAACCGTTATACCGAAGACAAGCGTCGCGATGGTGCCGGACGGCCCGGCGCCCAGGCTGGTCCGGTCGGCCAGCTGGCGGACCAGCCACAGACCATGACCGGGCAGGATGCGCCATTGCGCGACGTCCGAAGGCTGAGGAGCGTGGGCCGCCCGTCCGTCGCCATCCTCGCTGATCTCACAGCACAGCGCGCCGTCGTTGTGCCACACCCGTAGCCGCCCGTGCCCGAGTCCATGGCGCACCACGTTGGCGGCCAGTTCATGTACGGCGATAACGACGTCTTCGGCCCGGCCGCGAGCCAGTCCGGCCGCCGACGCGTGAGCCGCCATCGCCGACCGCAACGCTCGCAGCGAATGCGCGTCGAACGCCTGGTCAAGGATCGGCGGTCCGGCACTCACGTCTATCGGCTCCCAATCGGCGTCCATCCCCTACCCGCTCGCATCGCTTCCATTCATACAAGATTCGTCCGGCGATCCACGCGGCCTCGCCATCAGGTCACGGGCTTGCATGCGCGGCCGACGGCGGCGGCGGAACGGCGATCGCCGCGAGCCGACAGACCGGCGATAACCCCTTCGACATCGGCGGGCGGCCGGTTCTGGCTCAGCTTCGCCTTTGCTTCCACCCGGGTGATCAGCAGCTCCAGACCGACGATGGCGCGCAGCTGGCCTTCGATGTACTGGCGCGGCGCATCGTCCACCGACCATATCGGCTCGCCCTTGGCGGCCTCGTGTTTGATCGTGAGCCGCCGTACCACGCCTTCCACCCAGGTGGGGTCATCATGCACCACGAGCTGGCCGTACACATGCGCGGTGACGTAGTTCCAGGTGGGGACGACCCGGCCGTGCTCTGCCTTGGAGGCGTACCAGGAGGGGGAAATGTAGGCGTCCGGCCCGCGGACGATGGCCAGCGACTCCCCCAGCGCCGGCTTCCGCCACTGCTCGTTGTTGCGTGCCACGTGCCCGTACAGCGCGCCGTGGTCGCCCACGGAGGGCTCATAGACGAACGGGAGCATGGTGGCCAGCATGCCGTCCTCGGTCAGCGTTATCAGGTCGGCCGCGCCGTGCCGGGCCAGCAGTTCCTTGACTGTCGCGTCGTCGGCGGCGAAATGGGCGGGAACGTACATGTATGCGCCTCCTTACGCGCGGAACGAGCGGGTCAGGCCGCTCCATACCGCGTCGTAGTCCGGCTGGCGGTGGCCGGCCTCCGCCGCCTGCCGAGTGGGCACCATCATCCAGCGGCTCTCGAACATGAACGCCAGTGTGTCGTCGATCTTCTGCGGAGTCAGCTCGGCCGCGCTCGCCTTGGCATAGGTTTCCGCGTCCGGGCCATGCGAGGTGAACATGTTGTGCAGGCTGGCCCCGCCCGGCTCGAAGCCCTCGGCCTTGGCGTCGTAGACGCCGCGCACCAGGCCCATGAACTCGGACATGATATTGCGGTGGTACCACGGAGGCCGGAAGGTGTCCTCGCCGACGAGCCAGCGCGGTGCGAAGATCACGAAATCCACGTTGGCCAGGCCGGGCAGCTCGCTGGGTGAGGTGAGAACGGTGAAGATCGATGGGTCCGGATGGTCGAAGCTGATCGTGCCGATCACCATGAAGTTCGCGGTGTCGTACTTGTACGGTGCGTAGTTCCCGTGCCAGGCGACAACGTCGAGCGGGGAGTGGTCGTAGTCGGTGGCCCACAGGTTGCCGCCGTATTTCTGCACGACCTGGGCCGATGAGCGCTCCTCGTAGGCGGCGGTGGGCGCCAGGAAATCACGCTCGTTGGCCAGCCCGTTGGACCCGATGGGACCCCGCTCCGGCAGCGTGAACTGCGCGCCGAAGTTCTCGCACAGGTAACCCCGCACAGGCCCGGCCGGCAACTCGGCACGGAACCGGATGCCGCGCGGCACCACGGCTACCTCGCCCGGGGCGACGGCCATCGGCCCCAACTCGGTGTGCAGCACCAGCGGACCATGCTCGGGCACGAACAGCAGCTCGCCGTCAGCATCGACGAAGTACCGGTCGACCATGGACCGCGTCGCCGCGTACATGTGCACGGCCATCCCCGCCCGGGTCCTGATGTCGCCGTTCCCGGCCATCGTGTACAGGCCGTCGACGAAGTCGGCGTCCCCATCCGGCATGGGCGGCGCGTTCCACCGCAGCCGGTTCGGGTCCGGCTCGATCTCGTCGAACGGGGTACCCCGCAGGCTTCCGTTGCCGATCCGCGAGAACCGCCGATGCGCCGCCGACGGCACGCTCCGGTACACCCAGGTCCGCTTGTTCACCGCCCGCGGCTGCGTGAACGCCGTCCCGCTGATCTGCTCTGCGTACAGGCCGAGCGGGGCCCGCTGCGGCGAATTGCGTCCTCGCGGCAGCGCCCCCGGCACCGCCTCGCTGGCGAACTCATTCCCGAAGCCCGCCTGGTACCCGAACTCGCCCGCGCCACTCGTGCCACGCTGGTGGATCTCGTCGGCGACGTCGACCATGACTGCTGCCTCCTCCAACCGCCTCCCTCCCATGTAACCACCAGCGCAGCAGTCACCAGCGCCCCCGCCCCACCCGGAACGGATTGGCCGCCCTCCCCGGAACGGGACGGACCGCCCCCGAAACGGGACAGGCCAACGAGGGTGGCGGCGGCCGGCCGTGAGCCGCCGCCGGTTTGCCAGGAATGACCGTAATATGTAGGCAATCGCGGTGGAAGGCGTGGAAGATAGGGGCCTCGCGGAAAGTTGGGCGCCGGTTTCCGGCGCCTTTTCTTCCAGAGGGCTCCTAACTTCCGCAAGCTGGGTGGCCCATGTGCCCGAAATGTGGTGCTACGCACAAGTTCCCAGGCTGGGGTGGCATCTCGACAAATACAAAATAGTCGGCATATCGGAAACGCACTCTTTTCCTGGAACGTTCGCATCGTCAATTTATATGCCAGCACGACCGGCGATCCGGAAAGACGAGCCACCGTTCGTTCGTCGTTATCCGGAGAAAGCGTTGGAATCGCTGGCGCAGCTTGCGGCGGCGGTGATGCCGCCGTTGGCCTGGGCCAGACCGTTGACCCCGGACGGGGACGCCGACGGGGACGGGGACGCGGACGCGGACCCAGATGCCGATGGGCTTGAGGAAGACGTCGCGGCCGGAGACTGCGTCGCCGCCAGCGATGCCGACGGCGTGGGCGAAGCCGAGGGATCGGCGGCCAGACCGGTGTAGTCGGAGCCGATGATCAGCTCGATGGTCCCCGGTGTCAGGGTCGCTACCTGGCGGACCGTTACGCCGGTAAGTTCCTTCTTCAGCGTGTTCACCGCGGGTTTGTCGGCGGCCGAGGCGTACTCGATCACCGAATCGGTGTAGCGGAAGTTGTCCGCGTTGCCGGTGCCGGTCACATCGAAGCCACGAGAGGTCAGCGACGCCGCGGCGCTGCCCGCGGCGTCGTAGGCGCCGGAGCCGTTCAGCACCTCGAGCTTGACCTTCGACGGGCTGATGGTGAGCACCTGGGCACCGCCGCCGGACGGCGTGCCGGACGGCACCTTGACCTTCGGCACCGTCACGTCGTGCGCGATGGCGGAGAACACCTGGCCGGCCTGCGGCTGGGCGAACTGGACCCGGTTGGGATCGTATGGGTACGTCTGGTTCGGCGCGGTGAGGAACTGCACGTTCTTGCCGGCCAGATTGCGGAAGCTCTCCGCGATGCCGATCAGGTCGGACACCGACATCCCGGGGTCGGTGGTCAGCGCCGCGGCGGCGTCACTGACCACGTGATACAGCTTGATCGGGTTACCGAGGAGATCGCCACCCAGCACCGCCTTCACGATCTGCGCCGACAGGAACTGATCGCGCTGGATGCGCTCCAGGTCCGAGCCGTTGCCGGTGTCCTCCCGGGTCCGCCAGAACGCCAGGGCCTGTATTCCGGTGATGTGCTGCTTCCCCGCCTTCACGTTCAGGCCGGAGACCGGGTTGTTGATGGCGTAGGGCACGCAGACGTTGACACCGCCCACGTCATTGATGACCTTCACGAACCCGATCAGGCCGAGCCCGATGAAGTGGTTGAGGAAGATACCGGTCTGCTGCTCGACGGTCTTGTACAGGCACGACGGGCCGCCGATCTGGAGCAGCGAGTTGATGATCACATACTGGTTCAGGTTCTGCCGCTGCCCCGGGTAGCCCGGACCGCTGTCGCACTGGTACATCGGCACCATCGTGTCCCGAGGGATCGATATGACGGTGACCTGGTGATGGCCCGGCGAGATGTGCACGAGCATGATCGTGTCGGTGTTGTCGCCCGAGACATGCCCGGTGTGCAGGATGTACTGCTGGTGCCCGTCCAGCCCGGCCCGGCTGTCCGATCCGTAGACCAGGATGTTCTCCGACGAGGTGCTGTACTGCGGCGGACGGTGACCCAGGTCGGTCAGGGGCGTCCGGTTGATGCTGTCATTGATCTGCCGGTACTTGAGGTAGACGCCCACCGTGCCCGCGGCCACGACAACGACGACACCGGCCGACACCCAGCGCAGCCAATGCCGTTTACGCGGGTTCCCCTCGACCCGCGGTTTTCGCCGCCTTCGCTTCACGCCCGCACCTCCCGCCACTCCCCGGACAACGGACGCCATTCGCCAAGGGTTCCCAAAATGTTACCTGTTATGTCGGTGCCGACCAGGTCGTTGGCCCGGATCGTCACGGGCCGGTAAGGCGGGTCGTTCCGGGAAGGTCAGCCAGGGCTGGCGTCCCGGAGGCGGCGAAGTGCGGCACGGACCAGAGCCGGGTCCGTGGTGGTCCAGAACGGCGGCAATGATTTGCGCAGGAAGTCGCCGTAACGGGCGGTGACCAGACGCGGGTCGAGCACCGCGACGACACCCCGGTCGCTCATCGTCCGCAGTAGCCGTCCGGCCCCCTGAGCCAGCAGCAGCGCGGCCTGGGAGGCGGCGACGGACATGAACCCGTTGCCGCCGCGAGCCGCCACGGCTCGCTGCCGCGCCGAGGCCAGCGGATCGTCCGGCCGGGGGAACGGGATCCGGTCGATGACAACGAGCTGCAGCGAACTGCCCGGAACATCCACGCCCTGCCACAGCGACAGGGTGCCGAACAGGCAGGTTTCCTGGTCAGCGGCGAACTCCTTGACGAGCTGAGCCGTGACGTCGTCGCCCTGGCACAGCAGCCGGTAGCCGATCCGGCTCCGCAGCGCCTCCGCGGCCTGGGCGGCGGCGCGCATCGAGGAGAACAACCCCAGCGTCCGGCCGCCCGCCGCATCGATCAGCTCGGACAGTTCGGTCAGGTACGCCTCATGCAGGCCTTCCCGGCCCGGGGTCGGCAAGTGCCTCGCCACGTACAGGATGCCGCTACGCGGGTGGTCGAACGGCGACCCCACATCGAGCGCGGTCCACGGGAGGTCCGAGTCGTCACCCTCCGGGGATTCGGGGGATTGCTGGGCAGGAAGACCCCATTGGATGGCCAGCGGCGTGAACGATCCGCCCAGCACCAGCGTCGCCGACGTCAGCGCGACCACACGCTCGCGGAACAGCCGGTCTCGCAGCAGGCCGCCCACCTCGAGCGGCGCCACCCGGAGCGTCGCGGCGCGGTTTTGCGGGCTGTCCGGGGGCGGGCGGTCCAGCCACACCACGTCGCCGCGCGCCGTGATCTGCTCGCTGAACGTCTCCACGACCCGTCCCGCGGTCTGGTGCAGGTCGTCCAGGGTGGCCAGCGCCATGCGGCAGGCGGCCAGCCGCGCCTGGTCCTCGTCCACTTTTTTCGCCACGGCGCGGACAGCGTCTGCGCAGGTACCCGCGGCCTCGGCGACCGAGGTCAGCGTGGCGGCCAGCGTGTCCGGGAGGACGTCCATCCGGCCCTCGGGCGCCACGTCCAGATCGATGGCCAGGGCATTGGCCGCTTTGCGCAGGCCATCGACCGCGTCGCTGTTGTCGTCCGCGCTGCTGCCTTCCGCGCCCTCCCTTTCGCCCGCACCGGTGATCAGGCGCCCGGCCCGCCGGGCCGCCGCTTCCACCGCAGGGCCTGACAACTCCCCCGTCACCGCCGAAGTGACGCGATCAACCAGGTCATGTGCCTCATCGACGATCACCACGTCGTGCTCGGGCAGCACCTCGATCTCGGACGTCGCGTCGATGGCCAGCAACGCGTGGTTGGTGACCACGACGTGTGCCTTGCCCGCCGCCTCCCTGGCCTTCTCAGCGAAGCACCGCGTGCCGTAGGCGCAGCGATGCGCCCCGATGCACTCCTGGGCACTGACCGAAACCTGACGCCAGGCGGCCTCGGACACGCCCGGCACCAGCTCGTCGCGGTCGCCCGTCTCGGTCTGTTCCGCCCATTCGTGCAGGCGTTTGACTTGCCGACCTAGAGGCGATATTGTGTCGGACGGGTCGAACAGAGTATCGGATTCGTCGTCAGCGACGCCGCCAAGCTGGCGGTTAAGGCACAAGTAGTTGCGTCGGCCCTTCAGGATCGCGAACCGCGGCTCGCGCCCCAGCACGGACTTCAGCGCCTCCACCAGGCGCGGCAGATCGCGGTCGATGAGCTGACGTTGCAGCGCGATCGTGGCCGTGGCCACCACGACCGTGCCGTCGGAGAGCAGGGCGTGCCGCACCGCCGGGACGAGGTACGCCAACGACTTCCCGGTGCCGGTTCCGGCCTGGACCGCGAGGTGCGTGCCCGAATCGATGGCGTCGCGGACCGCCGTGGCCATCGCCACCTGGCCAGGACGCTCCGCACCGCCGATGCCGGCCACGGCCGCGGCCAGCAGCTCGGGCACATCGGGGATCGCTGGGGCATCAAGAGCCCTGAGCGGACTGTCGCGGCGGGACACGAGCGGAACGCTACCGCGCGATGCCGGATGCTGTGACCACCGGCGATGGGATGCAGGTCGGCGGGCGTGTCACGCTGCCGCGGCGGTTGCCGTCCCGCAGGGGCGGCAATTCCCGCCGTGGCCCCAAGCCGGCCGAGCGCAGCGAGGCCTTGGCGCGGAGGGAAACACTGCCGCGGCGGTTGCCGTCCCGCAGGGGCGGCAATTCCCGCCGTGGCCCCAAGCCGGCCGAGCGCAGCGAGGCCTTGGCGCGGAGGGAAACACAGCCGGGATTGCTAGAGTCCTGTGGTTATGGGTAGCGCGGAGTTGCTGGTGGACGCGTTCGGACGAGTACAGGAAGAGGTGCACGCGGCGGTCGACGGGTTGAGCCCGGAGGAGCTGGCGGTGCGGCTGGACGATGACGCGAACTCGATCGCCTGGCTGTGCTGGCATCTGACACGGGTACAGGACGACCATGTGGCGGGCGCGTTCGGCGTGAAGCAGGTATGGCCGCAGTGGCGGGAGCGGTTCGGCCTAAGCCAGAACGACACGCGCCAGGGCGACATAGGCGGAAACGACATCGGTTACGGACACAACTCACGGCAGGTGGCCCAGATCCAGGCGTCCGCGGACCTGCTCACCGGCTACTACGAAGCGGTGCACGAGCAGACCATCCGCCTGGCGAGCACGGTCACCGACGCGGACCTGGAGCGGATCGTGGACGAGCGCTGGGATCCGCCGGTCACGCTGGGCGTGCGGCTGGTCAGCGTGATCTCGGACTGCCTTCAGCATGTCGGGCAGGCCGCGTTCGTCCGCGGCATCGTGCTCCGGCGAGCGCGCGGCTAGCCGGGCATATCGCCGGAGCTGGTTCCATGATCATGGGTCGTTTGCGGTAACTATTCCCGCCTTTGACCCATGATCATGGAACGGGTGGGGGGGGAAGCGGGTAACTGGCGGGTGCCGGCGCGGAAGATGCCGGCCAGGACGCGCAGCGCCAGCAGTGAGCAGATGACGAGCAGGCAGTAACCGAGGAACTGGTAGAGGCTGAGTGTCGGGGTGAGCACCGGGCCGCCCTTGATGGCGAGCAGCACCACCGCCATCAAGCCCGCCGTCGCGGCGAGCACCGTGATCACGATCTGCTGTAGCCAGCCGCCGATCGTGGTGCGCTCGCGTTCGTCGGCGAGAAGCCGGATATTGAGGCTCAGCCGGCCGCCCTCGACCGCCGCGGTGATCCGGTCCACCCGGCGAGGCAGCCTGCGCAGCATGGGCAGCAGCGTCATGGCTTCGCCGGCGACCGCGTCCTTCAGCGAAGTGGGTGACGTCGGCGCGAAGGCGTGCAACTGCGCGCGCCCGAACTGTTCGGCCTCGGCGACGATGTCGAAGCCAGGAGCGAGCATGGTGAGGCCGCCCTCGAGCGTGGACAGTGCGCGGAACACGGCAGCGAACTCGGGCGGAACGGACAGCTCATGCCGTGCCACGATACGGAACAGTTCGGCGAACATGCCCATTGCCGCCTCGGCGCCCCGCAGCCTGACCAGCAGGGAACCGACCGCTCGTTCAAGCGCCTGCTCGTCCAGTTCGTCCGGTCGCGCTGTCACCTCGAGCAGCGCGTCGGTGACCGCGACGGGATCGCGCCGGTCAAGCGCGAGCAGCAGCCGTTGCAGCGCGGCTCGCAATTCGGAATCCAGGCGCCCCACCGAACCGAAGTCGATCAGGGCGAGCCGCCCGTCACGCAGCAGCAGGATGTTGCCGGGATGCGGATCGGCGTGGAAGATCCCGTCGATCACGATCTGCCGCAGCATCGTGCCGAGCAGGTCACGGGCCAGTTGGACGCGCCCAGCATGATCGGCGTCCGGCCCGGCCCCGTCGGCCAGCGCGGCGGTTACCGGACGCCCGTCCAGCCGCTGCATGACCAGCACCCGCTTGCTGCTCAGGTCCGCATAGGCGTACGGGATGACCACATTGCCGGACCCGGGACCCACCGCTTCCAGGTTCTGAAGCTCAACCCGGAAGTCCAGTTCTTCGCGGAGCGCTTCGGCGAATCCGTCGGCGAGCTTGGTCACGCCGATCGTCCGCGCCCAGGCGGCCCGGAACTCCAGCCGCCGGGCCAGCCGGCCGATGATGTCGAGGTCGCGTTCCACCAGGTCGACGACGTCAGGACGCCGGACCTTGACCACGACCTGCTCGCCGGTGCGCAATCGTGCCGTGTGCACTTGGGCGATGGAAGCAGCGGCGAGCGGTTCGCGGTCGATGTCGGCGAACTCCTCGGTGATCTGTTCTTCGCGCAGCACCTGCTCGATCTCCGGCCACGGCAGCGGGGTCACCCGGTCCTGAAGGCGGCCGAGCTCGGCGGTGAACTCGGGCGGCAGCAGGTCGCGCCGGGTGGACAGCACCTGACCGAACTTGACGAAGACCACGCCGCTGCTGTCCAGCGCCCCGCTCAGCGACCGGGCCATCGACGGCGACAGGGCGACGCCGCCGCGCAGCAGGGTGCCGAGCCCGGCCCGGGTGAAGATCCGCACGATCTGCCAGTAGCGACGGGTGCGCCGGGCCCGGGCGCGCAGGCGGCGCGGCCACGACGACGGCGGGGGCACGGCTCCGTACGGCACCAAGGCCTGCCAGGCAACCAGGATCGCCATCGACAGCAGCAGGGAACTGGCCACGCCGAGGCCGATGACGGCCAGCGCCGGGCCGACGTTCCTGGACGGCTGATGGATGCCCGAGGCCAGCGCGTTGATGATCCGGTTGCCGCCGAGTTCGCCGAGCAGGCCGGCGACGACGGTGCGGGTCAGCGGGAAGTGCCGCACGCCGAGCAGCCGGCGCGAGCCGTAAGCGATCAGCGCGACGTTCACCACGGAGCCCACGGCGTAGTTCAGCAGGATCGGAAAGCTCACCGGGTCAGTTAACCAGGCACGAAACCGACCGCCGCAACGCCCTTGCCGGCCAGCGCTAGTGGCGGCCCAGCCACCACCGGCGGCAGGTAAGATGGGCGCCGACGGCAGGTCACTCGGTCCAAGCCGATCCGGTCGGCCAGCGCTTGCACGCCTGTCGGCTCGTATGAATAATTGTCGCAGCGGCGGCCTGGCCCAGCATTGGGTGCCGCTCTATGGGTCCTGAGACGCGGCCCCCTTCTTTCTAGCTGTGAAGGGGCGGTGCCGCTTGACCATTCGCGGCAACGGCGAGCATCAGGAAGGCGATATCGTCATCGTGACGCTGCCGGCTGAGATCGACGTCACAAATGCTGACGAGATCCGCGAACAGCTGCTGTCCGCGGCCAACCAGGGCGCGTCCGTCCTGGTCGCGGACATGACCCAGACGACATTCTGCGACTCTTCGGGGATCACCGCGCTGGTGCGCGGGTTCCGGCGGGCAAACGAGAACGGGACCAAGTTCCGGCTCGCGACCACCAGCCCGGCCGTGCTGCGCGTGCTCGAAATCACCGGCGTCGACCGCCTGATCGACGTCTACTCCACGATCGCCGAGGCGCTTGGATCACCGAACAGCGACGGCGGGTCCTCGAATGGCGCTGGCTCCTGAACCGGCTCGCCGGTCGTGCTGGTGACGATGGCCCGGGCGACGTCGCGCAGCTTGACGTTGGTGTTCTGTGACGCGGCCCGCAGCAACGCGAAGGCGCGGGTCTGCGTGGTGGGCTGCCCGCCGTCCCCGGCTTTCCCGGCGCCGACCCCGCCGCGCGCCATGATGATGCCGATCGCCTGGTCGATAACCGATCGGGAGGCCAGTGACGCGCGCAGTTGCTCGTTAATGTCCGCATAGGACGCCAGCCGTCTGGCCACTACCAGGGCACCATATGCGATCTCTGCGAATTCCCGTGCCCGCCGGATCTCCGTTTGACCAAAGGCTGAGGGGGTTCGCGAGTACAAATTGATGGCGCCAATGGGTTCACTTTCCGCGCCCATCCGGTCCGTGCTCAGCGGCACGGCTAGACAGGACCGGATCCCGGCGGCTTTGGCCTCAATCTCGAACTCCGGCCACCGTTCCTCTCGGGCGGTATCCGCAATGGCAACCACCTCACCAGCACGCATGGCGTGCAGGCACGGGCCATCGTTTATGCGGTACTGCGCCTCGTTGACCCTCCCCGCGACCGGGTCACTGCACGCCACCGCGGGCGGCTGGCCATTGGGCCGGAGCGTCATTCCGCATGACGAATCAGCGTCAATCTGGCGGGTGGCGATCACCGCGAGCTCATGCAGGAATTCATCAATGGTTGTCGTATCTATCAGCGCGTTCTGCACCTCGACGCAATCTTCCATTCACTCATAACTACCCGAGGTCAGGCAATGAAACGTCGGCCGGCCGGATCCCCCGCTGAGAGGCGGAGCGCCCGTCCCCGCCGACACAAGGTCCGCGAACATCCCGGCACACATGGAGCGGACGGGGGCTATGGGCGTAGCGTGACCCACGACGTAGCACCAGCGTGAACGCCGCGAGACATACGAGACATACAAGACGTAAGGGAGCCGTCATGCGCCGACTGGTCCGGCAGTTCGTGCGCATCGAGACTGTAGCCGTGCTGGTCACCGCGTGGCTGGCTGGTGCGCTCGGGCTGGGGCTGGCAACCGGCGCGGGCGCGGTGCCGACGGTGACATTGATGACGCTGGGGCCGATACTCGGCGGTCTGCTCCTGCTGAGCAGGCACAGCCTCGACCTGGCCAGCCGGATCGGCAATCTGGACAGCCGGACCAACGCCACGCTCGGGGCCGTACGGCAGGTCGGAGCGGGTATCGAGAAAGAGATCAAGAAGGAACTCAGGCAGACATTCCGCCAGCTGGAGGCGTTGCAGAACCTGAGTGCCGTGCTGCCTTCCAGCGAAGTGCTGCCCGCCACCCGGGTCTGGGCAGCCTCGCCAGACCTGCTCGTGGTGCTGGTCGATCTGGTCATCAACGAACGGCCGTCGCTCGTCGTGGAATGCGGCAGCGGCGCGTCCACGCTGTGGCTCGCACTGACGATGCGGCGGTTCGGCATCGACGGCCGGATCATCGCGCTCGATCACGACCCGGTTTTCGGCGGCAGGACCCGCGACTTGCTGGCCAGGCACGACGTCAGCGATCTCGCCGAGGTACGCGACGCCCCGCTGGAGAGCTTCAGCCTCGACGGCGAGACTTACTCCTGGTACGCGAGGAAGGCATGGGATGACCTGACCGGGATCGGCCTCCTGTTCATCGATGGCCCGCCCGCGACCACCGGTCACCAGGCCCGCTATCCGGCGCTGCCGCTGCTGAGCGGGTCGCTGAGCCCGGCTGCCACCGTCGTCATGGACGATCTCGTCGTGCCGGACATGCAGGAAGTGCTGCGGCTCTGGCTCGAAGCGTACCCGGACTTCGGCTCCGAGATCCTCCCGCTGGAGAAGCAGGCCGCGGTGCTGCACAGAAGATAATCATAGAAAGGCCCGCTGAGGAGGAACCACCGTCCGTTCGGTGAAATTCTGCCCTTTATAGAACGGCGGTGGCACTTCGGTTCGGAACCCCTGCCAGCAGCTCACAACGGAAGTTCAAAACGGCGTATTCGTATAAATTACTAAATACTCGCGCAAAAAGAGGTCTTCACGTTTGGGCCTGAGCTGGGCGTTTGCGGGACGGTCGTGGCGGTGCCCACAGGTTAAGCGTGGCCTGCCCACAGTTGCCTTGGCTGCCTACAGTGCCGGTCACGTAATCCCGGGTATCACCGCGGCCGGATGTCCGCGCGTGGCGGGCCGCTCAGATTACTGCGGTAAATCGGGGTTCTGTGGTGAATTTGGTGCACTATGGTGCACAAAAGTCACCGCGAGGCCCGAATCAACCACGAAAACCTGCCCAGCAAATCCGGCGAAAGAGACAAAAGCTACACGGCCAGCGGGTCCAGCCCCACTACTTGACCGGCGCTCTAGCGGTCCGGGTGGGCCGATCGCAGCCGGCAACACGGAAACATGATGCTAAACGGAAGAAAAAGCGTCGGATACGGGCTCTGTCGCATATTTCTAAAGGTCACGGTTGGGTCGGCTGGGCGGTAACGGGGCCTGTGGCCCCCTGCCCCCGATAGAACAGGGGCTGTGGCCCCCTACCCCCGAACGCGAGGCTGGAGGTACGTGACCCGTGCTACCTGTGAGGTATGTGAGGCCAACGGCCGAGCGCGACGGGGAACCCGCAGGTCAGGCCAAACGTGAACAAGGCCCCCCACTCAAACGTGAAGACCACCGTTCGGTGGGCGATACTGGGATCGAACCAGTGACCTCCTCGGTGTGAACGAGGCGCTCTCCCGCTGAGCCAATCGCCCGCCGCCGGGCCGTAATCCCCGGCGCCTCAATAGAGTAGCGCATCTCCCCAGTGCCTCGCCCATTCGCCGCGTCCTCGGTACCGTGTCCCCCGACCCGCGCCGACCCGCATGCGGTGTCCCCATGACGCCAAACTTCCGCCATTCCGTCACGCTGAGGGGGTCATCCGGCCGAGGCGGGGGTCATCCGGCCGACGCGGGGGTCATCCGGCCGAGGCGGGGTTCCTACGCAGGCCGCCGCATGAGCCGCGGCCGACGCCCGATTCGTCCCACTTTGTCCGCGCCGCGAGAAAAATTTTTGAGGAATTTTTTCCGGCAAATCACCCTCGCGACGGCCTCGTGGTGCCCGGTAAGGGCGAGTATGTCCTAATCAAGTAACGCATGATGACCATGGACCGGCTTCGCCCAGGCTCGTACCCCGGCATAACTACCCTGCGTAATCGCCATTTCCTGCAAACGTGAGCATGAGCTCCAGTTTTATTACTCCAGGTAATGAAGCAAGAACGCTTTGTAGATAAGGCCTGGAGAGGGGTATCCCGGGCTATGCAATCGACCAGCAGGAACATTACACTGGCGCAACGTCGTTACATGTAATGGACGACATCTGGCCAGGTCAGAGGGCCTGGTCAGGTCGGGTTCAGGTCGGGAGTAAAGAGGCGAAACGGAAAAGCTTCTCGTTCGTGAAAGCTTCACCCTCCGTACGCGTCATAACTCCCGGTTGGTGACGTCAGATAGGTAGAGCCCGGATATCCGGGATCCGGCTTAGGGTAGGGGTTGGCAGACGATGAACAGTAGCAGCAGCACCACGGTTTCGGCCGAGCTTGGCCTCAGGCTCATCGTCCCGCAGCAAACGATTGTTCCGCTCGTGGCCAGCCTGTTTTACAGCGGCAGCGACCCGTATGCGGTTCGGATGGCCTTCCACGTCGGCACGGACGAGCCGGTTGAGTGGATTTTTGCCCGCGATCTGCTCTCGGCCGGTATCGAATCACGTCAGGGCGAGGGCGACGTGCAGGTATGGCCGTCGGAGCCTGCTGATTCGGCCGATGGTGGCGCGGACAGCGTCGTGCTCAACATCGAACTGTCCTCACCATTTGGCCAGGCCCACTTCGAGGCCCCGGTCGAGGCGATGGGGGCGTTCCTCGCGCGGACCTACACGATAGTCCCGGCCGGCGAGGAAAGCGGCTTCGTCGACATCGAGTCGGAGTTGAACGACCTGCTCCGCAAGGCCTGACACCAAAACACCAAAAACATCACAAACCCGCCGACTCCCCAACGCCGGCCCGCTCCCCCGTGGCGGGCCGGCACGAACCCCCCGCTCCGGCCCGCTCCCCCGTGGCGGGCCGGAGCTTTTTCTCACCAGGCGACCCGGCCAGCCACGCCTACCAACCCAACCACGCCTACCAACCCAGCCCACGCCTACCAACCCAGCTACGCAAACGACGGACAGAGACGTTCCGCCGTGGCGCAGATCTCCGGCAACAGCTCGTCGACGGCGGTGATCTGCGCTGCCACCTCGCGGTCCACGTCCATCCGGGGCACCGAGGAGCGGACCAGGCCGTGCACTTCACGCAATGGCACGCTCGGCAGCGCCACGTCGGCCCGCAGGTCGATCCCCTGCGCGGCGCAGCAGATCTCGACCGCGAGCACCGATCGGACGTTCGCGATCACGTCCCGCAGCTTGCGCACCGAAGTCCAGCCCATAGACACATGGTCTTCCTGCTTCCCCGACGTGGGGATCGTGTCCACCGACGCCGGATGCGCCAGTACCTTGTTCTCTGACACCAGCGACGCGGCGGTGTACTGCGCGAGCATGTAGCCGGAATTCGTGCCGGCGTCGACCGCCAGGAACGGCGGCAGCCCGCGGGAGAAGGCCGGGTCGAGCATCCGGTCCACCCGGCGCTCGCTGATCGAGGCCAGTTCGGCCAGCGCCATGGCCAGCATGTCGGCGGCGAAGGCCAGTGGCTCGCCGTGGAAGTTCCCGGTGGTCATCACCTCGCCGTCGGGCACGATGACCGGATTGTCCACGACCGACCCGAGTTCGATCGAAATCACCGAACGCGCATAAGCCAGAACGTCCCGTACCGCTCCGTGCACCTGCGGAGCGCAGCGCAGGCAGTAGGCGTCCTGCACCGCGTGCCGCGAATGCCGGTGCGAAGCGAGCAGGGGTGATCCCGCCAGCAACCCGCGCAGGTTCGCGGCGCAGACGAGCTGCCCGGGATGCGGCCGGATGACCTGGACCCGTTCGTCGTAGGGCCGGTCCGTGCCGAGCAGCGCCTCGACCGACAGCGCGCACGCCACGTCGGCCGCCTGGACCAGCATCGCGGCGTCCCAGACCGAGAAGGCCAGCAGCGCCTGCATCGGCTCCGTGCCGTTGACCAGGGACAGGCCTTCCTTGGGTGCCAGCGACAGCGGCGCCAGCCCGTGCTCTGCGAGCACCTCGGCCGCCGGGCGCCCCCACGGATCCGAGCCGGCCACCCGCAGCCGCCCCTCCCCGATCAGCGGCAGAGCCAGGTGGGCGAGCTGGGCCAGATCGCCGGACGCGCCGACCGACCCCTTCCCCGGAATGACCGGAAGCAGATTACGGGCAAGGAGCAACAACAGCCGTTCGGGCAAATCGGCACGAACACCCGAATAACCGGCAGCTAGTGTGCGGGCCCGCAGGAGCAGGAGCGCGCGCACCGCCTCGTCAGCCAGGGGCTCGCCCACAGCGGCCGCGTGCGACCTGAGGATCGCTCCCTGCAGGGTGGTCAGGTCGCGCTCCCCCACCGGCGTGTCGGCCAGCGCGCCGAACCCGGTGTTGACGCCGTAGACCGGCGCGTCTCCGCTAATCGCCTTGAGCACCACCGAGCGGCTGGCGTCCATCCGGGCCGCCACTTCGTCGCCCAGCCGCACCCGCGCCTCGCCTCGCGCCACGGCCACTACGTCCTCAACCGTGAGCGCACCGCCGTCGATCACTACATCAGCCATGGTCAACAGGGTAGGGCCGTCCCGAACCCGGGTGCGTGGCGGGAGCTGTGCTGGACTGGCCTGGGCCTCCGGGCCGCTGTGCTGGATTGGCCTGGGCCTCGGCCACTGTGCTGGATTGGCCTGGGCCTCCGGCCGCGGCGCCGCCATTTCGATCCCGGCGCAAATGTCGTTGCTCTAACGTCTGAGCCATGATCACATGCGTCATCCAGTACACAATCGATCCGCATCGCGTCGATGACTTCGAGAAGTACGCCACGACGTGGCCGCCCATCATCGAGCGCTGCGGCGGGACCCTGGTCGGTTACTACCTGCCCAAGGAGGGTGCAAACGATTACGCGCTCGCGCTCATCGACTTTGAGTCGCTGGCCGCGTACGAGCAGTACCGGGCCCATCTGGCGGCCGATCCCGATGCCCAGGCCAATCGCAAGCACGCCATAGACACCCGCTGCATCCTCTCCGAGCGCCGCTCGTTCCTCCGGAAGGTCTGAGCAGCGGGGTGCGACCGTTAGCGCGGCCAACCGGGGCGCCGCGCTAGCGGTCCACGCCGAACGTGGCGGCCATTCCCTCGGCACCCGCCTCGGTGACGCGCACGCTGCGCCGCCGGCTCCCGTGCTCGATCCAGCCCAGCGCGAACATCCGCGCCGTGATCGCCGCCGCCAGCGCCCCGTTCAGGTGGCCGCGCCGCTGCGTCCAATCGATGCACTCCCCTGCGAAGTTACGCCGTGTGTGACGGACTTCTTCGATATTTATCCCGAACGTACGGAATTGCTCCCGTCCGGCCTCGGTGACCTCGTAGCGCGCAGCGGGCGTCCCGATTCGCTCGAGCAGTCCGTGCCGGACGAGCGCGTCGAGCAGCTCCACGCCCGCCCGGCCGGCCAGATGGTCGTAGCAGGTGCGGGCCTGTGCCAGCGCCTCGGCTTCGCGGGACTGGCGCAGCGAGCGAGGCGGTACGACCGGGCTGATCAGCGCTATCGCCTCCAGCGCGGCGGCGACATCGTGGTCGGCGAGCTGGTAATAGCGGTGCCGGCCCTGCCGGGCGACCGCGACCAGGCCGCCCTCGAGCAGCTTGCCCAGATGGAAGCTGGCCGTGGCCGCGCCCACCCCGGCCATCCGTGCCAGTTCGCCGGCCGCCAGCGGGCGGCCCGGCATCAGCGCGAGCAGGATGCAGGCCCTGGTGGGGTCGGCCATCAGCGCCGCGGCGGGGGCGATGTCGTTTCCGTAGAGTTGTGCCGGTGCGGACATATTTTGATGCTAGTAGAACGATCATTTGACGAACATCGAAGTTATGACTACGGCCCCTCAGATAGCAACCAACCCCGCCCAGCTCGTGGTCGACGGCGTGGAGACATGCCTCGACATCGCCGCGACCTGGCTGTCCTGGGATCACCGCCCGGTCAAGGAGACGATCGACGAGGTAGGCGACGAATGGACTCCGGTCAAGGCCCTGCGCCGGATCAACGACCATCTGGTCGACCACCTGCATGAGGTGGAGGCGCTGCTGGCCGGCGCCGAGCCCATGCCGGACGAGTGGCACGGCCGCACCGTCACGCTGGACGCGGACCTGCAGCCGGTCACGCAGGCCGATCTGGATGAGGCCCGCTCCCGGCTGCGCCGGCTGGCCAGGACGTACCTGCTCAGGTACGCTGCCGCGGGTCCGGCCGAGTGGGACGCACCGCGAGGCAGCGCCTGGACCCTGCGCGAGATCGCCGAGCATGTGTCGCATGTTCACGTGTACGCGGAGTACGTCGGCCGGCTCACAGGCGGCGGCCTGGGGTAGGCCCGAGTTTGCGTGTGCGTCAGGATAGGCTACAGTTCTGAACGCACCCCGAACGGTGCGCGCGGACGTGGCTCAGTTGGTAGAGCATCACCTTGCCAAGGTGAGGGTCGCGGGTTCGAATCCCGTCGTCCGCTCAGCGTTCTCAGGACTGGGAGCCATACTCTGGCCTGTCGAGGTCGTGAAGCGCTCTCATGGCGGAGTGGCCGAGTGGCTTAGGCAAGGGCCTGCAAAGCCCTGTACACGGGTTCGATTCCCGTCTCCGCCTCTCATTCTTCGCAGCTCATTCCGTCGATTCGAACAATTCTCATCTCTTTGCAGTCTAGTCGGGCCTTGTGCCGCTAGCTGTAGTATTTTCCCAGCTCAGAGCCAGTTTCGATTTCTTGTGTAGTCTGGCCCGATCGTGCCGGACAGGAAATCTCCACCCAGATTTCTACCCACAACGGAGGCTGGCGTGGCGTACGTAGAGTGCCGTGAAAGGAAGAACGGACCGCGGTACCGCGGGATGTACAAGGCAGCGGACGGGAGATACCGGTCGGCAGGTACGTTCACCGACGAGGACAGGGCGCTGGAGGTAGCCAAGGCCGCTGAGGAACACGTTCGCGAACTGATCGCTGGGCTCGGACAGTCCGACCTGCGGACGACGACACGCTACGTACACGTGCTTGATGAGGAGGGCGCGTCGGCCGCGCAGCGATTCGAGGGCCTTCTACCCGATCTGGAGAGCTAGCACGATATAGGTGATGTACACGATTGCGTGACGGGCTTCGGGCGTGCTCGGCCGCCCGAAGCCCAGGATGCCCGCCGCACCCTGCAATCACGGCTCTTGCGGCCCGTCGCCGAGACGATGCTCAAACGGGCCGAACCGGTGCCCGCGAGCAGCCGTGCGAGTTACCCGCCATGAGATGCTCGATGTAGGCGGCGATGTCGGCTGGCCGAAAGCGGAGCTGCTTGCCCAAGCGGACGACCGGGGATCGCCGTGTGATGTCGATCACGTGCAGTCCGATGGCGCCTACTGGAAGGCGGTGAAGCGGCATGTCCGATGACTCTCCGGGGTTCCATGAGCGGCGCCGCTGTCGGTGACTGGTCACCGGCCGACAATCCGTACGCCATCGCTGTCTCTGAGGCCCAGTGGTGGCGAGACGCCGCCAGGCTGGCCATAATGCGCATGCGAGATGACGATGACCGTCGGCTCGGCTGGAGCTTGGCATCGATCCCGCCGTAGGTGCCGCGTTGTCAGTAGCCCGGCAACGTTTCACTGATGCGCTTCCCGGCATCTGAGCACCCATCACGATCATGACGGCAAACGCCAGCACACCAACGCCAGATAAATGTGGGAATGCCATTTATCGCCGGTAGTCACAGTCGTGAGAAAGCGTGCGCGGGAGGAGTTCCCCGGAAATCGGTATATGTTGCCTGGCCGCACCGGTTGATAACCACTTGAGCGTGTCGGTCATGAGCTAAAGGGCCTGTCGGTGGCCAATGAGGTCGTCAGGGCCAATCCACTCCTCACCGCGACAACCATCATGATCGACGGCGGCGCGTTCGTGTCCGCGGGGGTATGACGACCGTGAACGCAGGGCTACTGCGGCACGACACCCACCACCTGAAGGGACCGAACGATGTCTACCAGCCCGAGCCGATGGATGACCATCGGCGAATTCCTGCTCCGTCGTCTGGAAGAGGCAGGCGTCGGCCACCTGTTCGGCGTCCCCGGCGACTTCAACCTCGAGCTGCTGCAACAGCTTGAGGACACCGGCACCATGAAGTGGGTCGGCACCTGCAATGAGCTGAACGCGTCCTACGCGGCGGACGGCTACGCCCGGCTGAAGGGCCTGGCCGCGCTGACGGTGACGAACGCGGTCGGCGCCCTGGGCGCGATCAACGGGGTCGCCGGTGCATACGCCGAGCATGTCCCGGTTATCTGCATCGCCGGGTCGATACCGCTGCGGTCCATCGAACGCGGCCTGGGAATGCACCACTCGATGGGCGATGGCACCTGGGATCGCTTCCTCGGCGCCTTCGCGCAGGTGACCGCCGCGCAGGCCAGGCTGACCCCGCACAATGCGGTCACCGAGATCGACCGGCTGATCCTCACCGCCTGGCGCGAGAAGCTCCCGGTGTACATGG
This sequence comes from Streptosporangiaceae bacterium, assembly GCA_019245115.1. Taxonomy (GTDB): domain Bacteria; phylum Actinomycetota; class Actinomycetes; order Streptosporangiales; family Streptosporangiaceae; genus JAFARZ01. Next base: position 4,430 of record JAFARZ010000124.1, on the reverse strand, counting down.
AGCTGCCGTCCGACATCGCCTACCTCGACGTCGAGGTCCCGACCGCCCCACTGGTCATGGCCCAGCCGCCCGGCGACCCCGAGCGGATGCGGTCGTGCGCCGAAGCGATTGCCAGCCGGCTGTCGGCCGCCAAGTCGCCCGCCATCCTGGTGGACCAGGACGCGGACCGCTACGGCGCCGCAGCCGAGGTCACGGAGCTGGCCGCCAAGGCGCAGATCCCGGTCGCGGTGACCGGCCCGGCCAAGGCCGTAATCGATGAGACGTTCCCTTACTACGCCGGCATCTACAACGGCAAGGGCAGTGCGCCGTCCACCCGGGAGGCCGTCGACGGCAGCGACTGCCTGCTCTCCATCGCCTACCGGCCGATCGACGGGACCTCCGGCGACTTCACCGCGAAGCTGCCCGCTAACACCATCCACGCCCGCGGGCACTCATTCGACATCGGCGAGGATAACTACCAGGCGGTCACCCTGAAAGAAGTCCTGCGCGGCGTTATCGACGCAGTCCCGCAAGTCACCAGCCGCCCGGCGGCGCGGCAGCCCACGGCAGCGGCGGCGGGGACCCCTGCCGACGGGTCGGCCAAGCTGACCCAGGCTGCGTACTGGCAGGCTCTCCAGGGCTACCTGCGGCCCGCCGACGTGCTCTTCACCGATAACGGCACGTCATATGCGATCTTCGGCTTCGACCTGCCGCCGGACTGCACCGTCGTCGCGTCGGTCACTTGGGGCTCGATCGGCTACAGCGTCGGAGCGCTGCTCGGCACGCTGACCGCCGCACCGGAACGCCGCCACCTGCTGTTCGTGGGCGACGGCTCGTTCCAGGAGACGGCGCAGGAGCTGTCGACCATCCTGCGTCATGGCCACAAGCCGGTCATCTTTCTGATCAACAACGGCGGATACACCATCGAACGCGGCTACATGGGCAAGAGCGATACCTACAACGACATCGCCAACTGGGCCTACGCAGACCTGCCGAGGGTGTTCCGTCCGGACACCACCGCGCGGTCGTTCGTGGTCAAGACCGTCGCCGACCTGCAAGGCGCCCTCAGCGCGCCGAACGACACGATGATCTTCATCGAATCGGTCATGGATCCTCACGACGCGCCCGCAGCGGTCATCCACAGCAGCAACAACGGGGCGGAGCTGGACTACGGGCCCCGCGGCCCGCAGCACCGCGCCAACGCGCAGCTCAAGCCAGCGTAACCAGCGACCACTAGAAGCGCCGACGGCCAGGGGGCGGGAGAACGACGCGCAGCACTACCCAACCGCCCGGCCGATTCCACCGGCCGGGCGGGCGACGGGCGCGTATCTGATCGGAGGAACCTGAACCGCTGTCCTCGCCGTCGCTGTCATTCACCTGGGACCTTGCCAGCGTATCGACCCGCAGAACGTCCCTGTGTCAGCCGGCTGTGGTGAATGCCTCAACCGCACACGGCCAGCGACTGCCGGAACGCCTTGATCCTTACGGTCGAGTCCACGCGGAAATGGCGACTGCATGGCTGCTGCAACGATGCCGTCGGCCGTGAGCTGTTCGGTGCCGCGGCGATCCTGTCCAACATGGCCGGATGGATGGCGATGGACATCTCGCTGCACGGACTCGGCCAGCGGTATTACACCCAGGCCGCCGCATTGGCGCGGCACGCGGGCGACCGCGCGTACGGCGCGTACGCCATCGGGAACCTCGCCACCCAGGCGCTACTAGTAGGGCAGACCCGCACCAGCATCCGGCTCGCCCGGACCGCGCGCGCAGCAGGCGGCCGGGCCGTCACCCCGGCCCTCACCGCTCGCCTGGCCGGAACCGAAGCAATGGCGCATGCCATCACCGGCGACCGCCACGAAACCCATCGCATGCTCCGCATCGCCAGCGCCGCCATGGAACGCTCCGACCCGGCCCGGGACCCGGGCTGGCTCGGCGTGTTCACCCCCGCCCACCACGCCGGGAACGTGATGCGGGCACTGCGTGACCTCGCCGACCCGGCGACGGCTTCCAGCCACGCCGCGGATGCATTGAACCTCCCGGCACGCAACACCCGCACCCATGCCCTGCATAGCATCCTCTACGCCAGCGTCCTGCTGGATCGCGGGGACCTGGACGGAGCAATCCAGGCCGCCATCCCGGTACAGCAAGCCGCCAGCGGCCTGAAATCCCAGCGGCTGAACTACCGCCTCGATGAGTTCACCACCCGCCTCGCCCCGTACCGGCAGTCCCCGATCGTTATGGACTACCTTGAAGCAGACGCCGGACGCCACAGGCGATGACAGCCGCAGCAGCGGCCGCGGTGACGGTAGCGTTGGTGGTCATGAGCGGGTCATGGCTAAGTCCAGCGGACTGGTATGCCAGCCTGCCCACCGTATACGTCTCAGCCTCAATGCTGCTCACCGACACCCGTGATCGCGTCCTGCTGGTCAAGCCCAGCTACCGCCCCTACTGGTCACTCCCGGGAGGCATCGTCGAAGCAGACGAGGCACCCCACGAATGCGCCTCCCGCGAGATAGCCGAAGAAATCGGCCTCGACATAAAGGCCGGTGACCTGCTCGTCGTCGACTGGGCTCCGCCCTAGGGCGACCGCCCCCGCGTCATGACCAACTACGTCTTCGACGGCGGCACCATCGACGACCTTTCCACCATCCGCCTGCAAGACACCGAACTCGACGACGCGCAGCTGTGCACCTGGGAACAAGCCGAGACCAGGATGTCAGCCGCTACCGCAGCCCGCATCCCAGCCGCCCGCAAAGCACGCACCGCCCAGCGGACCATCTACCTCCCGGCCATGACACAAGGTTGAGTGCCCGCAGCCAGCAGCTGTATCTGGGTCGCGTACCGCTCGATCGTTGCGTCTGCTACCTCGGACATCCCGGCCCACTCTCCGAACTCAGCCGATTCGTCGGCGACCTCGGCGACGAGATCCTCACGGCTGCCGCGCCGCCGCCGCGGCGGGTGAGCGGCCTCGACCGGGGCCGGCCGCGCAGGGGCACGGCTTATCTCAAGATACTCACCACGGTCGGTTTCGGGCATATGCGCCAGGTCGGCGGTGTCGATGAGCTGGTCCCAGGTGGTGCCGAACACGCCGGCGAGGATTTCAGCGTGGTCATGGTGGGGCGGACGCCGCCGTCGGGCCAGGTTTCGAAGTCGCTGATCCGACGTTTGCTCATCGGCGCCCGCGGGTTGCCGGTGAGCTGGTTGAACCGGTCGGCCGCCTGCTGCTGGGACAGCTCGGCGGCATCACGCCACGCCCGCCGCGGCCGGATGCCGTGCTTTTGCAGATCGCGGGCAACCAGCTCGGTCAGCCGCGGATCGCGTGCACCTAGCGCCTGCAAGCTGGCCCGCAGTGCATCCCGGTATGGCCTGCTTCCGCTTTTATAACGAACGGACATCGGTCTCACCTCCGCGACCTGGCATCTCCAGCGATGCCGGCGCTCCCAGTGTGGCCCCGGTCACCGCCTACCGCCAGTCGCGCTGGGCTTGCGTAGCGTGCCCGCGTGGGGACTTCACCTGCGCAGTGGCAGCATCCGGCCAGGTCACAGCCGCGGGTAGGCCACCCCGGATTGTGCTCGGGCCTGACTGCGAGCAGCTGTGCGGGGTTACGGCAGTCTCGGTGGCCATGAGCAAGCTCACCGGCCACTGCGGGCATCGGCAACGACAGCTCCGCCGTCAAGCGGCGGCCGTTGCCGTCCAGGACACTGACCGCGCCGAACGCGCCAGCAACCCGGTCACGCTCATTTCCCGAGGACAGGGACAGTGATCATCGGTGGGTGGCGCGGTCCCGGGTGGCGGGTCGTTGACGCCGACCCCCGGCTGGGGAGCCAGATCCGGACCTGGATCAGCGCCGCCATAAGCGGACACGACTGCCCCGTTGACGTTGCGGACGCAGCCCTGGTGGCCAGCGAGTTGTTCGCGAACGCGTGCCTGTACGGGCCGCTTCGGTCTGGCTGGTGGCCGGGTGGTGTGGTCTGATTTCGGCCAGCCGCTGCACGCCCCGGTCAGCGATGTCTGGGCGTGGCTGCGCATGGTCTTGTCGGTATGTGATCTCTCACCGCCCGGCCGGCCGCTAGCTGCGGCAATGCCGGACAATCTGGCTGCGGCGCAGGCGCGATGACGGCGAGCAAGCGCTGTAAGCGCGCCGTGATAGCGGAGGCGCTGCGGGCTAGGGTCGCGGACCAGACGTATGCGCCTGGATCGAAGCTTCCCCGCCAGGAAGAGTTCGCCGCGGAATTCGCCTGCTCCATTACCCCCGTGATGCATGCCTTCGGCGAGATGGAGGCCAGCGGCACGGCTCAGCACACCCAGGGGCGCGTCAAAGTCAGCGGTGACCGTAAGTAGTCGCAGAAAGGGTCGTGGCCCGAGTGCCGGGTGGTCCTGATCGCTGTCCGGGGCTGGCTGCTGCGGCGGGCGGGGGTTCTGCTGTGACACGGGGCGGATGTGCTTGATGG
>JAFARZ010000418.1 GCA_019245115.1 Streptosporangiaceae bacterium | reverse complement strand
GTGGTTGGTTCGGAGGGGGAGTTTGTAGCGCCGCGGACGGCGACGGAAGGGACGGTTGCGGCGATATGGTCCGAGCTTCTGGGGCTGGAAGCGGTGGGGGTGGAGGAGAGTTTTTTTGCCCTGGGCGGGCACTCGCTGTTGGCGGTGCGGGTGCTGGCGCGGGTGCGCGACGTGTTTGCGGTGGACGTGGCGGTGCGCGAGCTGTTCGAGGCGCCGACGGTGGCGGGGCTGGCGGGCTTGATCGAGGCGCGGCGCGGGTCGCCGAGCGAGCGCCTGGGGGCGGTGGGGCACGCGCCGCGCGACCGGCGATTGCCGCTCTCGCCGGCGCAGGAGCGGCTGTGGTTTTTGGAGCAGATGAACCCGGGCGGCACCGCCTATGTGCTCTCGCTGCGTCTGGCGCTCGATGAAGGCACGCGGCGCGAGGCGCTGGAGCGGGCGCTGGCCGAGCTGGTTCGCCGGCACGAGGTGTTGCGCACCCGTTTTCCGGTGATCGAGGGGCGGCCGATCCAGCAGGTCGATGCTCCGTTTTGCCCGGACATGGCCGTTGTCGATCTGCGCGGCGCGCGCGACGCCGCGGCGGCGGCGCTGGCCTGGGAAGTGGCGGAGCGTCAGCGCTGGTTCGATCTTGCCGGCGGACCGCTGTTGCGCGTTGGGCTGCTGGTGATGCGGCAGGGGCGACTGCAGCTGGTGGTGATCATTCATCACATCATTTGCGACGGCTGGTCGCTGGGGATTTTTGTCGAGGAGCTGGGCCGTTTGTATGAGGCATTTGCGGCGGGAGAACCCTCGCCGCTGCCGGAACTGCCGGTGCAGTACGCCGATTACGCGGCCTGGCAGCGTCAGTGGCTGCAGGGGCCGGTGCTGGAGCGTCAATTGGCCTACTGGCGTGAGGCGCTCACGGGAGCGCCCGCGCTTTTGGAGCTTCCGACCAGTCGTTCGCGCCCGGCGGTGCGCAGCAGCCGCGGGGCCATGCTGGTGCGGTTACTGCCGCGCGCGCTGCACGATCGGATCGAGGCGTTGGCGCACGGCGAAGGCGCGACATCGTTCATGGTGCTGATGGCCGCCTTTCATGCGCTGCTGCATCGATTGAGCGGCGCGGTCGACCTGTCGGTGGGGTTTGCGGTGGCCAACCGGGGACGGCCCGAGATTGAAGGACTGATCGGCTTTTTCGTCAACACGCTGGTATTGCGCGCCGACTTGGCGGGTCTGCCGAGCTTTCGATCGCTGCTGCGGCAGATACGCGAGCGCACGCTGGCGGCTTACGCCCACCAGGACGTGCCGTTCGAGCGCGTGGTGGAGGAGCTGCGGCCCGAACGCAGCTTGAGCCACACGCCGCTGTTCCAGGTGATGCTGGTGCTGCAGAACACGCCGCAGGCGGAGCGGCACGCGGGAATCCCGGAGCTGCCGTCCAAGCCGGTGCCGTGCGAGGCAAAATTCGATTTGACGCTCAATCTGCAGAACACGTCGGGCGGGCTGATCGCCGCCTGGGAATACAGCGCCGATTTGTTCGACGACGGCCGCATATCGCAATTTGCCGACGCTTATACTCGCCTGCTCACGGCGGCGGTCGAAGAGGCGGACCGGCTGGTGCTGGAGCTGCCGCTTCTGAGCGCGATCGAGCGCAAGCAGTTGCTGGAGGACTGGAATGCGACCGCGCTACCCTATGCGCAAACGAGCTGCGTGCATGAGCTGATCGCCGAGCAGGCGCGGCGCTGCCCGGAGAAGGAAGCGCTGCGCTGGCGCGGGACGCGCGTGAGTTATGCCGAGTTGGAGCGGCGGGCCAACCGCCTCGCGCACCGGCTGGTCAATCTCGGGATAGAACCGGAAGCACCGGTTGGGCTGCTGCTGGAGCGGACCCCGGCCATGGTGGTGGCGATGCTGGCGGTGCTCAAAGCCGGCGCCGCCTACCTGCCGCTCGACCCAACCTATCCGCCCGAGCGCCTGCGCTTCATGCTCACCCACAGCGGCGCGTCGATCCTGCTGGCCACGCCCGGTTTGGCGCAGGCTCTCGCCAGCCCCGCCATCACGGTCGAAGAACTCGCCGCCGACGGTCCCCAGCTGCCCGACTTGCCCGACACCGCGCCCGCGCGCCGCGTCCTCCCCGACAATCTCGCCTACGTCATCTATACCTCGGGCTCCACCGGAACCCCCAAAGGCGTCGCTATCACCCATCACGGCGTGGTCA
>JAFARZ010000394.1 GCA_019245115.1 Streptosporangiaceae bacterium | reverse complement strand
GGCCGACGGTGCGTGCCGGTGTCGTTGGCGACGCTGGCGGCGGCGTTGCCGACGCCATTGGCGGCGGTGTCAGCGGCGGGGGGCGGGACATCCAGCGGGTGCTGACGGCGCTGGCCTCCCCCATCCGCCGCGAGATCCTGAGCCTGATCTGGGAGCGGGAACTGTCCGCGGGCGAGATCGCCACTGCCTTCCCGGTGACCAAGCCGACGATCTCCCAGCACCTGGCCGTCTTGCGTAACGCCGGCCTGGTGGTGAGCACCGCGGTGGGCACCTCGCGGCGCTACCGCGCGGTTCCCGGCGCGCTTCGCGGCCTGCGCGGCGCGCTGAGCGCCCCGGGCAAGTGGCTCAATGCCGACGACGCGCCGGAGCGCGACCTGTCGGACACGTGCGTAAAGCCAGTGGTGGTGGCGAGCACCGACGTGGAAACCAGCCAGGACGTGACGTTCACCGCCTTCACCGATCCGGTCGTCTACTCCCGGTGGCTCGGCGTGCCGGTCACCATCCGGGACCGGCGTTTCGCCTGCACCATGGAATGGGGAACGACCGTGCGGGGCCGCTATGAACTCGTCTGCCCGCCCGAACTCATCGTGATGCGCTGGGACTTCGAGGACGGCAACATCCCCGTTCCCGGTGACGAGATGACCGGTTACCTGCGGATCCGGCCGCTGCGCGAGGGTACCAGCATGTCCGACGGCGCGCACGTGGAGGTCCACCAGGTGGTGGAGAGCACGGCGCAGGCGGAGTTCATGCGGGGGGCCTGGGCGCTGGTGCTCGGCCGGCTGAAGGCCGGCGTGGTCCGCGCGTCCGATCCGCGTTCAGCCATGGCGGGCCGCCCCGATCGACGCAAACGCCAGGATCAGCCGGGTAGCTGACGTCTCGAGGCGCCGGCCTGGCAGTCGGATGGATATGGATGTCGGATGGATGTGGCAGCCACCCGGTTAGAACCGGGTGGCTGCCACATCCATCGGGGGACCGACCAGGCCGGGCTCCGCGGCGTACCTGGGGATATGCCGCGCGCTGGGCTGGTCTGCACCGCTACGCTGGCGAACCGTGGTACCAGCACCGGACATTCCCGGGCACGCAGTGACCGGCGTCCTCGGCAGCGGCGGCTTCGCGACCGTGTACCGGGCCCGGCAGCTGGCGGTCGGGCGCGAGGTGGCCGTGAAGGTTGACAACCGCGTCCTGTTCACCGACCGGGATCGCCGCAGGTTCATGCGCGAGGTCACCGCGGCCGGGCAGCTGTCCGGACATCCGAATGTCATCGGCGTCTACGACGCGGGAACCCTCCGCGACGGACGGCCCTACCTGGTGATGGAGCTGTGCCCGGGCGGGTCCCTCCAGGATGAGCTGCGGCGCCGCGGGGCGATGAGCGCCGCCCAGGTGCGCGATATCGGCATCGGCCTGGCCGACGCGCTGGCCGCGGCGCATCAGGCAGGCATCCTGCACCGCGACATAAAACCGGCGAACATCCTCATCAACCGGTACGGCATGGTGGGCTTGTCGGATTTCGGGCTGGCCTCGATCGTCGCGGGCGCGAACGTCCAGTCGGCGACCCGAGAGGCGCTGACCCCGGCCTACGCATCGCCGGAAGCCTTCCGGTGCGAGGAGCCGACGGTCGCCGGCGACGTGTACTCCCTGGCGGCTACGCTGTACGCCCTGCTCGCCGGACGGCCGCCGCGCTTCCCCGCCAACGCGGACACGCCTGGGCTCGTCACCATCATGGCCCTGCACGGCCAGCCGCCCGAAGACATCCCCGGCGTGCCCCCGGCCCTGATGGCCCTGCTGCGCCAGAGCCTGGCCGCGGACCCGGCGGCGCGGCCAGGCTCGGCAGCGGCGCTGCGGGACGCGCTCGCCGCGGGCCCCGCCGGTGCCGGCGGGTCCCCGGGGACTCTCCCCTCAGGTCCAGCCTCACCTTCGGTCGCAGCCGCGGCCGCGGTTCCGGGCTCGGCCGCGGCTCCGGCCGCAGCCGCGGCTCCAGGCCCCGGCTGGGGCCCGCGCCCGGGCCCGGTGCATGTGACGCCGGCCCCTACCAGCCAGCGGCGGACGACCCTGATCGCCGCCGCCGTAGCCGCGGGCCTGGCGATCGCCGTGGCGGCGGGGGTGGTTCTGGGCTTTCGGCTCCTTCCCGGTAGCGGCGCCGCGAACGCTGCGCAGACCAGGTCCTCGGATACCGGTCAGGGCGTCAGCACCGGTCACAGCAAAGGCGTGCCCGGTGTCTTCGGCATCGCCACGGTGAGCAAAGGATGCCCGGCAGCGCTGGTGGCGGGCGGCCGAGCCCGTTGTCCGGCCAACCCGGAATGCTGGGACGGCCTGGTGGTGATCTCCGGCAACGCCACCGCCGCCGCGCTGCCGTGCGCGGCGCAGCATTCCTGGCAGACCTTCGCGATCGCGCTCCTGCCTCCCGGTGTACAGACTTTCGACCAGGACATCGTCCAGGTGGACCCGACCGTGCGAAGGGTGTGTTCGATGAGGGTCCTGCTTCGATCCAGACGCGGCCCGGCGCTCCGGATCCCCGCTGGTAGCTGGGAGATCCAGGTGCTGCCGCCCGATGAGGCGGCGTTCGACAGCGGAGCGCGGGCGTACCGGTGCCTGGCCACCCGGATCGATGTCCCCGACGCCACGACTTCGCAGTTCGGCGCTTAGCGGGCCGGAGTCCAGGCTCCGCGCCGTCACCGGATTGCCCTGGATGTCAGGTTAGTCCCGAACAGGATGCTGATTAAGGCAGAACATCCATGCTAGATGGAAATTAAATGTACGAATAGAGGCTGTCGCGTAACTCGTAGCCGTGGGATGTCAAGTGCTGCAGCCGCACATGATGACGCCGGGCAGTCATGCTACCGGACAGCCGGTTCGTCCCGTATTCCCGGGCCGCGGCAGTGTCCTCGCATGGTTGATCCGGGCCTCGTGGTGATTTTTGTGCACCGGGGTACACCAAACT
>JAFARZ010000319.1 GCA_019245115.1 Streptosporangiaceae bacterium | reverse complement strand
TAGATCATGTACGCCGGGTCCGGCGGCGCCAGCGGCTCGCGGCGCTCCGTTGCGCTGACCGGGCCGTCCGGCAGCCTGGTGAGCTCGGCCTCGGCCTGCGAGGAACCCAGCACCAGCAGCCGGACACCGGGGTCCGGATACTGGTCCCCCAGCCCGGCTGTGGTGATCACGACCACGGGCGCGGCGTCGGCCAGCATGAACCGGATCCGGTCAGCCGGATACGACAGATCAACCGGCACATACATCGCCCCGGCCGCCAGCACCCCCAGCAACGCCACTATCGAGTCCGCCGACCGCGGCAACGCCACTACCACCGGATCACCCGGCCCCGCCCCGGCCCCGATCAGCCACCGCGCCACCCGATTCACCCGCCCGGCCAGCTCCCCGAACGAGACCCGGGTACCGCCGCACACCAGCGCCGTCAGGCCCGGCTCTGCCGCCGCCCGCGCCGCGAACAGATCCGGCGCCAGCCCCGCCCCGGCCATCGGTGCCTTTCCTTGGCCGAGTTCCAGCAGCGCCCGCCGCTCGTCCGCCGTCAGCACCGCCACCCGGCTGACCGGCACATCCGGCGCCGCCACCACCGCACCCAGCACCCGCACCAGCCCATCCGCCAGCGCCTCAGCGCTCCCCCGGCCGAATATCTCGGGCAGGTAAGCGACATCCACGCTGATCGCATCGCCCGACAACTCGACAGTGATGTCCAGCGTGAAGTTGGTGCTGACGCTGGTCTTCACGTCGGACATACGGAAACCGCCCGTCGTGCCGGCCCCGGGGAAGTTCTGGAACGCCAGGTGGGCGTCGAACAGTTCCGCCTGCCCCGCCGCACGCCGGACATCGACCAGGCCGAGATGGTGGTGCGCGATCATCCGGGACTGCTCAGCCTGGAGCCGCGCCAGCATGGCTGATACCGGCTCGGGCCTGGACAGGTCCTGGCGGACCCGGACAGGCACCGAGTTGAGGAACATCCCCACCATGTTCTCGATGCCCGGCACCTCCGGGGAACGGCCCGTGACCGCGGTCCCGAACACCACGTCGCTCTGGCCGGTGGCAGCACCCAGGGCCAGCCCCAATGCTCCCTGGAAGACGGTGTTCAGCGTCAGGCCGCGGCTTCGGGTGAGACCGCGCAGCTTCGTGACCAGCTCCGCGGGTACCTCCACCCGGAACCGCTCGGCTTGAGCAAGCCATCGGTCAGGACCAGCCGGCGCCAGCAGGGTCGGCCCCGGCAGACCGGCGAGCGCGCCCCGCCAGGCGTTCTCGGCCTCCGCGCGGTCCTGTTTCGCCAGCCAGCGGTAGTAGTCCTCGTAGGGCGGCGGTGCGGGCAGGGCGGTGGCGTCACCATGCCGTTCATAGAGTTGCGCCAGCTCACCCAGCAGAATCCAGGAAGACCATCCGTCCAGCACGGCGTGGTAGGTGCAGATGATGAAGCGATGCTGGTCCGGCGCGAGGCGCACCAGCAGGTACCGGCTCAGCGGCGGCTTCGCGGGGTCGAATCGCTCCGACCGGGCAGCCTCGGTCAGCCGGTCCAGCCGCTCAGCGCGCTCATGTTCGGGAAACCCGGACAGGTCGACCTGCCGCCAGGCCAGCGGGACATCACGCAGGACAACCTGGACGGTCTGGTTCGCGCGGTCCTCCCGGAAACAGGCCCGCAGGCACTGGTGCCTGGCCTGCAATTGCACGCAAGCCGACCGAAGCGCCGCGACATCCAGGGGCCCGGACAACAAGGCCGACAAGTACATGGTGTAGAGAGTCGGGCCAGCCTCGTCGAACCGAGCGTGGAACAGCTGCCCCTCCTGCAAGGGGGTTACCGGCAGGATGCACTCAATGCTGGCGCGGTTCACGTCACCGTCTCCCATTCATCATCGGTACCGCCGGCCTGCTGGCCGGCCTCGGCGTCCTCGAACTCACCGAATTCGCCGAACTCGCCGAACTCGTCGTCGTCGAATGTCAGCAGCGGCGAGTCCGCGGGCGTCGGGGCATCCGCGGAATCGGCAGTGGCATCGGGAAGGCCGGCGATCACCGCCGCGAGTGTCTCAGCGGTCTGATGGTCGAACAGATCGCGCACGCTGAAGGCGAGACCGGCCTCGCGCGCGCGGGCCACCACCTGGACCGCGAGTACGCTGTCTCCGCCCACCTCGAAGAAGCCGTCCTCGGGACGGACAAGCTCCACGTCCAGCACTTCGGCGAGGATCCGGCACAGCGTCGCCTCTGTTGGGCCAATGGCGTCAGGCATGGCGCGTTCACCCGGACGGACGGCTTCTCGGCATGATGCTGGTCCAGTTCGCCGTTACGTAATCCAGGCACTCCTGCCGCCGACCGCCACCAAATACCACCTGCCAGCCGGATGGCACCTCGATGGCCTCCGGCCACAGCGAATGCTGGCCCACGTGGTTTACCAGAACGAGATAGCTGGCATCCTCATTTTCAAAGGGATCAGCCATGAATGCCTCCAGGGTGATTGTCCCGTCTCCCCAAAATCCTCCCAGAGGTTTCTGATCATTCACTGACTGCAAGCTGACTGGCGCCATACGCGGTGCCGTACGTCAGGGACAGGCCAGCCATATGTCAAGAACGCTTGGCATATTGAACCTCATGACGATCGAGGCTGAGCTTAACGCGGCGCGCGAGACCATCCGCGAGTACGAGTCGCGGATACAACAGCTGATGACCCAGAAGCACGAGCCCATCGCGATCGTGGGAATTGGCCTCCGCACACCGGGAGGCAGCACGACCATCGGCGCGCTAGCCGATTATCTCGATTCGGGGAAGTCGGCGATCACGCCCATTCCGCCGGACCGGTGGAATGCCGACGATTTTGCTGACGGTAACGGTAATGGCAGGGGCGGCATAAATTCAGTCAGCGGGGGATTCCTGACCGGCGTCGACCAGTTCGATGCGTCATTCTTCAGCATCTCGCCAAAAGAAGCACGCTGCATAGATCCGCAGCAGCGCCTGGCCCTCGAGACGTCATGGGAGGCGCTGGAGAACGCCAACATCGACCCCACGCTGCTGAGGTGCGGCAATGTCGGAGTCTATTTCGGCGCCAGCGGCGCCGACTACGCGTGGGAGATCGGGACACTCGTCGCCGAGGATATGGAAGGCTACCTCGCCGGCGGGATGCTGAACGCGGGTGTGTCGGGGCGGGTGTCATACTTCCTGGGCGCGCGCGGCCCATGCATATCGGTGGACACCGCCTGCTCTTCATCAATGGTCGCGCTGCATCTCGCGGTCTCCGGCCTGCGCGGCGACGAGTGCGAGCTCGCGTTGTGCGGTGGGGTCAGCGTCATCCATCACCCCTACAGCAGCATGCTGCTCACCGACATGCAGGCGCTGGCACCCGACGGACGCTGCAAGACCTTTGACGAGTCCGCCGACGGCTACGGCCGCGCCGAAGGCTGCGCCGTGGTCGTCCTCAAACGGCTCAGTGACGCGGAGCGGGATGGCGACAACGTGCTCGCGCTGATCCGCGGCACCGCCGTCCGGCAGGACGGCGAGAGCGCCGGGTTCACCGCCCCCAACGGCATCGCGCAGGAAGCGCTTATGCGGGCCGCGCTGGCCAACGCGATGCTCGAACCGGGCGACATTCAGTTCGTGGAGGCCCACGGGACCGGCACACCGCTCGGCGACCCGATCGAGATGGCCTCGATCGCGGAGGTGTTCGGGCCGTCGCACAGTCCGCGGGATCCGCTCCTGGTCGGCTCGCTCAAGACCAACATCGGGCACATGGAAGCCGCGGCCGGTATCGGCGGCGTGGTCAAGACGGTGCTGCAGCTGCGCTATGGCACCGTTTTCCCGCACCTCAACCTGGACAAGCCATCCAGCCGGATCGCCTGGGACACGTGGCCGGTTCGCGTTCCCACCCGGTCGCAGCCATGGCGGGCCGGCATCCGCCGTGGTCTGGTGAACTCGTTCGGGTTCACCGGCACGATAGCCGCGGCCGTCCTGGAACAGGCGCCTCCGGCCGCGGCGTCACCCGCGGGTGCGTCCATGGCGCCCGTAACCCAAGCGTCCGGAGGCGGTCACGTGCTGACCATCTCCGCCAAGTCGGTTCCTGCGCTTGCCGGGCAGATCCAGCGCTACCGGCAGCTGGTGGCCGGCCGGCCGGGCACCGATGTCGCCGATCTGTGCTACACCGCCAACGTCGGCCGGGCCCACTTCCGTCATCGGGTGTCCGGCGTGGTGACCGATCACGATGATCTCACCGCCCGGCTCGAGGAGTTGCTAGCCACCGTGAAACGCGGCGAGCTGCCTGGATCCGCGTCCCGCAAGGTCGGATTCCTCTTCTCGGGCCTGGGTGAGCTGCGCCCTGGCATCGGCGCCGCGCTGTACCGGCGGCACCCGGTGTTCGCCGAGGAACTGGATGCCTGCGACGCGCTCCTGACACCGCTCACCGGCCGTCCGGTCAAGGGCATAGTGCTGGGGACCTGCGGAACGGAGGACGCCGAGGCGCTCGGCAAGGCTCAATACGGGCAACCCGTCCAGTTCGCCATCGAGTACGCGCTTGCCCGGCTCTGGATGTCGTGGGGAGTCCGGCCGTCCGCGGTAGCCGGGCACAGCATGGGCGAGGTCGCGGCAGGCGCAGTGGCCGGGCTGTTCAGCCTCGCGGATGCCGCCAGGCTGATCACAGCCCGGGCCCGGCTGATGGATTCGGTACGCACTCCGGGCTGCATGGTGTCGGTCGGGGCCGGCGCGGACCTGGTTGCCCCGCTGCTGGCCGGCTATCCAGATGTCGCCGTCGCGGGCATCAACGCACCGCAGCAATGCGTCATCTCCGGCGGCGTTGACTCCATAGCGGCGATCATGGCCAGGCTGGCCGCGCAGGACATGGATTTCAAGCGCCTCGCGGTTTCGCAGGCCTCCCATTCCCCCTTGATGACCGAGGTGGCCGCGCAATTGCGGGAGGCCCTCGAGAGCGTCCAGTTCACCGAGCCCAGGATCACCCTGGTCTCGACGGTGTCCGGCCAGGTCGCCAGGCTGGGCGATGTCTGCGCCGATTACTGGGGGCGCCATATCACCGAGCCGGTGAACTTCATGGCCGCCATGCGGACGCTGGATCGGCGGGGCAAGCACATCTTCATCGAGATCAGCCCGTTCGCGACGCTGACCTCACTGGGGAAAAGATGCGTCCCGCCGTCGCGGCACCTCTGGCTGCCCAGCATGCACCCCTCCGACCAGGACGGGACCGTCATCCTCGACGCGGTCGCGAAGGCATACGCGGCCGGCCAGCCGATCTCGTGGCCGGACTTCCACCGGGGACACCGCGGGCGCAAGATCGAACTTCCGACGTATACGTTTGATCGCCGGTCGTACCGGCTGCCGACCGGGCCAGTGGCGGCATCACCGGCCGGCCCGGCCGGCGCGGGGAGCGCCGGCCAGGCCATCACTGTCGATGAGGCCGTAACGAACGAGGAAGGCCCGGTCGAAGCAGCGTTGCTGACCACACCGGAGGGTGGCGAACGCAGGACCGCGATCACCGAACTGATCCGGGAAAAGGTCGCCGCGGTGCTGGAATTCTCTGACCTGGCGGACGTCGGGGCTGACGCCGATTTCACCGACCTGGGGATGGACTCACTTCTCGCGGTCAAGATCCGCAAGGAGCTCTCCGCGTCGCTGTCGATCTCCTTCCCGACGCCGGAGATCTTCAACAACCCGACGCCCCGCGCACTAGCCGAGTTCCTCGACGGGCGTATCGAGAAGGTGGAATAGCGATGGACACGAACGGGAATCGCTGGTTCACTCCCGCACAGCCTCCGGAACAAGCCCGGGTCCGCCTGATCCTGCTGCCGCACGCCGGCAGCGGAGCGGCCGCCTACCGTGGCTGGAACCGCTTGCTGCCCGGCGAGATCGGCACCCAGGCACTGACCCTGCCAGGACGGCAGAGCCGACGTGGCGAGCCGTTGCCCGCGGACTGGGAAGCGCTCCTCGACGATCTTCATGGCGCCCTGCTGGCCACGCTGGACGATGAACGCCCGTACGCTCTGTTCGGGCACTGCATAGGCGCCATGCTGGCTTACCGGCTGACCGTACGGCTCGAGGCCGATGGCGATCCGGCACCGTCCCTGCTCGGCATGTCCGGCTGGGCGCCAAAGGGTTTCTGGCGCGCGCCCGCCGGTCACGAGAAACTCTCAATGGATGAGTTCAGCGGACTGTTCAAGGACCTCGGCGCTTTTCCCGAGGAACTCTGGACCGATCGGGACATGCTTGATCTGGTGCTGCCGCCCGTGGTGGCGGATTTCCGGATCGCGGTGCAGTACGAGGACGACGAAGCCGTGGTGGACTGCCCGCTGGTTTCCTATGCCGGCCAATCGGACACGCTGCTGGTTGAGCCGGACGCGATGATGGCCTGGACCAAACGCAGCCACCAGTACCTCGGGCACCGGGGCTATCCAGGCCATCATTTCTACATCAACGATCACGCCGCTGCCGTCATGTCGGACTTCTCCCGGCGCCTGATGCGGATCACCGACGATCGCTAGGCACGGCCGTCAGGCCGGGAAAGACACAGCCGTCAGGCGCGCAGCACCGCATGATCGGCGCCGAGGCGGAGCGCCGGATGGTGGTTGAGGATCGCGTTGAACAGATTCCGCAACGTGATAGTCGGCTCGACACCGAGCTCATCATCGAGCCGCTCGCGCATACGACGGTACGCGTTCAGGGCCCGCGCTTGCTGTCCCGACCGGTAGAGCGCGATCATCAGCTGCTCACAGAAACGCTCGTTCAACGACGTCGCCTCGACCAGCTCCGACAGCGTCGGGATGATGTCCGTGTGCCGCCCGCTCCGCAGTTCCAGGTCGAACAGCGTCTCCAGCGCGACCAGCCGGGCGGTTTCGTAGCGTTGCGCGACCGTGCGGCACAGCGGTCCCTGGATCACCAGGCCGAAGGCTCTGCCGCGCCAGAGCGATAGCGCGTCACGTAGCGCGTCCGCCGCCGCTCCTGGATCGGTAGCGCCGAGGAATCGCGCATTACCGAGTTCACGCATGAACACTTTCGCGTCCACCGCGTATTCGTCTGTCTGCAGACAGTAGCCAGAGTGCTGTACGATCAGCCGCGCGGGCCGGTCGTCGGCAACGGCGTCTATGCGTCGGCGCAGCCTGCTGATGTGGGCCTGCAACGCGTTTTCCCATTGCGGTGGAGGTGATTCACCCCACAATTCCGTGACCAGCGATTCCACCGAGACTGGATTTCCTTCAGCGGCCAGCAAGGTGGCGAGTAGCGCCCGCTGCAGCGTTCCTGATATATTCACCGGACGGTTAGCCGACCGGCATTCAAGCGGGCCGAGCACGAAAAACTTGATCATGTGAGCTCCCCTAGGTCTCTCTTCGCTGATTCCTCAGCGAGACCCCCCTAAAACAACGGCCTAGAATGCGGCCGATTAATGCGCGACTGGATTTGATAAACCCAGCAGTGTTCCCTCATCGCGCCTCCGCCCGCAGCGTTCGGCGCAGGACCTTGCCGGTTGCGTTGCGGGGCAGGCTGTCCACGAAGTCATACTGCGTGGGAATCTTGAAATCCGCGATCCGGCCACGCAGAAACACGACGAGATCACGCATGGTTGCCTGCATGTCTCCATGCAGTACGACCACCGCCTTGACCGCCTGGCCCCATCGCGGATCGGGCGCACCTATGACCGCGACGTCAGCCACCGCCGGATGCTCGGCCAGCGCCATCTCCACTTCTGCCGGATAAATATTCTGGCCAGCGACGATAACCGCGTCGTCCATCCGGTCGAGGACGAACAGGTAGCCATCCTCATCCAGGTAACCCGCGTCCGGCATATACAGCCAGCCATCCACGAGTACCTTCTTCGTCGCCTCTGGCTGCCGCCAGTACTCGATGAAGTGGGCAGGATTCTTGATGCAGATCTGGCCGGGCTGACCCGCTGGGAGGATCTCTCCGTCGCGGCTCACGATCTTCAGTTCATTGCCCGGGCATGGCCGCCCGACCGAGCTCAGCTTCGGATTGCCCGGCCAGTGCTCGGCAGGGGTAAGGCACGTCGCCCCGCTTCCCGACTCCGCCGCTGCGTACATCTGGGCGAGTTCGCAGTCCAGGTGCTCCATACACTGGCGCAGCAGCGACGGCGCGATCACCGAGCCCCCGTACGTCACCTTGCGCAGTGACCTGAATGCCTGCTGCCCGGCGTCAGGCTCGGCCAGCAGCATCCGCAGCATCGCCGGAGCCGCGAACATGACCGTGACCCCGTGGTCACGGACGCACCGCACCGCCTCCTCGGCGACGAACATCCGCATGACCACGTTCGTGCATCCGGCCGCGAATCCATGCATGAACCAGCCCATGCCAGCCATGTGCAGGCCGGAGAAGCAACTCATGGACCGGTCGGCGGGATACCAGTCGTACCAGTCAACGCCCGCCCGGTTCATATTTTCGATCAAGGTGAAGAACGTGCGGTGGGCGAGGACAACCCCCTTGGGCAGGCCAGTCGTCCCGCTGGTGTACATCTGTACGACGGCGTCGTCGCGCCCGGTACCGGGATCAAGATCGGCATCGGGGTGGCCGGCCCGCCAGCGGAGGAAGCCGTCCGCCCGCGAGCCAGGCGTGTCGATCTCGATCACGGTGCGCAGCGATGGGAGGTCCGGCCGCAGCCGGTCCGCGACCGGCCGGAAATCGCGCTCGATGAACAGCAGTTCGGCGTTCGAGTCCCGCAGCACATGATCTACCTCACGGGAGGTCAGCCGCCAGTTGATCGGCACGAGCACGGTCCCGCTCTTGGCACAGCCGAGCGCGATATCGAAGTAGTGCTCTGATTCGCGGCCGAGGTAGGCGACGCGCGCTCCCCGGCGCAGTCCCTCGGCGAGCAGCGCATGCGCGGTCCGGTTGCTGTGGCGGTGCAGCTCCGCATAGGTCATCTCGCGGTCTTCGCAGATGATGGCCAGATGATCAGGGCACTGCCGGGCATGTTCGGCACACCGGGCGGTAAGCGTCTGCGGATTCGGGCTGTTCACGATCTCGCATCCCTTTCATGTGCACGCCGGACCCTAGGCCGCAGCGGCTGTGTCGAAGTACCGCACGGAGTTACACCTCTGCCGCTGGATTTCCTGATCAGCGCGGTCGGCGGCGAACCTTGGACCGACGCTGCTGGCATGTGTACGGAGGCCGGTCCGGCTCGGAAAATACACTGTGGTGCGCGCCCCGGGCCAGGAAAGCGTTCATGAGAGGCTGGCCGCATAACGGACACTGCCTTTCTCCTTCCGGCTGATCTATGGTTCAGCGGTTAGTAGCCAGCGGGCCAAAGATGTCGGCCAGGACCTCGTCAGCCAGATAGGATATGAGGCGTTCCATTGTGGGGCTGTTGAACAGCACGTTAGTGCTTATCCTGCGGCCGAGCTGTGTTTCGAGCCGCTCCTTGATCTCTGTGATTCGCAACGAGGTAAAGCCCAGCTCGAAATAACTCATATCGAACGGAAGATCCTCGTCATCCCCCATCATCAAGGTTGTCTTGAATTCCGAGACGACAAGTTCTTCGAGTCCCTCGTGCCGCTCGGACAAAGGGAGCTCAAGCAGCCGCTCGATCGCTAGCATATACCGTACCATTTTCTTTATCGTGCTCACCCTGAACTCACCGCGCCTAGGCACGTGGAGGAAATAGGAAGGCCACCATAGCTTTACCGCATCACGCGCATTACCAGGCTATTGGCAGGGCGATCACTTCACCAATCCCATATTGTCACCCGCTCTCTACGAGGAACCTAACCCGAGTTGCTGACGCCGAACTGACGCCGCATTGAGTTCACGCCCGCGCATGTGATACATGGGGCAACTGATCCCTGTGCAACTGCTGTTGCGGGGCCAAGGCAGAGGCATGCACTCATGCCTATCCGGCGTTCCATCCGGTTCCATCCCGTTCCGCAGTCCGGCGGCGGCGCCGGTCAGCGACGGTCATGAAGATCGCCATCGAGACCGAGGCCGGCTGCGCGCCCCGGCGCCGCGCCGGTCACATCGTTCGCTCCTGCGCTGGTGAGGCCGAGACTGGCGCCTGCCGGCATGATCGCAGGCGGTGCTCCCGCCGTCTCCGTGGAAATTAAGAGCCTCACGGGAGAATAGGGCGCCGGTTTGTGAACCTTCCAAACAAATCGAGTTGCGGAGCGCCGCGCACCGGCGTCGATTTGTCAGGATATGACCGTTATGTGACGGCCGCCGCGACGGACGACACGGAAGAAAAGAGCTTCACGGAGAATTGGGCGCCGGTTTCCGGCGCCTTTTCCTCCACCGAGCTCCATTCTTCCGCAAGAGCGCCAGTTTCCGGCACCTTTTCCTCCACGATGCTCTATTCTCCCGGAAGAGGGCCGATCTCCCGGGAAGAGGGCCGATCTCCCGGGAAGAGGGCCGGTTTATCCCGGGAAGAGGGCCGGTTTATCCCGGGAAGAGGGCCGGTCATGTGTCCGCTATGTGCCGATACGCGTGGTCCACCACGCTAGCCAGCCCACTCTGACAAAGGCGACATGTACGATATTCCCCAAACGCACGTTACAGTATTCCGGACCACTTAGTTTCTGGGGCCTGCCGGCATGATCACGGTGGCACTCCTGCCGTCTCCGTGGAAATTAAGAGCCTCGCGGAGAATAGGGCGCCGGTTTCCGGCGCCTTTCCTTCCAGAAAGCTCTTTTCCTCCGCAACAGGGCCGGTCTCTTCGGAGGAGGGCCGGGCCGTGGGCCTGCTATGTGCCCGATATGTGTCGACGGCGGGGATTTGCGCCGCCCGGGCGAGGAGTTTAATTCAGACGAGGCCGCCAGAGGTCAAACCGAGCAGGTCTAGGCATGGCGATCGCGCGAACGGGACCGGGTCCGCGCGAACGGGACACGCGAACGGAACCGGGATCACGCGAACAGGCCCGCGCGAACGGGGACCGGGTCCGCGCGAACGGGACCGGGTCCGCGCGAACGGGACCGGGTCCGCGCGAACGGGACACGCGAACGGGCCCGGGTCCGCGCGAACAGGCCCGCGCGAACGGGACCCGCGCGAACAGGTCCGCGCGAACGGGACCCGCGCGAACAGGTCCGCGCGAACGGGCCCGGGTCCGTGCGAGCAGGTCCGCGCGAACGGCATGGTCCGGAAGGCGATACACCGTTCGTTGCAATGTGTTAGGTTACAATTACTTACAGCAACATACAGGCGTTTGGGCCGCCGGGCGCCACAGCTCGCCGTGCGTGCTGCCCGGCACCAAGCTCGACAGCGTGCGGACCCCCTGTGCCACGCTCCCGGCCATCAGCTGATGGGCCCGCCGAGTCGCCGTCCGATCCGCAGACGGCGCCGTATCGGCCTGGGCCTTCGGCCGCGGCGCCGCACTGTGCGGTGGCGCACTGTGCGGTGGCGCACCGCGGGGTGGCGCACAAAAGGGCGGGATCACATGGCTGGTCTGGCACTCGGCCGGTTGTACGAGCGGGACGCTGAACTCGGGATGGCCGCGGATCTGCTCAGCCGGGCGGCGGACAGCCGTGGCGGAGTCCTGTTCTACGCCGGGAACGCGGGACTGGGCAAGACGGCACTGGTAAAGCACGTCATCGGGGAGGCTGCCGGGGACTTCCGCGTCGGCCAGGCCGCCGGCGATCCCGCGGAGACGTCGCTGGCGTTCAGCTTCCTCGGTCAGGCCATCGACGCACTAGGGTGCCCGGTCTCGCTGGCCGAGGCCGACACGGGCGGACGCGGCGTGCGCGACGTCCGGTCAATGCGGTTCCACCGGGTGCTGCGGTGGCTGCGCGAGGTCAGCGAGCCGGTGCTGCTCACCCTCGACGACCTTCAGTGGGCGGACAGCGACTCGCTCGCCATGCTGTCCTTCTTGTGCCGACGCCTGGACGGGCTGGCGGTGGCCGTCATCGGGACGTTGCGGTCGTGGCCGCCGTCGGCCTACGACGTCGCCCGACGGCTGTGGGCGGCTGGCCGCGCGGGCCTCGTCGAACTTGCTCCGCTGACGGACCCGGCGGCGGGGCGGGTGGTCACGGAACGGGTACCTGGCCAGGCCGACGCAGCGACGATCGGCCGGGCCGTGGCGTTGTGCGCGGGCAACCCCCTGCTGCTCGAGCATGTCTCCGGGCTGATCCGCGCGGGAGATGACCTGACCTCACCGCAACTGTCCCGGGAACCGCAGAATCCGCGGCCACTACTGCTCAGCAGGTTTGCCGGCCTGCGCGCCGACGCCCTCCGGTGCGCGCGGGCCGCCAGCGTCCTCGGTACGACGTTCCAGCCCAGCCTGGCCGCGAAGCTGGCCCGGGTGCCGGAGAAAACTGTCGAGCGGACACTCGATGCGCTCGCCCGCAGCGGGCTCGTCCGTGAGATCCCCGGTCACCTGATGGAGTTCGTCCATCCCTTGTTCAGCCAGCTGCTCTACGAGGATCTCGGTGCCGCGCTGCGCGACCAGCTGCATCACCGGGCCTGCCATCTGCTGCTGAACCAGGGGCTGGACCGCGAGGCGGCCTGGCATGCGATGCATGGTCATGTAACCGGCGATCCGGCGGCGCTCGCGGCGCTCGAGCGGGCCGGGCTCGACGCGCTGCGCCAGGGTGCGGTGGAGGCGGCGACCGAGCACCTGCGCGCAGCGGTGACGCAGGCCGGCCAGCGGACCAGCCGCGCCGCACTCACCGGCCTGTGCGAGGCATTGCTCACGGGCGGTCAGTTCCGGGAGGCGATCGCCTACTGCGAACGGCTCGTGGCCATGCCGGCTGAGTCACCCCGCGAGCTGGCCAGGGCGCTGATGATCCGCGCCACCGGACTCGCACAGGCCGGGCGGCTCGACGAGGCCTGCATGAGCCTGGACGAAACGGCTGCGGCGGCCAAGGACACCGACGTCCCTCTCGCCGTAGATGCCCAGACCCAGCACGGGTACTACCGGTGGTGGCTGAGCGGTCCCGCCGCCGCCCTGCCGATCCTGGCCCAGGCCCGCGAGCTGGCCGGACCGAATGGGACACGGGCGCCGACGCTGTGGGGGTTCGTCGCACTCCAGGCCGGCGACCCGTCCGGGATGGACGGGATCGCCGCCGCGAGCCGGGCCGTGCTGGCCGCGCCGCGGGCTCACCTGTCCGATTTCACCACCACGTGGGGTGCGCTCGCGTCCTTCGCGGTCTGCGCCACGCTGACCGAGCGCTTCGCCCACGCCGAGCAGGCCTGTGCCGCCGCGCTCGAGGCCGCCGAACAGGCCGGCGCCGGTCGCACGGCTGGCTCACTCGGGCTGAGCGTGGCGTATGCGGAGCTGCTGCTACGGCTGGGCCGGCTGCCGGAGGCGCTGAGTCTCACCGCCGCGGTGCTGGAACTCCGGGACGCCATGCCCGCCCTGGCCGTGACCGCCAGCGTGATCCACGCCGAGATCCTGATGCACCTCGGCCGGCTTGACGAGGCCGACCAGTGGCTGGCGCACGCCGAGGCCGCCCCGGCGGTCGAGGCGAGCTGGGAACCTGCCCTGCGGTTGCGCCGCATCATGGGGCAGCGCGCGCTGCGGGCCGGCGAATGGCATACCGCGAGCACGTGCTTGCGGGAAGCGGAGGAACTGTCGATCCAGGCAGGGATCGGGGAGCCATGCTTGTCGATGTGGGGCCGCCCCGCGGTCGTGGCGTATCTGCGGGCTGGACGGACCGCCGACGCGAAGCGAGTGGTTGACTGGCTCGACCGGTGCGCGGCGCGGCTGCCCTGCCGCTGGCCCCGGATCGCCGCGCTCTGCGCCCGGGCGGGGCTGGCTGAGCTGGCCGGAGACCCGGCGGCGGAGGCCGCGTTCACCGAGGCGCTCCGATTGCACGACGGCCTCCCACTGCCGCTCGAGCGGATCGAGACATTGCTGGAATACGGCTCGTTCCTGCGGCGAGCCGGGGCGTCGGCCCGGGCCCGGCCGCTGCTGGGCGAGGCGATGTCCGCCGCGGAGGCGATCGGCGCCGACTGGCTGGCCCGCCACGCGCACCGGGAACTGACCGCGAGCGGCGGCCGACGCAGACGGCGCGAAACGGCCAGCCGGCTCACGCCACGGGAGCGCCGGGTGTTCGAGCTCGCAGCTCAAGGGCTGAGCAACGAAGCGATCGCCAGCCGGCTCCAGATCTCCGCGGGCACGGTAAAGACACACCTCGAGCACATTTACACCAAATTCGGGATTCACTCCCGGCGCGAACTCATGCTCCGGCGAACCGAAATACCGGCGTCGTTAACTGTCTGTCGTGAGACTCACACCAATCGTTAAGCCTCTGTCGGCTTCCTGATGGCATTCACGATGTGCGGTGGCATTCTGGCGAAAGAAATGACCTGGAGGTGCTAGGCATGCTTGACGAGCGTGTAAGCCAGGCGCCCGACGCCACCCTGCCCGGGAATGGCGGCCTGGACGAGGGCGCCAGCCTGCCGGACGGGCTTGACCGGGCCCGTATTCCGGTGCACGTGTGGGCCCGGGACCCCATCTCGCTGGCCGGCCTGACGTCCGCCCTTGTCTGCCGCCCCGAACTCAAGATCGTGGACGCGGACCGGGGCGCTCAGGCCAGAGTCGCGCTGATCGCGGCGGACACGCTGGACGAATCCGTGCTGGCCATGCTGCGGTCCATGAGGGCTCAGGGCCGCGCACGCACCGTCCTGGTGATCAGCGAGCTGACCGACGACGACGTCCTGGCCGTGGTCGACGCCGGCGTGTCCGCGCTGGTGTGGCGCTGGGAGGCGACCGCGACCTGGCTCAGCCAGGTGGTGGTCAAGGCGGCCGCCGGGCAGCCGGCCCTGCCGGACGACGTGCTCTCCCGGCTGCTACGGCAGATCGGACGGCTGAACCGGCAGGTGCTGTCGCCGCGCGGTCTGACGCTCAACGGCCTGTCGGCACGTGAGATCGATGTGCTCCGCCTGGCCGCGGAAGGCCTGGACACCGAGGAAATCGCGCATCGCCTCGCCTACTCGGCGCGGACCGTGACCAACGTGCTGCACGACATCACTTGCCGGTTTCAGCTTCGGAACCGCACGCACGCCGTTGCATACGCGATACGGGAAGGCCTGATCTAACCTCCGCTATTCAGCAATAGGGGCTGGCTGCATCGCTGATGCTTCTTAAGTAACCGTGAGCTGGGGTTTTGAGTTTCCGGCAGGCGTGAAGCCGCGCACCTTATGGGTGCTGGGCGGTCAGGGAGCTAGCCGGCTCACCCTGGGGAGTGTTTTACGCATTGGCATCGCACATTGACGGCAAACAGGGCGCCTGCAATCATGGCAAGTGGACGCGGCTGTGTACCAGTAACTGCCCTGCCAGACTATTTCACGAAGTGAGGCACACGTGGCTCGGTTCACTATGGCCGGAGCAGTTCTATCCATTGCGCTGGTGTCATCGCTCGCGCTTCCCGCAGCAGCTCAGGCCGCTATCCCTGCGTCGCCCCCCGGTACCACATGGGGTCCCACCGGTAACACTTACCCGGACACTCCCGCAGGCCTAAGCGCCTGCGTAACGTACGGCAACGCCTTGCACAAGGCGCTACCCAATCAGAACCTTTCCTTTAGTTGCCTCCTCAACAATCCGGATCCAGGCGTCTACAACCTGTGGCTCCTCTTCCGCCCCGCACAGTGAGCAGGTCACCGTCCTCTCTGCGCAGCGCACGTGTTCATGATCATCTGCGTCTGCCAAGAACGCTGAACTGCTCGTCCTGCGGCATGAGGTCGCCGTGCTGCGCCGCACCAATCCGCGGCCCCGGCTCGACTGGGCCGACCGGGCGATCCTCGCCGGGCTGACCCGGCTCCTGCCCGCGAGACTGCGAGCACACCGGCTGGTCACCCCAGGCACCGTCCTGCGCTGGCACCGTCGGCTCGTCGCCCGTAGATGGACTTGCCCGCACCGGACGGGACGGCCCCCAGTCAGCGCCGAGATCACCGCCCTGATCGAGCGGCTCGCCACCGAGAACAGCAGCTGGAGTACAAGCGGATCCAGGGAGAGCTGCTGAAACTCGGCTACCGGGTCAGCGCGCCCACGATCCGCCGGGTCCTCAAAGCGCTGAAGATCCCTCCAGTACCGCAACCGCACACTGACACGACCTGGCGGCAGTTCCTGCGTACTCAGGCAGCCGCGATGCTCGCCACTGATTTCTTCCACGTGGACTGCGCGGTCTGGCCATCAGATCGATGTTGCGCCGCCAGCAGACTTGGCTTGGCTAACTCTAGGACAATAAAACGCTTACCGCTGAAATGCTTGACGCTGATCTCGGCACACCGTACGTTTTACAGCAAATCGGGACATGGCCATCCATTGCTAACATTCTACGGGGCAAGAACCTGTCAGATCTCGTGAAGTTCTGACGAAATCTCACGCCAGCCCAGATCTTTGCCGGCGTTCTCCACCTATGCATAGCGCGGAAACTCCAGGCTACTTGGAATTTTACCCGCCATATTGAGGCTGTCGCGTAACTCGTAGCCGTGGGTGTCAAGTGCTGCAGCCGCACATGATGACGCCGGGCAGTCATGCTACCGGACAGCCGGTTCGTCCCGTATTCCCGGGCCGCGGCAGTGTCCTCGCATGGTTGATCCGGGCCTCGTGGTGATTTCTGTGCACCGGGGTACACCAAACTAACCACGAGGCCCGAATCAACCGCGATAACTGCCCGGAGATGCCCGTTTCCCGGAGCACACCCGCCGGTGTCAACCGCGGCCGCGACGGTCCCTGGACACCTCAAAGCCCGCCATCATCACAAAGCACTGTCGGAGTACTAATGCGGATGCGATGCCTCCCGAGAGCCTGACAGCAGTGACGCGACA
>JAFARZ010000312.1 GCA_019245115.1 Streptosporangiaceae bacterium | reverse complement strand
GCCGCGACCACGGCGGCCCCGCCCAGATCGCCCGCGCCCTCGCCCAGGCCTTCACCATCGGCGTCGGCATCGACTGGACCCGCTGGTACCCCGCCAGCCCCGCCCCCCGCATCACCGACCTCCCCACCTACGCCTTCCAGCGCGAGCAGTTCCGGCTGCCGGTTAACAGCTGCTCTGGTGACGCGACCCACCTCGGTCTCGCCGAGGTCGGTCACCCCGTTCTCGGGGCCGGTGTCCAGCCGGCCGAGACGGGTGGATGGCTGCTCACCGGGCGGGTGTCGCGGCAGGTCCTCCCGTGGCTGGCGGACCACGAGGTCCGGGAGAGCTCGCTGGTTCCGGGAGCGGCTGTGGTGGAGTGGGCACTCCGCGCGGCCGATGTGGCTGGCTGCGCGTCCGTCGAGGAGCTCGTCCTCCACACGCCCACGGTGCTGCCTCGGTCGGGTGACCGGAACATCCAGGTGACGGTCGGCGAGCCCGACGACGGTGGGCGGCGCGAGGTACGGGTGTATTCCCGATCCGGCGACGGCGAGGAGTGGCTGTGCCACGCGAGCGGCGTCCTCGGCGGCGAGCGCGTCCGCCCGGCAGTCGGCGCGGGCTGGGAGTGGCCGCCACCGGATGCGGAGCCGGTCGGCACCGGAAGACTCTACGAACAGGCCGCCGCGGCGGGATATGGGTACGGACCGGCGTTCCAGGGAGTCCGTGCGGTGTGGCGGCATGGGAACGACCTGCTGGCGGAGGTGCACCTGCCTGAGGCCGCCGGTGACGGCGACGGGTTCGGCATCCATCCCGCACTGCTTGACGCCGCGCTGCACCCGCTACTGCCGGCGGCCCAGCCTGATGACGGCACGGTCTTGCTGCCGTTCATCTGGAGCGGCGTGTCGCTGCACGCCGTCGCGGCGACCTCGATC
This sequence comes from Streptosporangiaceae bacterium, assembly GCA_019245115.1. Taxonomy (GTDB): domain Bacteria; phylum Actinomycetota; class Actinomycetes; order Streptosporangiales; family Streptosporangiaceae; genus JAFARZ01. The sequence continues at coordinate 5,606 of JAFARZ010000312.1, read as the reverse complement.
CGCGTGACGGTGTCCCCGCTCGAATCCGATAAGGGGTACCGGCTGTCGGCGACGGATCCGGCCGGTGCGCCGGTCTTCGACGTGGACGCGGTGATGATGCGCCCCGCCAGCACGCGAGACATCGCCGCCGCCGCCGAAGACGACATGCGCGGACTGTTCGTCATGGAGTGGACTCCTCGCGGAGGTCGCCAGGGGAGTCAAGAACAGCCGGCGCGGTCGGCGGAGGCCAGCGAGTGGCTGGAGCTGGACGCCGCTATCGCGTCCCTGGACGCCGGAGCGACCGCCCCCGCCCTCGTGGTGGCCTTCATCGACACGGCCGGCGAGCTCGCCGCGTCGGAGCGGGTCCTGGCCTTGCTCCAGCGATGGCTGACCGACCCGCGTCTGGAGCAGGCCCGGCTGGTACTGGTCACGCGGGGAGCGGTCGCGACCGGCAACCCGGACCCGGGCGGCGCGGCGGTGTGGGGGCTGGTGCGCAGCGCCCAGACCGAGCACCCGGACCGGTTCACGCTTGTCGACGTCGACGCCGACGGCGACGCCGAGGCCGGAGCGCTCGTCGAGCTGCTGGATCCTGGCGAGCCGCAGATGGCGATTCGCTCCGGTACGCCGCTGGTACCGCGACTCGTGCGCGCGAGCGCGGCGAACTCGAGTGCGGCGGAGGAGACCGATCCCGCCACTACGCTCGACCCGGACGGCACGGTGCTGATCACCGGCGGAACCGGCATCCTCGGCGGACTGATAGCCGAACACCTGGTGCGCTCGCGGCAGGCCGGTCATCTCCTGCTGGCCAGCCGGCGGGGCCCGGCCGCGCCTGGCGCGGCGGACCTGGTGTCGCGGCTGACCGATCTCGGTGCCGCCGTTGAGGTCGCCGCGCTCGACGTCACCGACCTGGCCGCGGTGAGCGACCTGGTCGGCGGCATCGACCCGGCTCACTCGCTGACCGGAGTCATCCACGCCGCCGGGCTGCTCGATGACGCCGTGATCACCTCCCTGACGCCGGACAGGCTGGCTCGGGTTTGGGCCGTGAAAGCCACTGGCGCGGCCAACCTGCACGCCGCGACGGCGCATCTGCCGCTGGGAATGTTCGTGCTGTTCTCCTCCGCGGCGGCCCTCCTGGGCAGCCCGGGACAGGCCAGCTACGCGGCCGCGAACACGTATTGCGACGCGCTGGCCGCCCGCCGCCGCTGCACCGGGCGGCCAGCGCTGTCGGTGGCCTGGGGCCTGTGGGCTGATTCCAGCGGCATGACGGGCGGCCTCACCGAGACCGACCTCGCCCGCATGAGCCGGGGCGGGATTAACCCGTTGCCCAGGGACCGGGCGCTCACCCTGTTCGAGGCGGCCATCCGGTCCGGTCGTCCCAGCGTGGTGGCGGCCAACCTAGATCCCCGCGCGATCGCCACCGGCGATGTGCCAGCGTTGCTGCGTGACCTGTCCGGGCGGGGCCGGCCTCGGGCAGCAGCCGACGCGGCACAGGCCGATCTCGTCGCGCGACTGGAGCCGGAACGGCGGCGGGACGTGCTGACCGACCTCGTCAGGAACCGTGCGGCAGCGGTGCTTGGGCACGCCTCGCCGGACGGGATCGGCGCGGACGTGACGTTCAAGGAGCTGGGCCTGGACTCGCTGACGGCGGTAGAGCTGCGCAATCAGGTGGCGACCGCGACCGGCCTGCGCCTGCCCGCGACGCTGGTCTTCGACTACCCGACGCCGCGGGCACTCGGTGAGTACCTTGCCACCCGATTTGAATCGCGCAAGGCGGCTCGGATGCCCCCGGCCCGGGTAGCGGCCCGGCCGGGCGAGCCGGTGGCGATCGTCTCGATGGCATGCCGGTACCCCGGAGGGGTGGCGTCACCAGAGGACCTGTGGAGACTGGTCTGTCTAGGGGAAGACGCGATAGGTGAGTTCCCCGCCGACCGTGGCTGGGACCTCGGCGCCCTGTACCATCCCGACGCCGGCCATCCTGGCACCACCTATGTGCGCCATGGCGGGTTCCTGGATGACGCCACCCGCTTCGACGCCGGGTTCTTCGGAGTCAGCCCGCGGGAAGCGCTGGCCGCCGATCCGCAGCAGCGGCTGATGCTCGAGGCCGCCTGGGAGTTGTTCGAGCGGGCCGGCATCCCCCCAGCCACGCTGAAGGGCACGCCGACGGGCGTGTATACGGGCCTGATGTACCACGACTATGGCGGTGGCACTGCCATCCGCGACGCTCGCCTGGAGGGTTACGGGTGGCTGGCCGGCTCTGGCAGCGTGCTCTCCGGCCGTGTCGCGTTCACGTTCGGTCTTGAGGGTCCGGCCGTGACGGTCGACACGGCGTGTTCGTCGTCGCTGGTGGCGATCCACCTGGCATGCCAGGCGCTGCGGCAGGGTGAGTGCGGCCTCGCCCTGGCGGGCGGGGCGACGGTGATGGCCACGCCCAGCACGTTCGTGGACTTCGCCCGGCAGCGCGGCCTGGCCGCGGACGGCCGGTCCAAGGCGTTCGCGGCGGCCGCGGACGGCACGAGCCTGTCCGAGGGGGTGGGCCTGGTGCTGCTGGAACGGCTGTCCGATGCCGTGCGCCGCGGGCACCGGGTGCTGGCCGTGGTTCGCGGCTCTGCGGTCAACCAGGACGGGGCCAGCAACGGAATGACAGCGCCGAATGGTCCCGCGCAAGAGCGCGTGATCCGGGCGGCACTGCTGGCGGCCGGGGTGAGTGCCGCTGACGTGGATGCCGTCGAGGCCCACGGCACCGGGACCGCGCTCGGCGATCCGATCGAGGCGCAGGCGCTGCTGGCGACCTACGGCGAAGGCCGGGGCGCCGATCGCCCGCTGTGGCTCGGCTCGATCAAGTCCAACCTCGGCCACACCCAGGCCGCCGCCGGCATCGCCGGCGTGATCAAGATGGTGATGGCCATGCGGCACGAGGTCCTGCCGCCCACGCTGCACGTCGATGAGCCGACCCCGCACGTGGACTGGTCGTCGGGAGCCGTGCGGCTGCTGACCGAACCGGTAGCGTGGACCGGCACGCGACGGCCGCGGCGCGCCGGAATCTCGTCCTTCGGCGCGTCGGGAACCAACGCGCATCTGATCGTGGAGCAGGCCCCGGAGCTGGCCCGCGAACAGACCCCGCCCGAGCAGTCCGGGCCGTCCGCGCCAGCAGGCGTGGTGCCGTGGGTCGTGTCAGCGCGGAGCGGCGCTGCGCTGCGCGCACAAATCGGTCGCCTGAAAGAGTTCGCGGCCGGTGCTCCGGAACTGTCGCCGGTGGGCGTGGGCTGGTCGCTGATCACCACGCGGCAGTCGTTCGAGCACCGTGTCGTGGTGGTGGGGGAGTCGCGAGAGGAACTGGTGGCCGGGCTGGAGGTCGCTTTGCCGCCGGCCGGATGCCATCCCTCCGCGCTTCCCGGGCCGGCCGCGGGCGGGCTGGTGTGGCTGTTCAGCGGTCAGGGCAGCCAGCGTACCGGCATGGGCGCGGGGCTGTATGAGCGGTTCGGGGTGTTCGCGGCGGCCTTCGACGAGGTATGCGGCCTGCTGAACCCGTACCTGGATCATGACGTGGCCGCTGTCGTGCTGGCCGGGGACCCGGGGGTGCTCGATCACACCACCTACGCGCAAACGGGGCTGTTCGCCGTGCAGGTCGCCCTGGCCCGGCTGCTGGCCGCCATGGGCCTGGCGCCTGACGCGGTCATCGGCCACTCGGTCGGCGAGATCGCCGCCGCGCACATCGCCGGGGTCCTCGATCTGGCCAGTGCATGCCGCCTGGTGGCCGCCCGTGCCACATTGATGGGCAGGCTCCCCGCCGGCGGTGCGATGGCAGCCATCGGCGCGGGAGCGGCCGAACTCGACGGCTCCCTGCCGGACCGTGTGAGCGTCGCGACGCTCAACACTCCTGGCAGCACGGTGGTATCGGGCCCGGAGGATCTGGTCGCCCAGGTCCAGGCGCACTGGGCCGCCCAAGGCCGCAAAACCAAGCGCCTGACGGTCAGCCACGCGTTCCACTCCGTGCTGATGGAGCCTATGCTGGACGACTTCGCCGCCGCCATCGGTGATCTGTCGTTCAATGAGCCGGCTATCCCGCTGATCAGCACGCTAACCGGAGAGATCGCCGGAGCCGAGATCCGCACGCCCGGCTACTGGGTACGGCAGGTCCGCGAACCTGTCCGCTTCCACACCGCGGTCACCAATGCCCCAGGCCCGGCGAGCGCGTTCTTCGAGGTCGGTCCCGGCCCCGTACTGGCCACCGCTACTCAGCACATCCTCGACGACATAGTCGCCGTTTCCGCACTCGACCCCGCCCACCCGGACACCCTTGCCTTCGGACAGGCCCTCGCCCGCCTCCACAGCGCCGTCATCACCGTCGACTGGACCCCGTGGTTCCCGGCCAGCCCATCTCCGCACGTCGTGGACCTACCCACCTATGCCTTCCAGCGCGAAGGGTTCTGGCTGAGCGGCCGAGGCGAGAACGGCCTGGATGTCACGGTGGAACGGGCGGACGGCGGCTACCTCCTCAGCGGGGAGATCTCCGCGGCCCACGGCGGCTGGCTGGCCGACCACGTGATCGGCGGAACGGTCATGCTGCCCGGGAGCGCGCTGCTCGGATGGGCGCTACGGGCGGCCGACGAGGCCGGCTGCTCAGGGGTGGAGGAGCTGACCCTGGAGGCGCCCCTGATTCTGCCGCGGTCGGGCGGGCTGCGCGTACAGGTGGCGGTCGCGCCGGCCGACGACGTCGGCCGGCGCGACCTGCGCATCTATTCGCGGCAGGACGCCGAGTGGCTGTGCCACGCCTCCGGCACACTCACCACTGAGCCCGCGGGGGCCACCGAGGCAGCGCTGATCACCGAGCCACGCGATCAGTGGCCCCCCGCCGGTGCGGTGCCGCTTGAGGTGGCGAGCTTCTACGCGGACGCCGCTGCGGCTGGCTATGAGTACGGACCGTCGTTCCAGGGGCTCCGCGCGGCCTGGCGGGACGGTGCGGACCTGCTGGCCGACGTGGTGCTGCCCGAGGAGGCCGGCGCGACGCCGGGGTTCGGGCTGCATCCCGCATTGCTGGATGCGGCCCTGCACCCGCTGCTCGTCGGCCAGTTGCACAGCGGCGCGTTCTGGCTCCCCTTTGCCTGGAACGGCGTGACGCTGCACGCGGTCGATGCGAGCGCCGCGGCCGGAGGCCCAGGCCAATTCAGCGCCGCGGCCGGAGGCCCAGGCCAATTCAACGCCGTCCGCGTGCGACTGTCCCGGGACGGCGAGCTGGTGCGGCTCGTCGTGGCTGATAGCGCAGGCGCCCCGATGTTCACGGCGGACTCGGTTCGTATGCGCCCGGCCGATCCCGGACTCTTCCGCGGCAGCGGCGTGCACGGCCTGTTCACTGTCGAGTGGGTGCCGGTCCCCGGTACGGCCGATGCCGCTGGCTGTGAGGAGTGCGTGGTGGCGGAGGTGGCGACGGCGGCGGAGGCGCTGCTGCGTATGCGGGAGTGGCTGGCGGGGCCGGATTGCGGTGACCGGCGGCTGGCGGTCGTTACCCGTGGTGCGGTGGGGGAGGATCCGGATCCGGATGCGGCGGCGGTCTGGGGTCTGGTGCGCAGTGCCCAGGCGGAGAATCCGGGCCGGTTCCTCCTCATCGACCTCGACGAGGACGCGGATCC
>JAFARZ010000093.1 GCA_019245115.1 Streptosporangiaceae bacterium | reverse complement strand
GAAGGTGATCCCGCCGACCGCGACCGCCCAGAGGATCACCATCACGGCGAGCAGCGCGAAGCCCTGCCTGTTGTCGCGGATCATCTTGCCGAACGTGCGCGGCAGGCTGAACGGAATCAGCAGGATCAGGAAGATCTCGAAGATGTTCGTGAACCCGTTCGGGTTCTCGAACGGATGGGCCGAGTTGGCGTTGAAGAAGCCGCCGCCGTTGTTGCCCATCTCCTTGATGACCTCTTGCGAGGCCACTGGACCGCCCACCATGACCTGCTGCGATCCGGTCACCGTGTGGACCACGTGGGTCGCGGTGAAGTTGTCCACCGCGCCCCCGGCCACCAGGATGATCGCGCCGATGATCGACAGTGGCAGCAGCACACGGAGCGTTATCCGGGTCAGGTCCACCCAGAAGTTCCCGAGCCGGTCGGTGCGCGACCGGACGAACCCGCGGATCATCGCGACCACCACGGCGATACCGACCGCGGCTGACACGAAGTTCTGCACGGCTAGCCCCGACATCTGGGTCAGGTACGCCATCGTGGTCTCGCCGGAGTAGTTCTGCCAGTTCGTGTTCGTGGTGAACGACGCCGCGGTGTTCCACGCCAGGTCCGGTGTCACCGCGCCCTGCCCGTTGGACAGGAACAGATGCCCCTGGAGCCGCTCGAACAGGTACACAAACAACACCGACATCGCGGAGAACGCGAGCACCGACCGCGCGTAAACGCTCCACCGCATATCCGCCCGCGGGTCCACACCCATCGTCCGGTAGATGGCGCGCTCGACCCGCCAATCGCGATCGGTGGTGACCACCCGTGCGATGTAGTCGCCCAGCGGTCGGTAGCAGACCGCCAGGGCCAGTATCAGCAGGCCGACCTGCAGGAAGCCGGCGAGAGAGCCAGTCACTAGAACCTCTCCGGGTTGATCAGTGCCACCACCAGGTAAATGGTGAGCAAGATGCCTGCGATCAGTCCAAGCCAGTTCTCAGCGCTCAAAGCGCTCGACCCCCTTGACCAGGAGGATCAGGACGGCGAAGACGACTATCGTCAGGCCGACGTACAGCAGGTCGTTCACGGTGACTCCTAACAGGTGCCGCCAGTAATTACGCAGCTCAAGGCGCATGCGGCAGCCATGAGCAGCTATAAGTAAAGGTCTGGAAATTCCCCCGTCATAGGGCCCTTGCAGGACCCATGCGGAACGCCCGGCTGTCCTAACAGAACCCATGCGCCCGTACGTATTGTCCAGGAGCGGAACGGCCGGGCAGGTGAGCGACCCGCCGACGGAAGCTGACCGCGCAGCTCGCCGAGGGCCTGGAGACCATCCCCCGGAAGGTCATGACCTACCGGGGCGCCAGCTTCGAGGAGAAGATCGACGCTGCGCTGTCGAACTACTTCCGGGTCGGCAACCTCACCGCGCTGCGTGAGCTTGCCCTGCTGTGGGTTGCCGACCGGGTCGATATAGCCGACCCGGCCCTGCTGGAACGCGTGCTGGTCAACCTGCTCTCCAGCCGACCGCGACCAGATGTTCGCCCCGTTCGAGCGCCTCGGCAGTCCGCCGGGCACAGCGGTGCCCGGCGGCATGCCACTATCCGGCGGCGCCGGGCTGGGCCTGACGCTGGCGCGGGGCCTGGCCGAGGCCATGCACGGCACGATGACCCCCGATGAAACCCCCGGCGGCGGGCTCACCATGACCATCTCACTGCCCCTGGCGGCCGGGGCGTCGAGCATGCAGTTCTGTTTCGCGCCCACGATCTGCAGGCGCCACCGGAGTTCTTCGCTGAGACCATGCAGGACTAGTGATAGATGGGTTGCCAGCGCCGCCGTGGCCGACGCTCGGATGCCGATGAGAGAAACCCCCGCCGTTCGTTCAAAGAGATCTTTCACACCGAACGGGCGGTGGTTTCACCTATCATGGCTGTTCCTATCGTTGCGCTGTTGGCGCGGCCCCGCGCCGCGGATGCGGTCGATCTCGGCTTCGGCGACCTCGCGGCCGTCGCGCATGAACTTCAGCACGGTGCGCAGCTCGTCGTCGGTGTAGCCGGCGAACCGGCGGGCGAAGGCCTCGCCGATCGGCGCGTAGTAGCGGCCGACTTCGGCCAGGCCCTCGGCGCTGGCCGTCACCACTATGCGGCGGCGATCGGCCGGGTCGGCGGAGCGGTGCACGTAGCCGCCGCGTTCCAGGCGGTCGAGGACCTTGGTCATCGCGCCGGTTGTCAGGCCGAGGCGCTCAGCCAGGCGCGTGGGTGCGGCCGGGCCGCCGGCGAGCAGGCCGATGCACTGGACGTCGGTGTGCGGGAGGCCGATCTGGCTGGCGATGGCGATGTTGAGCCGGACGGCCGCGGCCGCGTGGGCGGGCGCCTCGGCCGCCACCTGGGCCAGGAGCCCGGCACGCGCCACATCGTTTGACACTCTTCGTCTCTTTCCTCTATTGTCAAATAGCTTCCTAAGGAAGCTACTTCTCTAGGAAGCATCTTCCCCAGCATACCCACACTTGAGCGAGGCAACAGTGACACGGATCAGCATGGCGCTTGTCATCGGCGGCGGCATCGCGGGGCCCACCGCGGCCATGGCACTACGCAAGGCCGGCATCGATGCGACGATCTACGAGGCGCACGGGCCGGGGGCCGAGCACGTCGGAGCCGGATTCAACATCGCCACAAACGGGCTCGACGCGCTTGCCGCGATCGGCGCGCTCGACGCCACCAAGGGCCTCGGCATTCCGGCCACGCGCATCTCCATGTACAACCGCAAGGCGCGGCTACTCGGCACGGTCGCGACAGGCCTGCCGCGGCCGGGCGCCCCGGACACGACCACGTTCAAGCGTGGCGAGCTGTTCGCGGCGCTCGCCGGTGAGGCGGCAAGCCGCGGCATCACGACCGAATACCACCGGCGCCTAGTCCGGATCGAGCAGTCGGACAGGTCGGTGACCGCGCATTTCGCCGACGGAACGCGGGCTAGCGGCGACGTCCTCATCGGCGCCGACGGCGTGCACTCGGCCACCCGCGCCTACGTCGACCCCGATGCGCCGTCCCCGCGCTACACCGGGCTCGTCTCCTTCGGCGGGTTCGGCCGCAACCCGGGCCTGCCGCCCGAGCCGGGGGTGTGGAAGATGATGTTCGGCCGCAGGGCGTTCTTCGGCTGGTTCGTGCCGGACACCACACAGGTGTGGTGGTTCATCAGCGTGCCGATGGACAAGCCGCTCAGCCGCGAGGAGATCCTCGCCGAGGGCACCGGCGCGTGGGTGCCGCGGCTCACCGGCCTGTTCGCCGGCGACGACGTCCCGGTCGAGCCGATCGTGCGCGCCCAGGCCGACGAGCTGATTGTCGTCGGCGCCGAATACGACCTGCCGAACATGCGGACCTGGGCTCGCGGGCGCGTCCTCATCATCGGCGATGCCGCGCACCGCGCCTCGACCAGTTCCGGGCAGGGCGCGTCAATGGCGATGGAGGACGCGGTCACGCTCGGCCAGTGCCTGCGCGACATCGACGACCCCGGGAGGGCATTCGCGACACTCCAGCACCTGCGGCGCCCGCGGACCGACAAGATCGTCGCGCTCGGCGCCAAGACCGCGTCATCCAAGGCCGCAGGCCCCCTAGCGGCCGCGATGCGCGATGCCTTCATGAAGCTCGGGTTCCGGTTCTTCTACAAGCCCGAGTCAAGCGCCTGGCTGCTCCGCAACCACATCGACTGGGACGAACGCATCACGCCAGCCAAGGCATGACCTGAAAAGCCACGACGGCGAACCGGACAGGCTCCGGGCCGGCCTATGCGGGCATCAACTATGCGGGCATCAACTGGCCGCGCTCGTCACGCAGGTTCCGTTCAGGACGTCGTTGAGGCGGATCGCATTGATCGTCCTCGCCCGGAAATCGCAGTACCAGATCTCGTAGCCGTCCCAGGTCAAGCCGGTGGGGTGCCCGGCAACGCGAACCCCACCCAGTAGCCTCCCCGTGGCCGCGTCCACCGCGTGTATCGTTCCGGCCTCGAACTGCGAATAGAGGATGAATCCGGGGGCATAGGTGAGCCCTGAGGGACCGCCAGGTACGGGGTATTCGCGGCGCACGGTCATTGACTCGAAGTCGCGCAACTGCACCACGGAAGGATTGCGCAGGCACATCCACATGCCCTCCGGTCCGGCCTCCGTACCGCACAAGCGGCCGCTAGGCGGCGATACCTGCTGCTGGCCCACCAGCGCACCCGTCCGCGGATCGATCAGCAGCAGGCGCTTGGGGCGGCCGCCGACCTGGTACAGCAGGCCGTCGTGGTACGCGAGGTCCGCCCGCGCCTGAGGGCAGTCGATCTCCCGCACCACCGTGCCAATGGCCCGGTCCATCGCGAAGATCTTTCCTGCCGCCTGGTCAGAGTGCCATAGCAGGCCGTCTCCCCACGTCAGGCCGCACATATATATGCCGGGTCCAGACAAGGACCGCGTTACTGGTGCCGTCACGTCGACCTGATTGGCCATCCGGTCCTCCTCTACGGGCCAAGAACCTGGTGAGCGCCGTCCCGGCCGTCCGCGCGACTTGCGAAACTGGCCAGACCGGCACATATCACTATACGTTATTCAAGCATTCTTACGATTCGAAAGCGCAGGACATCACGCCGACGATGCCAGACGGAGGGACTTTGGCCGGGAAACCCATCACCGCGGGCCGCCTGCAGTCGATAGCCCAGCAGTGGGCGGATCAGTACCAGGCGGAGGACCAATGGCACCGATGCCCGATCAGCCGGCTGCCAGATGCGCTCCTCTCGCTGAGCGACGAGTACTGCCGCGATGTCGCGGCATATTACGACCGCGCCCCCGCGTGGACTGGCGACGCGAGCTTGATGCACGGTTACGACCGGCTGAAAGAAGAAAATCTCCGGCTGTATCACCGGATCCGCGCGGAAGGCATCGTCATTGAGCCGTGGCTGGGCGGCGATCAGCCATATCAAAATTCAGCGCAGCTCAGAGCCGATGTACGCAGGACCGGACGACTCCGGGTCTTCCTTACCGCGCATGGGCACGGACCGCGCTCCGGCACGCGCCGTCATCCGCTGAGAGAGCTGTCCGGAGTCCGGGCGGGGAGCGTCGAATTCCGGCATAACGATCTCTTTCGCGCTGTGCATGACATCTTCGGGCACGTCATGCTCGAGGCCGGATTCGGAGTGAAAGGAGAATTCCTGGCCGCATTCTGCCAGTTGCAGATGTACCCCCGGGAAGTCCACTCGGTCGTGTTCACGGAGCAGGTCGGCCAGATCTGCTGGTTTTTCCGCGGCCCGCATCTCATGCGGCCCGACGGTTCCCTGCCCAGATCCGGGCAGCCCGGATACGTTCCGCCCCATTCCCGCCCTTACCCGGAACAGAAGGTGTTCGCTTTCCCGACACGATTTCTCGATGCCTTCATAAGCGCCTTCCAGCTGACTAGGAGTTCGGATGACTGAGACGACGCAGGCGACGACAAGGCCAGACGAGCAACTGGCGTCGTCGATCAGAGAGGACTTCCCGATCCTGCGGGCGACGTTCGGCGGCCGTCCTCTCGTGTACCTCGACAATGCGGCAACGGCACAGAAGCCACGGCCCGTGCTGGATGCCATTCAGGACTACTACTGCACCGCCAACAGCAATATCGGCCGGGGCTACTACAAGCTCAGCATGGCTGCGACAGACCGCTATGAACAGGCCCGGCACACGGTACAAACGGCGCTGGGCGCGCGCCATCCTGACGAGGTGGTATTCACCCGGAGCACGACCGACGCCACGAATCTTCTCGCCGACACATTCGGCCGGCAACTGGTCGGGCCAGGAGATCAGGTCGTCGTTTGCGGCATGGAGCACAATTCCAATCTCCTGCCCTGGCGCCGGCTTTGTGAGAGCGCGCATGCCGAACTCGTCGTGGCGCCGGTGAATGAACGGGGAACGGTCAACGTGGCGGACTTCGCCGCGCTTCTCGGGCCGCGGACGCGATTGGCCGCTATCGGTCACGTGTCCAACGTTCTCGGCACGGTCAATCCAGTCCGCGAGATGACCGCGGCGGCCCATCGCCACGGAGTTCCCGTGGTAGTGGACGGGGCCCAGGCGGTCCCGCACCGGCCGGTGAACGTGGCCGATCTCGATGCCGACTTCTACTGTTTTTCCGGCCACAAGGTCTATGGGCCCATGGGGATCGGCGTGCTGTACGGAAAGCAGGAGCTTATTTCCGCGCTGCCCCCTTATCAGGTCGGCGGCGGCACGGTGAAGGGCGTGAGCTACGCCGAACCAGTGGAATACGTTCCCGTCCCCGCACGGCTGGAGGCGGGCACACCGAACATAGCGGGCGCGGTCGGCCTCGCGGCGGCGCTGCGTTATGTGGCGGGGCTCGGATGGGAATCCGTGCGGAAACACGATGAGACGCTCGTGCGCTACGCGGTCGAATCGCTGAACGCGATTCCACGGGTAAACGTCATCGGGAATCCGGAAGATGACCCGAGCGGCATCGTCTCACTGGTCGTCGACGGCATCCATCCCTACGACGTCGGCGGTCACCTGGACGAGCACGGCATCGCGGTGCGCAGCGGCGTCCACTGCGCCAGCACCTTCCTGGACAGCCTCGGCCTGCTGGGGACGGTACGGATCTCCTTCGCGGTATACAACACCCTGGCGGAGATCGACGCCGTGGCGCAGGCCCTGAATACCGTACGCCCGGGCAGCTGGACCGCTGATCACCCGGCAACGCGCTTCTTGTGACATGCGGTTCGATACCCGGCTGGTGCAGCTCGGCCAGGAGCCAGACCGGCAATACGGAGACGTGGTGGCCGCCATCCACGTATCGGCGACATTCGAGCGCCGCGTCCAGGATCCGTTGGCATACTTCTATGGGCGCGGCGAGAACCCGACGCGAGAGGCACTGGAGCGTTGCCTCGCCGCCCTGGAGGACGCCCGGTTCGCGACGGCCTTCTCCTCGGGCCAGGCGGCTGCCACGGCAGTGCTGTCCCTGCTCAGCCCCGGCCAGCGGCTCATCGCGTCGGACGACGTCTACGGCGGCACCTACAGCCTCTTCACCAGGCTGGCCCGGTACGGCATCTCGGTGGATTACGTCGACCTGACCGACCTCGGCTCACTCGACGCGGCAGTCCGCGATGACGTGGCGATGCTCTGGGTGGAGACGCCGACAAACCCGCTTTTCAAGGTGGCCGACCTTGACCGCGTGTGCGCCTACGTACGGGGGCGCGGCATCCGCGTTGTGGTGGACAACACCGTCGCCGGGCCCGCGCTCCAGCAGCCGCTCAGCCTCGGTGCCGACGTGAGCCTCTACAGCACCACGAAGTCGATCGCCGGCCATTCGGACGTCATCGGGGGTGCCCTCGTTTACCACGACGAAGAGCTGCACAACGAATTTCGCTCTTACCGCACGGTAGCTGGGAATGTGCCGGGCGCATTCGACTGCTTCCTCGTGCACCGCGGGCTGAAAACGCTCACGCTCCGAACCGAACGACAGGTCGGCAATGCCGGCCGGCTCGTCGAGACGCTGCGCAGCTGCGACCGGGCGGGGAAAATTCATTACCCCGGGCTGGCGGACCATCCGCAGCATGCCGTGGCAGCCCGGCAGATGCGGGCACCAGGCTCGGTATTCAGCTTCGAGTATCTCGGTGATCCGGAAAAGCTGCTCGGCCGCGTGCGGCTCTACGCATGCGCGGTCAGCCTGGGCGGCGTGCGTTCGCTGATCGAATGTCCCGCGGTGATGACGCACGCCCCGATACCCCGGCGGACCCGGCTGCGCCTTGGCATCTCCGACAACCTGATTCGCGTGTCAGCGGGCATCGAAGACCCGGCTGACCTGGCAGAGGACCTACGGACTGCGATGGAGGATCGATGAACGGACTGATACGACTGGATGGCGGCGTCGCGACTGAGCTCATGCGGGCGGGTATGAGCCTGACTGAGCCATGGTGGAGCACGGTGGCGCTCAACACAGAGCCGAACCGGGTCATCCTGCGGGATGTGCATGAACGCTACCTGGCGGCAGGTGCTCAGGTGATTACCGCCAACACGTTCCGGTGCAATGCGCGTACCCTGCGCAGGCTCGGTCTCGATGGCGCGGGGCATGCGTGGATGGTGCACGCGGCGATCGGAGTCGCTATGGCCGCCCGCGGCGGGAGCGACGCGCGGGTGGCCGCCTCGATGGCCCCGGTCGAGGACTGCTTCCGGCCGGATCTGGTGCCGTCCGACGAGGAGCTGAGGGCCGAACATCGCTGGCTTGCTACTGAGATCAGCAGATCGGGTGTCGGCCTTGTCCTTATCGAGACGATGAACACCTCGCGGGAAGCCAGGATCGCGCTCGAGGCGGCACAGGCGGCCGGCTGCCAGGGCTGGGTTAGCTTCGTATGCGACGCGGAAGGGCGGGTCCTGTCGGGCGAGCGGCTCGGACCCGTGGCGAAAGCCGCCGTACACGACGGAGCCGAGGCCGTGCTGGTCAACTGCACGTCTCCCGATGGCACCGAGCGTGCGCTCGGAGAACTCCGGGAATCCTGTTCCGGCCCGATCGGCTGCTATCCGAACCTCGAGGATCGAGGGGACCTCCCACCGGGCGCGCCTTCCGGGCGCTATCTGGCTCCGGTGATGTCGCCGGAAGAGTTCGCCGACGTGGCCGCACGGTGGCGGCGGGAATACGCGATCGACATCCTTGGCGGCTGCTGCGGCACGACCCCCGAGCACATGCGGGCCGCGTACAGCCAGACCGTCGGCGATGGCGTTGACAGCTAGCCGTTTTGGCGGCGAGCGGCGACCCGGTCGTCTCCTGAACGGCCGGGTCACTGTTCTCCGTCGTTCAACCTCGTGTCGTCTGCGGTTGAATGCGAACGGCCTCCGCTGGGTGTCTCCTCGAGGGTGTCGGCGGACCCGAGGCTGTCATCGAGCCAGGGGCATACCTGCTGAACAGGATCGTTAGTGATGAGCAGCTTCACCATGGGATGGCGTTCGAGCGACACCAGGGCCTCCACACTATAAAAACGTATAGTAGAGAGCCTAATTAAGACGGTGGTAGCTGGGAAGAAGTGGATGGCTGCAGCTGAGGGAGCCTCGCGGAGCGTACTGGGCGCGCGGGGCGGCATGGAGCGCGGCCCCGGGGCGGCGCGCAGCGCGGCCCCGGGGCCGGATCATCCGGGCCTGGCGCGAAGCGCGGTCCAGGCAGCGGGTCATCCCGGGGCAAGACCGAGCAGGCGGCAGCAGCGCAGGATCGCCTCGATGTCACCTTCCATTACCAGCCGCTTGGTCAGCGTCGCTTCGAGCGGATCCATCCGGCCGGCTCCGATGTCCACGAACGTCCTCGCGTCCGTCTGGGCGGTGAGGACAGGCTGATTCGCCGGTCCCGGGATTACCTTGACTTTCCCATAGCGGGCCTCGACGTGAAAAACCTCGCCGTCGATGTCGAACTCATACGACTCGTCAAGATCCGCCGCCCGCCTCTCATCGATCATCGCCTCGACGGCGAGCATGGCCCACCGGGGCCGGACTGCTTCCTCCACTTCGGGTGCATCAAGTCGGCCGAGTCCCCACCGTGCCATGCCCAGCACCGGCTCCCGCAACGCCTCCCCCTCGTCGGTCAGCCGATAGCGCTTGATTTTCGAGTTCTGGTCCGGTGGGACGACCTCGATGAGCCCGTCCTTGGCCAGGTATTTCAGCCGTGCGGCGAGAAGGTTGGTGCCGATGCCCGGCAGGTTGGCCAGTAGCTCGTTGTACCGGCACGGCCCGATGAGGAGTTCACGAATAATCAGCAGCGTCCATCGCTCACCGATGACATCGAGCGCACCAGCCAATCCACAGTACTGACCATAGCTGCGGCGCTCATGTTCCATATCCGTTGCCTCTCCGCCCACGTGAGAGGTGGCGCGGATAGGACGCTGGCCTGGTCTGGCTGGCGACCGGCGACAACGCCGCCAGGGGCAGTCCCCGGCCGGGGGCCGTGGGGGGCCGTCCCCTCAGGGAGCACTGCGCCGCGAGCCCAGCAAACCTATTCGCGTGATCTCTCACTTCAGTACTATATACGCAACATTGGAGAAGCCCCGGCCTGCCGCCGTAAGACATCGCCCTCGACGGCGGTTTCGCCCTCCCGCGGGAAGCGCGGTTCAAGGCCGACTGGTCAGTGGTGGCCGGCAGATCAAGCTGGTCGCCGCCAGGTCCTCAGTCATGGCGTACCAACCAAGGACGTCGCCGATGTGCAGGTAAGGGGCCGCGGTAGCCTACCGCACATCGCTGATATTTTATATAACACTGGTTCCAGAGAATCGGCCAGCTCGCCGGAGACATCACCATCGCACCCGCTCCGGGCGGATGTCACACGGCGGCCATCTCTGGCCGCCGTGTGACAGTCCTACTCGCCCTTGGCCGCCCGCGGCTCTGGAGACGTGCATCCGTAGCCGACAGCTAATTATCAGGATTCCTGCGTTCGAGCTCCTGTGCGAGCCGTCCCCACGCCTTCTCACACTGCCGGGCGATCCTTGCGATAGTGCCGGTGCGGTGGGGTGGCACCGTATCCGCGAGCTCCACGAGGCGCGCGACCCCCGTTACTTGCATGCGCAGGAGGCGGAGCATTTCCCGCCCACGCTCCGTGTGCCGTAGCGCCGGGTCTTTTGCCAGGCTGTCCATGAGCCTTGAGTGGTCAATTACCGGTGCGGGATCGGGGCGCACGGTAACCAGCCTGCCTATCGGCGCCCCCAAGGGTTCGGAGCCGGATCCAAGAGATGGCAATTCGAGAGCCGCGTCACGGCAGGTCACGTTCCGTGATGGCAACGGACCTTCTCCCCGGTGCATTCGCTTGCGTACGTCATGCGCGGTTCCGATAGATATGCCAGCTTCCTCCGCGATTTCGCGCAGCGAAGCAGTGGGCCGCTGGCTGATGACATCGGCTGCGCGCTGGCGCCCCTGCCGACCGTTGAGCGGGCGGACTCTGCCGTCCACCCCCAGACGCGTGTTCAATCCCGCCTGGGCACCCATCGAGCGGCGGATCATGCCCACCGTCTTGTCGGATAGGCCTGAATATGCGGCTATATACCGATCGGAGAGATCCGGATTCGCCACGATAATTTTTCGCGCTGCCGCCCGTCGGTCTTCCATCGAAAGCGGCAGGCCATGAGTCGTGTTCGCCTTTATAGCCTGCAAAAAGGCTTCTTCATCGCTGCCGTCGAAGAATTCGACGGCTATCGACTCCTGACCCTTCAGTATTGCCGCCCTAAGGCGGTGCATCCCGTCGATTATCACCATCTTCTGGCGATGCACGAGAATTGGCGGCAGCTCTGCATCTGTCTCGGCTAGCCTGAGCGTGTGCTGCTTGTCCTCACCGTTAAGGCGAGGCCAGTCGGGCGACGTAATCAGCAGGGCAATGGGAACGATCTCACTATTCCGCTGCCGCTGCACGATAAATGGCCGCTGGCTGAGCCTTTCGCTGATAGGCGGAGCGGTGCTCAGCTTATTCCGCATGATATCTCCTCGACCCCCCCTCTTTCATTTATTCCCTGCTGAACGGGCCGCTATGGACCCATGATTTTAATAGCATACCTCTGAAGTCCAGTTTCGTTTGTCATGATCAACCGCACTGCGCGAGCTATCGTCGCGGCTCAGTGGGTTTTCAGCTGTTCGGCATCCGGGGCTGTGTTGATAACAAGCCTCCGCCATTGTGCTGATTAGGACTGGACTCCCCAGCGTAAGAATTGCTGGCGTACCAATCCGCCCTGCCACGTGGGTGCAGGTCGAGAACATTCCACACCGGGGATAGCAGATCAATGCCGCGCTGGGCACCGTCGATGAAATTGGCCGGGAGGCCACCAAAGAGTTCACTCAGCCGCGTAATCCGCGTGGGCGTGTCCGTGGACGGGCTACGGGGCCCTTCGACCTGGTCTCGCAGCGCCCGCTCCATCTTTGCCACGTCAAGCCGGGCGGCAATGTACTCGGCGCTCGTTCCTCCTGGCCATATCGGCCGCACGCCTGTTTCCTCCGCCTCACCCATCGAGGCTGCTCCTCCTGGATCGCTCGCTGTAAGGACATGCACCCGTTCACAGTACGTTATCTGAAAGTCACATCAACTGCCGAACAGCCCGCGGTTCAGCACCGGACGCGCTACCTCTTGAAAGTCGATGCCGGGATCAAGGTCACGAATCGTGCCCTCGATGACCAGGAGGGATAGCAGCGGGAAAATCAGCTCGGGAGCTGCATGGATGCCATGCTTACGCTGAAGATCGAACATCTCGCCGGCGAAGGCGAGCAGGCTGAAATCTTTCGCGGGCAGACCGTGACTCCGCTCTACCAGCTCAGCCATGAGTGTGATAAATCCCTCACGGTCAGCGCTTTCGTGGGCGCCAACCGAGCTTTCGATCACGATCTCGGCGCACCGGCGACCCCGGCCAACGGCCATGTTGAGAAAGAACTCTGCGAACAGGCGCCTCAGGCGCTCGCTCAGCTGGACGCTGAAGCCCGCATCAAGCACCACGACCTCTCCCACGCGCGTGAAGTACAGGTTGCCCGGATGCAAATCACAATGGACGAATCCGTCAACGAACAGCATGTGGTAAATCGCGGTCAAGGCTGAGACCGCGAACTGCCTGCGCATGGCGGGCGGGCATTTTGCGGCAGACCCGATGTCGAGGTCAGGGATGAACTCCATGACGATGCAACGGGGACGAGATGCTTCCGCATGCACTCGCGGCACCCAGATCCGGGGCACGGTGGAGAGGTTGTCGCGGAGCCGCCGCAGGCTAGCCGCCTCACGCGCGAAGTCAAGCTGGTTGAGCACGGCGCCGCACATGGCGGCCACGACGTCGGTCACCGGCATGCCGCGGAATGCAGGAAGGCGGGCGACCACTGCGGCCCCACGGCGGATCAGCGCGAGGTCGCGGCGCATGACATGTTCGATATCCGGTCTGCGCAGCTTGATGGCCACCTCACCGCCTGAGGGCAGGGTGCCTTTGTAGACGCAGGCGACGCTACCGCTGGCAATCGGACGGGAGTCGATATGACCGAAGACTCCCTCCAGATCCGTCCCGTACGCCTGGTGCAGGCCGCTTCTGGTGCTGACAGCATCCAATGGTGCCACCGAGTCGGCGAGCAGGCACAGTTCGTCGCACAGCACGGCCGGCAGCACATCGCGCCGGGTGCCGAGTACCTGGCCTGCCTTTACAAACGTCGGACCAAGCCTGGTCAGCAGGACCCTGATGCGGCGGTAGAGATGACGAGAGCCCGCCGTGCGGTTGCCCACCGCCATCCGCGCCACGCCTGCACAAAGCCCGGGTGTCAGCACCACGACGATGGTCGCCACAACCTGCACCGCCCGCGCCAGCAGCGCGAGCGACACCCCGACGGACCCGAACCACCGAAGCCCGGGCTTCTCCATTCTCTTCAGCACGCGCCTCAGCCTCCCGCGATGCCGGGTACCTCAATGGCCCTCACCTGGAACGTGGCGTAATCGCAATACCAGATGAGACTGCCATCCCAGGTGATGCCGGTCGGATTGCCGTGGACCGAGATAGACACCACCTCATGATGGTCACTCAGGTCGACGAGATTAATCGTCCCGGCTCGATAATCTGAGTACGCGAGATAGTCGTCCGACACCGTGAGCCCAGCGATGGGATGCCGAACCGGAAAGCTGTCGATCAACCGCAGGCCGTCGGCTCCACGCAGGTCGACGACCCGGAGGTCTTCATACCCTAGCCATACGCCATGCCGGGTCGCCTCCAGGCCGCACAACACGTTTCCTGGCCGCGGATTCGGCAACTCGCGGATCACATCGCCAGAGTCGGGGGCGATTACCCGCAGTACCCGGTTCTCCCCGGCTATCTGCACCAGATTGCCGCCAATGGAGGTCAGGTCGGTACGCACGCCGGGGCAAGGAATCCGCTGCATGATCTCGCCGCTGACGGGATCCAGCGCGGCAATATGATTCTGCACCGCTTCGGAGTACCAGAGATACTCTCCGGTCCAGGTAAGACCGCAGAGCTTAAGCGCACGTACGGGGATGTCACGCACTGTGCCAGCGGCGTAAACCATCACGCTGCCGCCTTTCGCCGCAGGCCGCATTCCAGGGTCCAGTCCGTGACCAGACGTTCGTTCTCCGACGGGCGGATCTTGACCCGCAGCGCGTCACCCACCGCCACATCGGTGTGCCGCAATGGCCAGATCCACACCGCCCAGTTGCAGCCGGGATAGGAAGGAAAATTGGACAAGCTGACGCCCGGCGCGAGTGTCGATTCGAAATATCCGGCGATGGCGTGCAGCCGACCCGGACGGGTAACGGTGAGCGTACGTGATTTGCCCTCAGTAACAGCCGTCGGCTTCGTGAGCAGCATAGGCGGCCGTTGGAAGAAATGAAGCTGGGCCCTGGGCTGGACGTGCTCCTGGACCACGTCGAGCTGGTAGCCGTGGTAATCCTCGTCCCAGATCCCCCAGCCCTCGTCATCGAACTCGATCGCCGTCAGACGAGTGACCAGCGTCCGCGGGATCACGTGTCCGCCGGGACGGAGATTTCTCCGGGCGAAAGTACCGAGGACAGTCATCATCTGCTCCTCTGGCCCGAGATTGCCCATCATTTCGGCGACGACCACATCCGCCTGGACCGGAAGCCGGACTTTGTGAGCAGCACCCTGGATAAGGGTAAGCCTGCCCTTGAGGTCATTGCGCTCAGCGATCGCGCTAGCCACCGCGGCCGTTGCCGGATCAGCCTCGATGGCGAAAACGTGCTTGGCGCCATGCCGCAGCGCGAGCATCGACAATACGAGCATTCCCGCTCCGACGTCAGCCACCACATCACCGGGCCGCACCGTACGTTCGAGCGCCCGGTCGTACGCGTCGATCCTGCGCCGGTCGGAAAGCATGGCCTGGTGCATCAGCAAAAGCCGCTGGTCCATTGTCGCTCCTCATACGGCTCGGCGGGACTGGTCCTATCGGAATTTCAATCAGAACCAGTCCCGCCGAGCGCGTCAAGCGGTGTAACAGAATCAGACGTTCACCGCCGCCGTTTCGCCGACGTGCGCGTCGCGCATCGCCAGCCGGACTCCGGACAGCCGCGCCTTGACCGTGCCGGCCGTGTTGACCAGGGCGGTGTCGGCGCCAGCCAGGCTGAGCTCGGTGCCGGTCGCGTCCAGGTCCCTCAGCTTGCCGGCCACATGCACCGGGCTGACTGAGTACAGGGTGCCGTTCGGGGTGACGATCTCGAACGCAGCATCGATGTGCAGCTCACTCGGGTACCGGACCCGGCTCAGGCTGTCCTCGGTACCCTCGCCGAGCGTACCGCCGGAAGGCCGCGGCCAGCTTGCCCGCAGCATCACGCGACCGCCGAGAGCTTCGCAGTGGCCCTGCATGGCGACCCGGGCCATCTGCGCCAGCACGCCGGCACCATCATGCTTGTCCGGGCCGAACAGCAGGATCTCCGTCCCTGCTGCCTTCCGGTAGTCACCCTCAAGCTCGATGGTCTCCGTCCGGCCGTCAACCTCGACGGTGATCTGGCCTTCGGCGGATACCTGCATGATCATGGAGGGATCCACCAGCAGCGACATGCAAGGCCCGGGACTCGCCGCGAAGAACACCGTGGGCGTGATGCCGACTGGCTCGTTCTGGTCATTGGCCGGGTACCAGGCCTCAGGCAGGGTGGTGCCGCGGACCACGTTCGGCGCCTGCACGACGTCGAGCGGGTCGTCGCCGCGCGGGTTGCCGAGGTACGGACCGGTGAGTGGCTTCTTGTAGGGAGGGATGGAGTCGACGACACCATAGATGTCAATGACATTGCGGTGAGCCAGCCGCAGCGTGCTGGTCTCCAGGATCCCGAATCGCCGGATGTAGAACTCCGCCGGGAAGTTCTTGCCCGGGACGATCTGCCGCACGTGGCCGGTGTTCGGCAGGAATGGGTTGGACAGGATCTGGATCCTGTCGTTCAGCTCATAACTGAACCCCTTGATGCCGACCTCGGGCGCGCTGATGAGCTCGAGATCGAGTTCAGCGTGGCCCTTCTCGTCGACCTTGTGCTCGAAGCCGGGCATCGGCCACTTGTTGAGCTGCACGAACCCGGACAGGTTGATGGTCTCCCGTCGGCCGGCGTAGTAGTCGTCACCGAAGACGACCGTCGCCGCCGCCAAGATGTGCGGACGGATGGGCTTTGGTTCGAGATTGAGCGACTCATAGGTCTCACGAAGAGCACTCAAACCAGACACCTCCAGCGTCTATGAGACTGGTCTGCCATGTTCCGGCTGACATCAGGTCGAAAACCGGAACATATTGAACTATAGCTTTTTCAAGTTAACTGTCCAGCGGACCACTGGGTCCGGCGGGTCCCGCGGCGCGGCACGGCACGGCGGGCACGACGGCGCACCGCGGACGTAGGCGTTCCCGGCGTGCGCAGCCAGGCGAGACGCGGCGCCTGGCGCTCGCGGCGGCATGGCAGGCGCGGCGCTTGGGATGAGATGGTCGCGTGATGCGGGCCGAGCCGAAGATATGGCCTGCGCCAGCAGTACAGGCCGGCCAGTTCCGCTACTGCTCAACCTCGAAGTATCCGCACTCGAACACCGCGCCGGGGAGCGCGTCTTCAGCACCTTCATCACGTCCCGCGGCAGGCGCCCTCGAGCGTTTGGCCGCCGACGCTGGCAGCGCTCCTTGCATCCGGACCGGGATAAGCCGAAGCTTTAAAAAAAGGTATTCTTTGGGAGGCCGGTTGTGTTCGAGCGTTTCACCGACCAGGCGCGGCGGATCGTGGTCCTGGCTCAAGAAGAAGCCCGCATGCTCAATCACAGCTATCTCGGAACCGAGCACATACTGCTCGGACTGCTTCATGAGGGCCAGGGAGCCGAGGCGCTGGAGCGCCTCGGAATCAGCCTGGGCGGAGTCCGCGACCGGATCCAGGAGATGGCCGGCCAGGGAGAGCGCCCGCCCACCGGGCAGATTCCGTTCACTCCGGGGGTTAAGAGAGTACTGGAGCACTCCCTGCGGGAAGCGCTGCAAATGGGTCATGCGTACATCGGGGCCGAGCACATCCTGCTGGGATTGCTGAACGAGGGCGACGATGCCGGGGCTCAGACGCTGCTGAGTATGCACCCCAGCGTCAGCCTGGAAGGGATACGTGAGCGAGTGCTCCAGCTCCTGGACGGAATTCATGGCACGGAACCAGAGGGCCGGGACCTCCGTACGCGTGCGAAGTCGTCCATGTCCCCGGCGATGGACCAGTTCGGGCTGAATCTCACTCAGGCCGCTCAAGCAGGGAAGCTGGATCCGGTGATCGGCCGGGATCGTGAGATCGAGCGGGTGATGCAGATCCTCTCGCGCCGGACGAAGAACAATCCCGTCCTGGTCGGAGAACCGGGCGTGGGGAAAACCGCGGTGGTCGAAGGACTGTCGCAGCTGATCGCCGAGGGCGCGGTACCCGAAACCCTGCGGGAAAAGCAGGTCTATACCCTGGACCTGGCCGCGCTCGTCGCCGGCACGAGGTACCGCGGGGATTTCGAAGAACGCTTGAAGAAGGTGCTGAGCGAGATCCAGACTCGCGGCGACATCATCTTGTTCATCGACGAGATCCACACTCTGGTGGGCGCCGGCGCGGCGGACGGAGCAATCGACGCGGCGAGCATCCTCAAGCCAATGCTGGCCCGGGGTGAGCTCCAGACGATCGGAGCGACGACCCTGGACGAATACCGGAGGCACTTGGAACGGGAGCCTGCGCTCGAACGCAGGTTCCAGCCAGTACAAGTCGCCGAACCATCACTGGCGCAGACGATCGACATCCTCAAAGGGCTGCGGGATCGGTACGAGACCTATCACCAGGTATCGATTACGGACCCGGCGCTGGTAGCCGCCGCCCAGCTAGCCGATCGTTACATCTCCGACCGGTTTCTGCCGGACAAGGCAATCGACCTGATCGACGAGGCCGGGTCCCGGTTGCGGATCCGGCGCACGATCAGACGGCGGGATCTCCTCCAGGACGGCGGGGAGACCGCGGACGCTCAGCGGGTCGCGGACGCTCAGCTGGACACGGATGCTCAGCTGGACACGGATGCTCAGCTGGACGCGGTCACCGAGGATCTGATCGCCGAGGTTGTCGCCAGCACAACCGGTATCCCGGTGTTCCGGCTCACCGCCGAGGAATCCGCACAGCTGCTCCGGATGGAGGCGGAACTTCATAAGCGGGTAATCGGCCAAGATGATGCGATAAGGTCACTTTCCGAGTCGATCCGCCGCATACGGGCCGGGTTGAAGGATCCGAAACGCCCCGGCGGAACGTTTATCTTCGCCGGGCCGTCCGGAGTCGGCAAAACAGAGTTGTCGAAGACTCTGGCAGAGTTCCTCTTTGGCGACGAAGACATGCTGATCCAGCTCGATATGAGCGAGTATATGGAAAAGCATGCTGTCTCCCGGCTGTTTGGCTCGCCACCTGGTTACGTGGGTTATGAGGAGGGTGGCCAGCTGACCGAGAATATACGGCAGAAGCCGTTCTCCGTCGTGCTATTCGATGAGATCGAGAAGGCTCATCCTGATATATTTAACGCGCTGCTGCAAGTCCTTGAAGAGGGACGGCTCACCGACGCCCAAGGCCGGGTCGTTGATTTCAAGAACACGATCATCGTCATGACGACCAACCTGGGCACCGATGGCATATCCAGGGGAGCACCCGTTGGCTTCGCCCCAGTAAGCGACGTTCTCCCCTACCAGGCGATGAAGTCGAATGTCGAGCGCGAACTCAAGCACAAGTTCAGGCCAGAGTTCCTGAACCGGGTGGACGAAACCATCGTCTTCAATCAGCTCACCCGCCATGAGACGGCCCAGATCGTCAACCTGATGATCGCCGGCATCAACGAGCGGCTCCAGGATCGCGACATAATGATCGAGCTCAGAGAGGAAGCCCGGGAGCTGCTCGCTGAGCGCGGCTATGACCCTGTGCTTGGCGCCCGACCGCTACGCCGCACCATCCGGCGCGAAATCGAGGACCACATCTCGGAGATGATTCTCTTCGGCGAGGTTCACCCCGGCCAGGTCATCCATGTCGGCTCAGAAGGGGCCGGTAAGGCGGCGCGACTCACCTTCGCCGCCGACGCCTGGAAGGGCTCCTCGGACCGCCGGCCGCCTATCCAGTCTCTCAGTTACGGGTGAATCCCTACACACGGAGCGGTAACGCACGGAAGCGGGAACAGGACCGGCATCCGGAGGCGGGGCCAGGGCAAGAGACGGAGGCGCACGCTATGCACTGAACCGGGCAGAACGGTGAGCGGGCCCGCGGTGCCCACGGCGGCGGGATCCCGGATGGGAACCGTCCGCCGTTCGTCATTCCAGCAATCGAGCGATGCGACGGCGGTCACGTGGTAGACGCCTGGCCTGATTCCCTCCAGACGCCACGGACCGGGTCGATCGAGAACCGCGATCCGTTCCGGACGTCCCCATGCGGCCGGGCCGGCGAAGACGCCTACCACCACTGTATGCACCGGGGATCCGGCCGGCGTGTCCAGAATGCCGGTGACCGTTCCGGTGGCTGGTAGCCCACTTGGCCCGTTAGGGAACGACATTTCCACCGCGGAGGCACGGTAGATGGTAGGCGGCTTTCCCACGCTAGCCGTAAATTTCCTTGTAAAAGTGCCTACGCTGTGATAGCCGACGCTGTACATGATGTCAGACACACGGAGAGCTGTCGTGTGCAGCAGCCATTTCGCCTGGGCAATCCGTATGGCTGCCAGAAAATTCCCGGGTGTTACTCCAGTCGCGCGGCTAAACTTACGAATGAAATGAAAAGGGCTTAGAGCGGCGACGGCAGCAAGGTCCTGTGTGCTCAGCGAATAACAGTACTGATCGTACATCGTGTCGATAGCGCGACGGATCATCTCATCCACTGGGATCTCCACTTTCGATTACCAAGGCCGTACCCCATATTCACATGCTGCGATCACACGACGTCAAGCGAAGAACATGTCTGTGTGACGAACGCGAACTGAGAAAAGGTTGTGCTCTTTGGGGTTCAAGCCACTTCATAATCAACGGCAGAAGGCAGGCCATAGTCACGCCCTAAAACCGCAACTTCGGAGAAGGTGCGCCCGATCCCCAATGGGATGATCCGGACCAAGTGACTGACTAACGCGGATTGCCGGGCGCTGAAACAGCACCGATCAAGACGCATCAGCTCCGTGATAAGGAGAAGATAAGGAGAAGAGATGCCCATCGGGACCATTTGCCACAAACTTGTAGCGCCTCATCCGGATGAGGTAACATTTGCGCGCCGTGGATTCCAGGCTGGCGACGCGGCCGCGCAGAAGTTGCTTGAGCAAATCGGCGCCTGTTTTCTGGATGGTCTCGAATACGGGATGACCAGCCGGGATATTCCCGAGGTGGCCCGCAGGCTGGAAGAACTCGACGGGTACTTCCGCGGCTTCGGGTATGAGGGCGCGGCAATGGCGCTCGCGTTGCTGGACGGCCTGCTGCCCGGCCGGCGCGCGCGGCTCGACGCTTTTATCAAAGGCCCTGCCGCACGGCACGTCTATATGGCACACGTAGGCGCGGGATGGGCCATGGCGCGGCTGCCCCGCCCATTGCGCCGCCGGATCCGGCTGCGCGATCCGCTGCTGAGCAGTCTGGCGATGGACGGCTACGGCTTCCATGAAGCGTACTTCCGTACCGCGGCGGTTGTCGGCAGGCACGAACGGCCCGCGCATGGAGGCAGCGCGGTGGATCCCGGCGTCGGCCGGGCCTTGTGGTTCACCTGCGGCGCCGATGTCGATCACGTCGCCGCCACCATTGACGGCTTCCAGCCGGACCGCCGAGCCGACCTGTGGTCAGGTGCTGGTCTCGCCGCGACTTACGCGGGCGGCGCCGGGAAGGCGGCACTCATCAGCCTTGCCGAGCGGTCCGGAGGTTACCGTCCGCACCTGGCGCAGGGCGCGGCTTTCGCGGCCAAGGCAAGACTGCTGGCTGGCGTGGCCACGCAACATACCGATGCGGCCACCAGGGCGCTGTGCGGGCTCGATGCCGAGGAGGCGGCGCGGCTGACTGATCAGTGCCTGCCGCGGGATCCCGCGCTCCCGGGCGCTTACCAGGCCTGGCGTCGCGCCATCCGGGAATGCTTCACCGCCATGCAGGACATCCGGAGGTAGGTATGGGAACAAGGATCGCAATCGTCGGCCTGGCGTGTGAATATCCTGACGCATCTTCTCCGATGCGGCTCTGGGAGAACGCGCTGGCACAGCGCCGGGCGTTCCGTCGTCTGCCAGACGAGCGGATGCGGCGCGCCGATTACTGCTCTCCCGATCGTGGTGCCAGGGATCGCTCTTACTGCGAGATGGCCGCGGTCATCGAGGGATACGAATTCGACCGGGTCGCCTTCGCCGTCGCGGGAAGCACCTATCGTTCCACCGACCTGACTCACTGGCTGGCCCTTGACGTCGCCGCACGGGCACTGGCCGACGCGGGATTCGCCGGCGGATCCGGGCTCCCCGCGGATGCGACAGGCGTCATCGTGGGAAACACGCTCACCGGCGAGTTCGCCCGGGCCAACCTGATGCGCCTGCGCTGGCCATACGTACGCCGTACGGTGGCGGCGGCACTGGCTGATGAAGGCTGGGAAGCCGACCGGGTGCAGTCTTTTCTCGCCGGGCTCGAGGACCGGTACAAAAAACCCTTTCCGCCACCCGATGAGGACACCCTGGCCGGCGGGCTGTCGAATACGATCGCCGGCCGCATCTGCAACTACTTCGATCTGCACGGCGGCGGCTACACCGTGGATGGCGCCTGCTCGTCATCCCTGCTCGCGGTGGCCACCGCGTGTTCTCAGCTAGCCGACCACGGGATCGACGTGGCCATCGCCGGCGGCGTGGATCTGAGCATCGACCCGTTTGAGCTTGTCGGCTTCGCCAGGGTCGGCGCCCTCACCGGCGGCCCGATGCGCGTGTACGACCGCGGCGATTCG
Source organism: Streptosporangiaceae bacterium (assembly GCA_019245115.1). Taxonomy (GTDB): domain Bacteria; phylum Actinomycetota; class Actinomycetes; order Streptosporangiales; family Streptosporangiaceae; genus JAFARZ01. Next base: position 73,932 of record JAFARZ010000093.1, on the reverse strand, counting down.
GGATTCTGGCCGGGTGAAGGCGCGGGCATGGCCATCTTGATGAGGGAGGAGGACGCCGCCGCCCAGGGCCTGCGGCCCTATGCCCTGATCAGCGGCTGGGGGGTGTCCTCCGACGGCCGCGGTGGTATCACCCGGCCGGAGGTGCGGGGTTACCAGCTGGCCATGCGTCGCGCCTACGACCGATCGGGGTTCGGACCGGACACGGTGCCCTATTTCGAAGGGCACAGTACCGGTACCCCCGCTGGCGACGCCGTGGAACTCGAGGCGATCTCCAGGGAACGCCGCGACGCCGACCCCAATGCCGCGCCCTCCGCCATTGGCAGCATCAAGGCGCTGATCGGCCACACGAAAGCGGCTTGCGGGATCGCCAGCCTGATCAAGGCGGTGCTGGCGGTCCACGAAGGAATCATCCCGCCCACCGCCGGATGTGTAGACCCGCACCCGTTGCTGACCGGCGAGCGACCGGCGCTGCGCGCGTCCCGAGGCGAGCGGTGGCCCGAGGGCCAGCCGCGGCGTGCGGGCGTCACGTCGATGGGCTTCGGGGGGATCAACACTCATGTGGTAGTGGAGGAGGCCGTCGGAAGCCAGCCCGGCGCGGGTACCGGGCCTGGCCGCCCCGGGCAGGCCACCGGCCGCATGTCCCTCGCCTCTCTGCTGGCCTCCGCGCAGGATGAGGAACTGCTGATATTCGACGCTGAAGATCAGGTAGACCTCACGGCCCGGCTGCGCCAGGCTGCGGATCTGCTTCCCGCGCTTTCCTACGCCGAGCTGACCGACCTCGCAGTGACCCTGCATGGGCAGTACGCGGGCCGCCCGGCGCGCGCCGCCGTCGTCGCCGATTCGCCGATGCGAGCTGCCGCCAGCATCAGGCGGCTGCTCGATGCGCTGCGACGCGGAGAGCAGCGCCTGCTGGAACCCGAGACCGGCGCATTCACGGGCCAGGTAACGGGGCATTCCCGCATCGGGTTGCTGTTTCCCGGACAGGGCTCCGCCCCGGATGCCGGGCCGGACCTCGGCGGCATTCACCGGCGCCGTTTCCCCCAGGTCGCCGATCTCTATGACCAGGTTGCCTTGCCGCCCGGCCGTGATCCGGCCGCCACCGAAATCGCCCAGCCCCGGATCATAGCCGCGTCGCTGGCGGGGCTACGGATTCTGGACAGCCTCGCCATCGAGGCTAACGTCGCGGTCGGGCACAGCGTCGGCGAGCTCGCCGCGCTGCGCTGGGCAGGCGTCTTCGACGATGCGGCTGCGCTGCGTATCGCGAGCGCACGCGGTGCCGCGATGGCCCGGAGCGCGCGTCCTGACGGTGCCATGGCGAGCATCGGGGCATCCGCGGAGGTCGTTGCCTCGATGCTCAACGGTCATGGGGTCGTCATCGCCGCGCTCAATGGCCCCCGCCAGACGGTGATCGCCGGCCCCGCCGACGCGGTTGGCGCGATCGGGCACCAGGCGGTGCAGCAGGGATTCGCCTGGACGCGCCTTAATGTGTCGCACGCGTTCCATTCCCCGCTGGTCGAACCAGCAGTCCAGGCCTTCTCGGCCCATCTCACGGGAGAACGTTTCGGAGTCCCCCAGCGGCGAGTGATCTCCACGGTCACCGGAGCCGAGCTGTCGCGCGAAACGGACCTGCGGGCCTTGTTGCGGGACCAGATCACCAGGCCGGTCCGCTTCCTCGAAGCGATCACGTCCGCGGGCGAGTCCGGCATCGGCCTGTTCCTGGAGGTAGGGCCCGGCGCCGTACTGAGCGGCCTGGCCCGCGAGGCGATCGGTGTACCTGTCTTCCCCCTGTCCACCGACGGCCGCTCGCTAGGTCCTCTGCTCAGAGCGGCCGCCGCCGCCGTGGTCACCGGTGTCCCGCTGTGTCTTGACGCCCTTTTCGAGAGCCGCCTGGCCCGGCCGCTGAAGCCGAACGGCACGCTACGGTTCTTCACCAGTCCCTGCGAGGCCGCACCCGCCTGCGACCAGCCCTCGACCCAGCTGGAACCTACGGCCGATGGCGACATGGATGTTTCCGCCGGGCCTGATCCGCGGGACGAGGAAACCACGCTGGGGTTGCTGCGCCGGCTGGCCGCGGAGCGGACGGAACTACCGCTGGAAAGCGTTCAGCCAGGAAGCCGCCTGCTTGACGATCTTCATCTCAGCTCGATCACTGTCGGGCAGATTGTCACTACGGCGGCGCAGCAGCGAGGACTCGCGACGATGGCGCCGGTCACCAGCTTCGCCACGGCGACCGTGGCGGAGCTGGCTCAGACCTTGGATGAGCTGGCCGTCACCGCAAACCTTGACGATGACGGCGCTGGCATGGCTCCCGAAGGCGCCGGGCCGTGGATCCGGCCATTCGCGGTCGACTGGGTCAAGGCCGAGCGGCCCCGCCAGCCGTCCGCGCGGATCCCCGGAAAGTGGACCATGCTGGCGACCGACGGCCACCCGCTGGCGAAACCGTTGCTACGCGCGCTGGACCATGCCGGGATCGGCGGTGGCGTAGCGCTCTGTCTTCCGCCCGATTGCGGCGCACAGCATATCGGCCTGCTGCTCGATGCCGCGCGCACAGCACTGGCCGCTGACGGCCCGCAGCGCCTTGCCGTCATCCAGCACGGACGCGGTGCCACCGCGCTGGCCAAGACCCTGCACCTCGAGTCCCCCCAGGTCACCACCTGCGTGATCGACGTCTCACCGGATACCGCGGCAGTGGACTGGATTGTCGCCGAAGTTGCGAGCGCCACCGGGTTTACCGAGGTACGTCTCGACGCGGACGGTGCCCGCCGCGTACCGTTGCTGCGCCCGCTGGACCTCGGCGAACCCGTTCGACCTGCCCTGACCGCCAAGGATGTCATGTTGGTGACAGGCGGAGGCAAGGGGATCACCGCGGAGTGCGCGCGTGCCATTGCTCTCGACAGCGGCACCGCACTGGCGATCCTGGGCAGAGCCGACCCCGCTGCCGACGCGGAGCTGGCCGCGAATCTAGACCGGCTGAGGGAGGCCCGGATCCGGCACTGTTACCTGCGCGCGGATCTCACGAACCGGTCTGAGGTGGCGCGGGCCATCAGGGAGGCACGCGCGCGCCTCGGCGAGGTCACCGCGATCATGCATGGTGCGGGCCGTAACGAGCCCGCGCCTCTCGCCACGCTCGAGGAGGAGGCATTCCGCCGGACGGTGGCGCCGAAGGTCGACGGTCTCCGGACCGTGCTCGACGCGATCGACAAACAGCGGTTGCGCCTGCTGGTCGGCTTCGGCAGCATCATCGGGCGCACGGGCTTGCGCGGTCAGGCTGACTATGCGATCGCGAACGACTGGCTTACGGCGCTGATCACCGAGACGGGCCGTGAACTCGCGGGCTGCCGGTGCTTGAGCGTTGAGTGGTCAGTGTGGTCTGGGGCGGGGATGGGTGAACGGCTCGGTGTCGTCGAGGCTTTGGCACGGCAGGGCATCACCCCCATCTCACCGGACGCGGGCATAGCGGTCCTGCGCCGCCTGATCGGCGATCCAGCAACTCCCCCGGCCGTCGTGGTCAGCGGGCGGCTAGGCGGCCTGTCCACCGTGACATTCGAGCCATCCGATCTGCCTCTGGCACGATTCACGGACAAGGCAGTAGTGCATTATCCGGGTATCGAGCTCATCACCGAGGCTCAGCTCAGCGAATATGACGACCCCTACCTGACTGATCACCGGGTCGACGGCGAGATGATCTTCCCCGGCGTGCTGGCGCTGGAAGCCATGACGCAGGTCGCGACCGCGGTGACCGGCCGGACAACCATTCGTGAATGGAAAAACGTCGAATTCTCCCGGCCCATCATCATCCGGCCGGGTGGCGCCACGACCATTCGCGTTGCCGCGCTGGCCCGCGACGCCAATACCGTCGAGGTAGAGATCCGCAGCAGCGAAACACGATTCGCTGCCGGGCATATGCGCGGCATCTGCACGCTGAGCACCACGCCGCAGGAACGCGTGGAGCCGCCTGCCGCGAGCCTGCTGCCCCTTATCCCGTCCGACCCGGTGGCCGACCTCTACGGGACCCTTCTCTTCCAGGGACCGCGATTCCAGCACCTTGCTGGATACCGGCAGCTCGGGGCCACTGGCTGCCTCGCCGAGATTTCCGGGGGGCGCGATGTTCCCTGGTTCGCCCCGACGGTAGCAAGCCGGCTCGTGCTGGCCCACCCCGGGCCTCGTGACGCCTTCATGCACGCCATTCAGGCGTGCGTACCCGACGCCACCCTGCTGCCCGCCAGGGTTGGCCGGCTGGTGCCCGCCCGTGGACCCTGGCCGGAACGCATGGTGCTTTCCGCGCGAGAGCGGCGGCATGAGGGCCAGACCTACGTATATGACCTCGCTGTCTTCGACGATGCGGGGCGCATCGTCGAGCAGTGGGATGGCCTGCGGTTGAGCGCGGTCAGCAGGCGTGACGGCCGCGGTCCGTGGTTCCCGCCTCTGCTGGGCCCGTTCCTGGAGCGCCGGCTGGCGAGCATGCTGCCAGGAAGGCCGATGCGCGTAGCCGTCGAGCCGGAGGCCACCGGCGAGCGCGCCCCCGCAGCCGAACGCGCCGCCAGCCGCGTACTTGGACGGCCGGCAAGGCTGCGTCACCGGCCCGACGGCCGCGCGGAACCATGGCTCGACAGCGGCCCTCAAGCCCCTGGCGCGGACGCGGGCCCGGAGACGGGGATATCGCTTGCCCATGGCCCGGGGCTCGTCTTCGCCGTCGCCGGACCGGCGCCGCTGGGATGCGATGTGGAGCCCGCCGCCAGGCGGCCCGCCAGTGAATGGGCAGGCCTGCTCGGCAGCGCCCGGCAGTCCCTGGTGCGGCTGGTGGCCGACGAAACCGGAGAAGACGAGACCGTCGCCGCCACACGAGCCTGGTCGGCGACAGAATGCCTGGTGAAAACGGGTAGATCCGCCTCGGATCCACTGACTCTGGCCGCGACTCCCGAACCCGGCTGGGTTGTCTTCACCTCTGGTAGCGCACGGGTCGTGACGTTCGTGACGGCCCTGCGCGGAACGGATGACCCTGTGGTCTTCGCCGTTCTAACCGAAGAGCAGGAGAATCGATGACGCCGTATTTCGAACATCGGCATGTCGTAGGACTGGAAGAGACCAACCTGGTAGGCAACGTCTATTTCAGTCATTTCATGCGCTGGCAGGGGCAGTGCCGGGAAATGTTCCTCCGGGAGCACGCGCCGGAGGTGCTGACCGACCTGGCCGACGGGTTCAAGATCTTCACGGTCAGCTGCACCTGCGAGTACCTGGCGGAGGTTTCCGCGTTCGAGGAGATCTCCATCCGGCTGTACCTGAAGGAACTGACCCAGACTCAGATCGCGTTCGCATTCGGCTACTTCCGCGTGGATGGACCGGCCGAGAGGCAGGTGGCACGCGGAACGCAGCGAGTGGTCTGCATGCGCGCCGCGCAGGGCGAGATAGTTCCGGCACGCGTGCCCGAATCACTGCGCAGCGCGCTGGCCTCGTACCGCCTTGGCGACGACGGCTGACCGGTTCGCCTGATGTTGTCTTGGCGGCTGGGCTACTTCTTCCGTCTCATCCACATACCTTGACCGGGAGGCGCTGATGGGCTTGACCTCTTCCCACGACACCGATGCGGAACCGGGGCGGGCGGCCATCCGGTTCCGCAACCCGGCTGTTTTCTGGCTCGGCATCCTTGCCTGTACGGTTGGCGTTCTCCTTCATCTGCCGATGTATCTCAGTGCCCGCCAGATGGGTTACCGGATGGCCGGCATGACACCTGATCCCGCGATGCTGGCCGGTATGGCCGCCATCGTGGCAGGCCTGGCAATGGCCGCCTATGCGCTAATACCGCCGGGCCGCAAGGACATGAGCGAGCGCCCGCGCATCAGTGCGCTGGGCGACGCGCCGATCACCCGGTCCCACGTGGGGCTGCTCATCGTGATGGGCGTCGCGGTCACCATCGACGTGATGAAGCCGACCACGCTCGCCTTCATAGCTCCTGGAATCAGCCGCGAGTACGGTCTCAGATCGGCACTCAACCCGCATGGCCATCCGCCGGAGGCGCTGCTACCGCTGGCGGGAATCGCCGGAACCGTTATCGGATCCCTTATCTGGGGCTCCCTGGCCGACCGCATCGGGCGCCGCGCCTCCATCCTGCTGGCCGGCCTGCTGTTCACGACGACCGCGATCTGCGGCGCCATGCCAGGATTCAGCTGGAACCTGCTGATGTGCTTCCTGATGGGACTGGGCGCTGGCGGAATGCTGCCCATCACGTTCACGCTCCTAGCCGAGACCGTGCCAACGCGGCATCGCGGTTGGCTCATGGTCCTCATCGGCGGCAACCTGACCGCCGCGTATGCCATCACGAGCTGGCTATCGGGGACTCTGATCCCGCACTATTCGTGGCGGATTATGTGGCTCATCGGCCTGCCGACGGGGTTGCTCGTGATTCTGCTCAACCGGTGGATACCGGAGTCGCCGCGGTTCCTCCTCGGCGCCGGGCGCACCGGGGAGGCCAAGGCGATAATGGACCGGTATGGCGCGAGAATTGTCGCCGTTTCCGGTGTGCCGTCACAGGAGGCGGCGTCCGGCGGCTACCGTCGCCTCTTCGGTCCCGGATACGCCGGGCCGACAATCGCTCTGATCTTGCTTGGGCTGGGCGTCGGCTTGATGACCTATGGCTTCCAGCTCTGGCTCCCCTCGAACCTGGAGCAGATCGGTTTCACCGAGGTCGGCTCGAGCCAGATCCTCCGTGACTCGGCACTGCTCGGATTGCCGCTTAACATTCTCACCGCGTTCGCCTACGGCTTCTGGAGCAGCAAGAAAACCGTCATCGCGCTTGCCGGGCTGTCGACGATAGCCCTGGTCGGCCTGGCGCTCGCGGGCCGTCAGCTGACGGGCGACCGGCTTGCCCTCTATGGGCTACTTGCAATTCCGCTCTGGGCCATGGGTTCCATCGTCGCGGTCCTCGGCGCCTACAGCTCCGAGATCTATCCCACTCACAACCGGGCTCGCGGCTCGGGGATTGCCGCCGGAGCCAGCAAGGCTGGCGGTGTCGCGATCATCGCTCTCGTGGCGATGTCGCTGGCCCCGCCGTCCCTGGCCACGACGGCCCTGATCGGAGCGGTACCACTGGGCATCGCCGCGGTGGCGGTCTCCATCGCCGGCGTCGAGACCCGGCAGCAGAGCCTTGAGGAGATCATCGAGACGGTGCTGCCGCAGCCTTCCGTCGCAGGCACCCGGCGTACCGGACCGTGATCGGCATGGCCACCGAGGACGTCACGATGACGCGGCCGGTCGAGCCGGACAAGTTCCGCCGCGCCCTGGCTCGTCATGCCGCGAGCGTCGCCGTCGTGACGGGACCTGGCCCGATCGGGCTCACCGTGACGTCGTTCACCTCGGCGAGCCTGGAGCCGCCACTCGTGTCCCTGTACGTCGCCCGGTCTTCGGCCACGTGGCCAGCTCTCCGCATTAGCAGGGCATTCGCGGTCAACATGCTCGCCAGCGACCAGGCAGACATCGCTGCCAGGTTCGCCGAGCGCGGTGCGGACCGATTCGCCTACCCGACCCGATGGCGGCGCGGGCCGCTCGGTGTCCCGTTCCTGGAGGGTGCCGCGGCGTGGGTGATCTGTGAACGGTACCAGGCCATCTCGATCGGCGACCACTGGCTGCTCATCGGCCTCGTCATCGACACAGAGCTAAGTGATGGCGCCCCGCCGCTGCTGTATCACCGTAGAACATTCGGGCGTTTCCATGAGCACAGGCCAGCAATATGAGATAAAACCCGCGACCGAACTCTTGTAATATCAGAATGTCACTTTCAGCCGGATGCCTTCGCGTACGGCAACCCGGTAATCTGCCACCAGCTTTCTCATGCTGGAAACGTCACTACGGCTCCGTGGAGATGATAATGCCGCTATCCGCTAGGCGCAGGGTGCGTAAATACACCGCGGGCATAAGTGCCGTTGCCCTTGTCGCCGGGCTGTTCTATGTAGCGAGAGAAGCCGTAGCTTCCGTACCGCCGGGACAGGCACACCAGATAGCGGCGGGCTACAAATTCAAAAGCATGCCTATTGCCATGCCGGCGGGCTATCATCCGAAACAAACAGTCCGGCAGGTGAATCCCGCCTATGCTCACCTCCGATCGTGGATTTCGTCAGTAGGGGCGGGCATCGCGCTTACCGACCTCACCGGCAGGAATGTCGCCGATGATCTATGCATCGTCGATCCGCGGACCGACTCAGTAATAGTTACATATGCGCCTACGGCCCCGGCCTCCGACCGGTTTACCCCGTTCATCCTCAATCCCGCGCCACTTCCCATGGATTCAGCCATGGCGCCCATGGGATGCGCACCGGGGGACTTTAATGGCGATGGCCGCATGGATCTGCTGGTCTATTACTGGGGCCGCACCCCAATCGTCTTCCTGGCGCGCGCCGGGGTCAGCAGGCTGTCTGCCGCAGCATACAAGCCTACAGAGCTCGTTCCGGCGGTATCGCTCGACGGGAAGTATAACGGACCGCGATGGAATACTAATTCCGTCAACATCGCTGACTATGACGGTGACGGACACCCGGACATCCTCATCGGAAATTACTTTCCCGATTCGGATGTGCTAAATCCTCAGGGCCTGGATAACGTGGTAATGAACTCCTCCATGTCTAATGCGAGAAACGGTGGCGGAGATTACGCGCTGCGCTGGGACGGCGCCACGGCCGGATCGGATCCGTCCGTTCGATACGTTCCTGTCAATACGGCGATCCCTTATAGCGCGTCTACCGGATGGACGCTGGCAATCTCGAGCGCCGACCTCACCGGCAACGGCCTGCCCGATGCATATATCGCGAATGACTTCGGCCCAGACCACCTGCTCTACAACAGGTCCACTCCAGGTCATATAAGCTTCACTGAAGCAGTTGGCCAGCGGACGCCTACCACACCGAAGTCCTTCGTGCTCGGCAAAGACTCATTCAAGGGCATGGGAACCGACTTCGCTGACCTGGCAGACAATGGACGTTTCGACATACTGGTTAGCAACATCGGGACATCCTGGGGCCTAGAGGAGAGCAATTTCGTCTTTATGAATCAAGCGCGCAGCGGCGCCCAGATGCAGCAGGATCTAGCCAACGGTTTCGCGCCATTCGATCAGCAGGCAGAACAGATGGGCATGGCCTGGACCGGCTGGGGATGGGACGTCAAAACGGCTGACTTCCGTAACAGCGGGGAGCTTGACGTCGTCCAGACCGACGGGTTCGTCAAAGGGTCCATCAACCGCTGGCCCTGGCTACAGGAAATGGCCATGACCAACGACGATCTGTATACCAACCCGGCAACGTGGCCGAACGTGCAACCTGGCGACGACATCGCGGGTCATCAGGCCCTTGCCTTCTATGCCAAGAGCCCCAGCGGCCGGTACGTGAACATAAGCAGCGAACTCGGCCTTGCCGTGCCGACCCCGACCCGGGGCATCGCGATCGCCGATACCCAGGGGGACGGCGCGCTCGACTTCGCCGTGGCCCGGCAATGGGCGGCACCCGCTTTCTACGCCAACCAGTCGCCGGACCGGGGCCACTACCTTGGCCTGTGGCTGTACCGTCCCCCGTCCGGCGGCTACCAGCCGGATGGGCTTCAAGGACCTGGAAGTCCAGCGTACGGGGCTACCGCACGGATCGTTCTCCCCGGCGGCCACACCCAGATCGTCCAGCTCGACGGCGGAGGCGGGCACAGCGGCAAGCGCAGTTTCGAAGTGTATTTCGGGCTCGGGAGCTATCGCGGTCCGGTGCCGGTGCAGCTTCAGTGGCGGGATATGCGGGGCCACCTGCACCGTCAGACCCTCTCCCTGACCCCGGGCACCCACGACCTTGTTCTCACCAGCACCGCGCAGGAGGTATCAAGCCGATGACCACGACAGCACCGGCTGGGGCCGCCACGACCACTGCGCCGCCGGACTCACCGGCGGCCGCACGGCCGGCAGCCAAGCCGGCATCGGACGCCCGCTACGTCGCGCTGCGTAATTTCGCGCTATCGCTCACCGTCTTCAACATCCTCGGCTACACGCTGCTGGGTTTCGAGCAGCCGTGGCTGTGGCCGATACTCGCCGTCGCCGTCGGCTATACAACGGAAATCGTGTTCGAGTTGATCAGCGCCTGGGCGGAACGGCGCTCACCCCGGTTCCGCGGGAATGGCGCACGTGGAGTGCTGGTGTTCCTACTTCCGGCGCACATCACCAGCCTTGCCGTCAATATGCTCCTCTACGCGAACAATCAATTCTGGCCTGTACTGATGGGCATCGTCGTTGCGGTGGCCCAGAAGCACGTGCTGAAGGCACCGGTATATTACCGGATGCGCCATTTCATGAATCCTTCGAATTTCGGAATCTCAGTCGTACTGCTGGCTTTCGGCTCGTGGGTGAGTATTGCGCCACCCTACGAGTTCACCGAATGGGCGAACAGCTTCTTTAGGCTCATGATCCCGATGGTGGTTATCACGGCCGGCACGGTGATCAACGCTACGCTCACACGCAAAATACCGCTCATCGTCGGATGGATGGGATCATTCGCCATCCAGGCGCTGGTGCGTCACTGGATATGGCACGTGCAACTCTTCACGGCCCTCGGGGTGATGACAGGTACAGCTTTCATACTGTTCACCAATTACATGATCACTGATCCGGGCAGCTCACCTGTGAAGCCTCGCGCCCAATTCATGTTTGGCAGCGCTGTCGGCTTCGTTTATGCAGTGCTCATGCTGTTCAACGTGGTCTACACCCTCTTTTTTGCCACCGCGATCGTGTGCGCGCTCCGTGGCCTGGGCTGGTGGCTCGCATACGCGCGCAAGCGCAGGAGGGACAGGCTCGCAGCCGCGGGTGCTCACCGCGGTGCGCCCGGAGAGGCGCCTGGCAGTGATCTGGCTGAAAAGCCAGAACGCACCGATATCGGCGCAGCGGCAACTGACGCATAGTGTCTCAGGTAAAGTTGTTCATCCAAGAGAACCTGCTCCCCATACAGAGTTTGAGAACCAGGTCCCCATGCCAATGAGCTACGAGGTCAAGCTAGAGTGCTGCTCAAGTAATCCGAATATTACAGCGGCTGGATGTCCGCGCGGCGGGTCGCTCAGATTACCGCGGTAAATCGGGGTTCTGTGGTGACTTTGGTGCAATGTGAACGTTCCAAAACAAATCGCAATTGTCGCCCCGCCGGGCCAGATTCAAACAGTAGCCATACCGCGTTGCGGCGTGTCGTGGAGAGTGCCGATTTTGCCCGGATGTAACCGTTATGTGACGGCAGCTGCGGTGGACGACGTGGGAAGAAAAGAGCCTCGCGGAAGAAAGGGCGCCGGTTTCCGGCACCTTTTCCTCCAGAGGGCTCTTTCTTCCCACTGAAGGATGGCCCATGTGTCCGCTATGTGTCGATACGCGTAGTTCACCCAGGCTGTTCAGCGCACTCTTACAAGGACGACATGCCCGGCATGCCCGCAAACGCACATTATTTTGGAACGCGCACATGGTGCACCAAGTCACCACGACGCCCGGATCAGCCAGCTTCATGAAACCTGCCCAGCGAATCAGCGAAGCCGGCGAAAGAGACAAGAGCTGCACGGCCAGCGGGTCCAGCCCGCTACTGACCAGCGGTGAGCTCAAGCTCCAGGCCGAAGGTGTTCGACTCCTCGACAGTGATAACGCCTTCCTTGCCGCTCTAGGCATAGCCGGCCCGTGGACCCGGCCCTGGGGCAGCGATCAGCTGGCCGGGACGGGATCTCAGCGGCCGCCACCACGCACTGTTCTCGCGATACCACGCCACTGTTTCGGACAGGCCGGTAAAAAGATCATATCCCGGGAAAAAGCCAAGCTCGTCCATGATCTTACTCTGATCAACGGCGTAGCGCCGGTCGTGTCCCTTACGGTCCGCCACGTAGGTAATCACGCTCTGGTCGGCACCCAAAGCATCTATCAGAAATCTGGCCAGATCCAGGTTCGTAAGCGCGGTTCCTCCGATGTTATAGATTTCCCCGGCCCGGCCATTGGCGAGGATCAACTTGATCGCCAGGCAGTGATCGTCTACATGAATCCACTGACGAACATTGAGGCCGTCGCCGTACAACGGCAGTACGCCCCCATCCAGTAGTTGCGTCACGAACAACGGAATTATCTTCTCTGGAAATTGGTAAGGTCCGTATGTGTTTGAGCAGCGACTGATCCGCGCATCCATGCCGTGTGTCCGGTAATACGAGAGCGCCGTGAGGTCCGCGGCTGCCTTCGACGCGGCATACGGCGAGGTCGGACGAAGCGGAGCCGATTCATCCGTCCAGCCGCTCGGTACCGAGCCATAGACCTCATCCGTGGAAACCTGGATAAACGGCTCGACCTGGTATCGAAGCGCCGCCTCCAGCAGAACCTGCGTGCCGAGTACGTTGGTTACGGTGAAGACCCGAGCATTTTCGATAGATCTATCGACGTGGGACTCCGCCGCGAAATTTATGATCGCATCGTGTCCTGGTACGACCTCGTTGACCAGACCTGCATCACTTATATCACCGTGCACAAAGCTAAGCCGCGCCGACCGGCGAACCGGCTCCAGGTTGCTCATATTCCCGGAATAGGTCAGCTTATCGAGCACCGTCACGTGATAACAGTCATCCTGCTTCACCGCCGGATGGAGAAGCTTGCGCACGAAGTGCGATCCGACGAATCCCGCACCGCCAGTCACGAGTATCTTCATGTAGGTATTATGCCTGCCCCTATGCAAAAATTGCCGGTGTCAGGATTACGCATCACAAGCCGAGGAGAGTTGAATGAAAGCGCTCGTCCTGTCAGGTGGCTCCGGAAGCCGCATGCGGCCCTTCTCACATACATCAGCCAAGCAAATGATTCCAGTTGCGAATAAGCCGGTGCTGTTCTATGCGCTCGAATCAATAGCTGGCGCCGATATCAAAGAAGTTGCGATAGTCGTCGGTGACGCCGCGGCGGAGATCCGTCACGCGATCGGCGACGGGTCACAGTTCGGCCTTGCGGTGGACTATATCCACCAGGAGCGGCCGCTTGGTTTGGCGCACGCGGTCGCTGTTGCCCGCGACTGGCTAGGTGACGAGGACTTCCTCATGTATCTCGGTGACAATTTCCTCGAGGACGGTATCCGGGCACCTGTCGAGCGTTTCCGCGAGCAGCGGCCATCGGCGCAGGTGCTGCTGACGCGCGTGCCGGATCCATCTTCGTACGGTATCGCCTACGTGGACGACGCCACCGGGAGGATCACCCGGCTGGCCGAGAAGCCGGCCCATCCGGCCAGTGACATGGCCGTGGTCGGCGTCTACTGTTTCTCCCCGGAAATTCACCAGGCAGTGCGCCGCCTGACGCCGTCTGCCCGGGGAGAGCTGGAGATCACTGACGCCATACAGCTGCTCATCGACGACGGTGCCACCGTCCGGTCCGAAACGATCTCTTCCTTCTGGCGGGACGTTGGCACCGTGACAGGCGCGCTCGAAGTCAACCGCGCTGTACTGGACCGTATCGCGTCGCGCTTCGACGGCCACATCGACCATGCCAGCGATGTGTCAGGTCCGGTGATCGTCGAGGCTGGCGCACGGGTCGCATCCTCCACGGTGATCGGACCCGCCATAATCGGGCAAGGTTCACATGTCGTGGACTCTGTTGTCGGACCGTACGCCTCGATTGCCGACAAGTGCGATATATCAAGCAGCATCATCGATACCTCGATCGTCCTCTCCGGCACCATCATCGCCGACGTGACGCGCATCGCCGGGTCATTCATAGGCAGGGACGTGACGCTCGTATCGGCGGGCATGTCCCGCGCCCATCGCCTGGTGCTCGGCGACCACAGCTGGGCCGATCTGCCGGCCTGACTGACGCCAGGGGTAGCGTGGGCGTGGATAGCGAACGGATCAGATCGGGCCGGCGATGAGGTTGCCCGGGGCATCCGGGTCGTCGCTGAGATAGAACTCTCGCTGGGCCTCGATGTACTGCTGCGTTGTAACGTAGCCGTCACGGTCCCTGTCCAGCACGTCGAAAGCCACCTTCGTATCGTCGTCCGACATGCCCCCCTGGGCCTGGCCAGGATTCATCTCCTCCGCTGTCAGGCGGTTGTCATTGTCCTTGTCGGCAGCCCCGAACACCGCCATGCTGAACGGAATCGCCGCCCGCTCCACGAAGATGGGAAACGCCGGGTCATCGGCCCATGAGAGCCAGTCCTGCATTGTTATGCGCTTGATGCCGTCCGCGCCGGTCGTACCGGGCATTTCACGAAATACCTTCTGGCCTGCGGCATGAATGGCGGTCCAGTCTGGCGACCGCGGCGGGAGGTCGTATATATCACACCACATCTGCGCCAGGGCGATGACGTCCGTATCGTAGATTACGTCATCATGGTCCGCGTCTATCGAATAGAAGGACTTCTCGAGCTTGCGCCGCCTGAGTTCTGATGGCATTACACATTCTCCTTTATTGGATCGCTCGACCGTTGCACTTCGGGGGCGGACGGCTTGATGAAGTAAGTAAATGGCAGGAAAACGACGAGAACCACCATGGCAGCTATAAGTATTGTGTGCAACCCTTGAACGTAGGATTGATGGGCCACCCGGGTAATGACCGCCAATTCCGGGTGCGCTACCTGAGGAAGCCTCGGGCGAGATCCTTGCGCGATTGCCTCACTGCTCTTGCTGACGAGCGCGGCGGCCGGCGCGGGAACGCCCGCGCCGGCTAGCCGGCCAGCGAGATCACCACGAACGATAAATGCCATCGCGGTACCTGTAGCCGCGACGCCCAGGGCGGGGCCGAGGCTGCCCATTGTCTCCGCGACGCCGGAGGCGACGCCGGCCACCTTCTTGGCCGCGCTGCTGACCACCGCCTCGATGCCGACCGGCACGGTGAAGGCCATGCTGAAGCCCAGCGTTACCAGGAAGGGCCAGGTGGATCCGTATCCGCTTCCAACCGACAGCCGGGACAGGCCGTAGAAACTGACCAGGCTGAAGAGGATGCCCAGTGCGAGCGGCGGCCGGGGGCCGACTTTCTGGTTGAGCACGCCGCCCAGGGGGGCGGCGGCGATGCCCGCCACCGAGATGGGCAGCAGTTCCAGGCCGGTGCGTAGCGGACTGGCTCCCTGCACGTTCTGGAGGAAGAGCGAAAGGTAGAACCACAGCGCGAACATGAGCCCCGAGGCGCACAAAACGAGCAGGCAGCCTGCTACGAAGGATCGGGAGTGGAAGATCTCAAGCGGCAAGAGCGGTTCCCGCGTCGTACGCTCGCGCAGTACGAACAGCGTGGCGAAAAGGACTGCGGTAACGAAACACACGATGGGCAGCAGGCCGTCCCATCCCTCGTCCGCAGCCTGATTGACGCCCAGCGTCAGCATGGAGAGCGCCACGGCGAGCAGGCTGATGCCAGGGACGTCCAGAGAGCGCTCCGCGTCCTGTGGCGCGCTCGACGGGATCAGCAGGAGCGTGAGGACGAAGGCTACGGCGCCGATGACCACGTTGATGAAAAAGGCCCAGCGCCATCCCGCGTATTCGACGACGATTCCGCCAACGGACGGTCCGGCCGCCGAAGACAGCGCGAAAACCCCGGTGAACACCCCGATCGCGATCTTGAATTTGGTCGCGGGGAAGGTCAAGCGCAGGATCGCCAGGGCGGAAGGAACCAGGCTCGCACCGCAGAGCCCCTGCAGGATCCGGAAGGCTATGAGCATCCCGATGCTCTGCGAGAGGCCGGCCAGAACCGAGCTGAGGATGAAACCGATTATGCCTGCCAGAAAGATGCGGCGGTGACCGTAGCGGTCACCGATCCTGCCTACCGCCACCAGCGATGCGGCGTAAGCGAGCATGTAGCCGGTTGTGATCCACAACAGCTCGGAGAGTCCTGTGTGCAAATCACGGCTGATGGTTGGGCTGGCTACCGTGACGATCGTCGCGTCGACGCCATGCATCATCGTGGCGAGCGCAAGCGCGATCAGACCGAGCCACAGGCGGACTGGAACCTTATCCGCAGGCTGCTCAGTGGCACTGCCGGTAACAGCGGCGCTGATATTACCTGTCATGTCCGCCGAATCCTCCTCCGTGGTTGACCCGTCCATCTCGCAGCCGCGACGGCTGGCCGGTCAGCGGGCCAGCCCGGCGCGGCAAGGGGCGCGTATACACTTAAAATAATATAGCGCTACTCTCCGGAGCCGCACTGGTAGACCTTACTGTAAGCGTGATCGCGGCGGCACCGGACAGGGGCTGAGGAATCAGGCGAGGATGCTCCGCAAGGCCGCGATCAACGTACGGGCCTGCACGTTCAGGTGGTAACCAAGACCGGTTAGCTCCGTGGCAGCCCCGAAAGTAACCCAGATGTAGTCGTCAGGCGGCTGCGCGGCGAACTCCTCATCAGCCTCCAGAATCATATAGCGACTTCGTGCGTGATAGAAGCGTCCGCCTTCCTCAGACTGGACCGCGTCGTAGCGGATCCGCTCGGCGGAGGCTGCGAGGACCCAGCCGAGGTACCGCGGTGGAGGTCCCTCGTCGCCGCCTGGAACGCACTGAACGGTAGGTGCCAGTTCGGCGACGTCGATCGTGCCGGCCTCCACCCGGCCCTGCATCAGCAGCCGCGTCTCGCCGACGGCGCGGCAGATTACCAGCGCGGCCAGGCCGGCATCGACCGGGCAGAGCAGCGGCTGCGTCCAATGACCGATCTCACGGCTGGCGGCCTCGACCCGCACTCCGCGTACCGTAAAGCGCCGCCGCTCGACATGGACGATCTCGTCCGGGAGCCGTCGCCACTGTTCGACCCTGTCGCAGGGAATGATCTCCTGGACCAGTTCCTTCCGGCTCCTGAAATCGGCGAGCCAGTGCAGAATCCGGCGAACCGATCGCCCGGTTGTGCAGAGCCCGGCGCATCCGGCTCCATTGGCCGACGCGTTATGGCCGGATGCTACCGGAATGCAGGAAAGCACACTGCGGGCGTTCATATTGACCACGTCGTCGTTGCGGAGCTGACGCAGAATCTGGCCGAGCGTTAGCCAGCAGAAGCCGTCACGCTCAGGCACGTGGCCAGGTATGTGGACGACGACGTTGCGGTTGCGCTTGCGGAGACACCACGCGCCGTGCTCTGACTGAAGCGAGTCAACGAGGACGTGCTCCTGCGAGGTGAACAACTCCAGGTAATGCGGCTTGCGTCCGCCGTGGACGGCGGCCCCGTTGCTCCGGGTCGCCTGTACCGTAGGGGCGAGTTGCAGGAGGTTGGCATAGCCCGGCTCCATCTTCGCCTGCATGAGGAAGTACAGGACGCCCCCGTACTCCTTGGTCACGATCCCAAGGAGGCCTATCTCAGGCTGATTGATGATGGGCTGTGACCAGGCGGCGATCTCGGTGCGCACGCGCAGCCCCTGGATGGCGAAAAACCGGCCGCTGACATGACGCAGGTCTCCGGTGCCGGGCTCGAACCGCCAACCCGTCAGCTCGCTGAACGGAACACCGGTGACCTCGAAGTCGTTATCCCGGCGGCGCTGCTCGAGCCAGTCGTGGATGGCGGCGTTGGGCATGAACAGGCCGTCCGCGGCGAGGGCGGACCGGGTGAAGAGCTGCGTCAGCGCGTCGGGACCGGCAATCCCGACGCCCCTCATTCCGGTTTATGCCCGGTTATGATCACATACCCGATCTTGTCGTGGTAGATCGGCAGGAGATGCCGCATCGCCTGCTCCTGCCCGTCAACCTTGTCCTTGCCGATAGCGGCCTCCAACGCTGGCCTCATCCGTGTGAGGCGCTCGAAGTAGGCGGGATATGACGGTCGTATCCGATCTCCGCAGGAGACCGCCTCGTCTATTGTCAAACCACAGCTACGGACTTCTTCGAGAATCGACGGAACGGGCTGCGGCGGAATCATGCTACCGCCATGCAGGATTTCGATCTCCTGACTGGAGAGCGGCGCCTCCGCGGTAAAGTCCGTGAGTACGGCACGGCCGCCAGGCTTGACCACTCTGACCATTTCACGAAGCCATTGCTTTCGGTCCTGAGCATGCTGCAGCGACTGAAACATAAGAACCGCGTCGAAAGAGTCATCGGGATAGCTCAGTGCCGCGGCATCGCCCAATTCGACTCTAACCTGTCCCCGAAGACCGGCGAAACCTACCAGCTGAGTTCCTGCGTTCACCTGCCACTGACTGTTCGTGACGCCGGTGATGTCGGCGTCCGTGCGCTGGGCCAGCCTGATGGCCGGCATCGCCACTCCGCAGCCAATATCGAGCAGGCGCTGACCTGGCCGGAGCTCCAGCTTGCCGACAACCACGTCGGTGCATCGGTTAATAGCCTCAAGCAACGGTGTACGGTCATTCTCGTCGAGCCAGTAGCCAACGTGAATACTGCTGCCCTGAACCTCGATCAGCTCGGCCATTTCGTCATAGAGCTTGCTGACGCCATTGCTCCAGGTCTCTGTCGCGGTGCTCATATTCCCTCCTCAGTAGACGATCATTTTAAGACGCATTCGATATATAACCCGCGGAATCAGGGAAGGCTGGTCAACCACTGAACAAGTTCGGCGGGCGACGGCCGAGAGGCAATTTCAGACTGGAGCTCTTCCGCCACCGTGCGCAGGTTTCCGTTCGTAATCAGCCCGTTGATGGCCGCCGCCGTGAGCGTCTCGGCGTCCACGACGTAAGCGGCGCCCTGCGAGCGAAGCAACTCGGCATTGGTGTACCGCTCCGGGCCGTTCGGCAGCACCATCTGCGGAACGCCCAGTGCACAGCATGTCATGGTCGTGCCGTCGCCGCCGTGATGGATTGCCGCCGAGCAGGTGCGCAGCAGCGCGTTCATAGGTATCCAGCCGACAGTCCGCACGTTCGACGGCATGTCGTCGGGCACGCCGATCGGCGCGTCGCCCAGGGCGAGGATGAATTCCGCGTCTACGTCGGCGGCGGCGGCGATGACCCGTTCGATCGGTCCGAATCCCTGGACTTTGGGCAGCATGGATCCGATGGTGACCGCGATCCTAGGCCGCTTCGCGGGGGTGGCCAGCCAGTCTGGCAGCACACCGCCACCGTTGTAAGGGACATATCGCATGACCCGCTTCAACGGCGGACCGTCGGTGAGGGCCGACGGCGACGTCGCGATGGTCTCTATTCCTTCGGGGACCCGTAGCCCATGGCGACGGAACGCGACGGCGGCAGGCAGCTCGCGGAGCATTTCCGGCAGATACTGGCAAAGGCCAGTTCCGAGCGCCACCGCGGGTATGCCGAGCTTGGCCGCGACAAGCGGCCCCACGCCGAAAATAGGATCGTATACCACAAGCTCTGGCCTGAGACGCTCAGCGAGCGCCACGTGGGAGTCGACATACGGATCCCATGACGCCACAATGGCCGGTTTTCGCTCCTTCATTTCCTCAATGGGCGAGCCATTGAAGGGCTTGAAGAGTTCAGGCAGGTCACGAACGAATCCCGACAGCATGCCGAGTGTGGTCAGGCCCGGCAACGCATCCGTTGCGATGAGCCCAGCCTGGGTAACCGTAAGGCCATCCCCGCCCGTGACGAACGTGACGTCATGGCCCGCCGACCGGAGCGCCCACGCGAGTGGCACCATCGGGAATGAATGCCCTATCGCTGGCGCCGGTATGAAGACAACTCGCATGCCCGGTATCTTCCAGTCGATCGGCTTTCAGCGCAAGTCACTTTCATACGAGTTCTCTGCATACCAGTCACCGCGCCCTGTCGGCAGCAAGTCAAGGATGTTCCAGACCGGGGAAAGCAGGTCTATACCGCGTTGCGCATCGTCAAGAAAGTTCGCTGGAAGGGTATAGAAATGACGAACATCCGTGCCATCCTTCCCCAGCACGCTAATCATCGGGCGTTGCTCGCCGTTAGGCTTCTCAGCGCGCATGTCGGCATTGAACGTCGTACCGTAGCTGGAAACTATGCGCAGGTTATTCCAGGCACGCCGTCGAGCCCATTCGCGCAGTTTGGCGAGCGGCGCCTTCCCGATAACCGCGAATGACGTGTGCTGAGCGATATGAGCAGCGACCCCATTAAAGCCGTCTACCCACATGGAACACATCGGGCATGCCTCGGCGTCTTCGGGACCGAACATGAGATGGTAAACGAGCAGCGTGCCCCGTTCGCCGAAAAGCTCCCTGAGCCGCACCGGGCGCGAGGTGTCGTCCGCGAACAGGTCGGCCGGCCCCTCCTGGAAGGTGTAGTCGCCCAGAACCGCGCCCGGAGGCATCCGCCGCCGGGCTGCCGCAACCGCCTCCACCTGATCGCGAAGTACACGCTCCGCCCTTGCCAGTTCTATCCTTGCCTCGATGTAGTCCTTGCTGGTGCCCACGGGCCACATGGGCAGGATCGCGTCACTCATCATCAAGCTCCAAGCATGATCGTTTTCTTCGGCGGACAGCCGAGGCTGACCCGCCGGTGGGGCTCCGGATCCACGTGGACTCAACCGCGAATCTTCCGAGGTCGAACACCAGACGCCGGGACCAGCCAGGGCCGTACCGTCCCAGCCGGCAGGGACCTCAGACGCTTATGCCGGGTGGTAGCTGGCCGATGACTCGCTCTGGCTTGTCGCGGTCCCTGCGCATGGCCAGATGCAGATCGGCTATCTCGTCTGGGCTGAAGCCCGCATCGGGACTGACCTGGCCGTGAATGCAGACGTTACCAACGAAGATACCCTTCGGCGCGAACTCGTGATGCAGGCACAGAAGGTGAGAGCGCAGTGCGGCTTGCGCTATCCCGACACTGCCCAGCATTGGCACCGGCAGCTGAGCTGAGGCGCCGGTCGTGAACAGCAGGGTGCCGTCACCCGCCTTTTCCATGGCCGGCGCGACGGCGCGTACCGCGGTGATGGCACCGAGCGTGTGCCTGCGGAACGCGTCGAGCGCGCTCTCCGGGGTGGTCTCGAGCGTCGATGTGAACGGGCCCATCGGGCTGTACTCGAGGGTCGTAATCGGTCCGAGTATCTCCCCTGCGCACTCTAGGGCGTCGGTGAGCTGAGCCGGATCGCTGGCATCCGCCGGAAAGGCAAAGGCCTTGATCCCTTCCGCTTTGAGCTCCCGCACGAAGTGTTCCAGACGGCTCTCACTGCGCGCGACCAGGCCGATGAGGTCGCCCTCGCGGCCGAACGCGCGAGCGATAGCGAAGCCGACATTCGGGCCGACTCCGACTACGACCGTGTTCCCCATGATCCAGCCCTCCTTAGCTGAGACTGCTGCTTGCCGCTGCCGACGTAGATACTTTTCACCAGCTAGACGGCCTTGCTGACGGCCGCGACATCCCGGCGGCGCACCTCCATGGGAAGAGCGTCCAGCGGCATCGTGATCGCCGGCTTCGGCCGTGGCCGGTGCCCCGGAACTGAAACGAGACGCCATTGCGCCGTAATCGTGGCCAGGGAAATAATCATTTCAGTCCAGGCGAACTGGTCGCCGATACACCCGTGCACGCCAACTCCAAAGGGCATGAACGCCCCCCGCGGAATCCATCGCGCCCGCTCAGGTAGCCACCGGTCGGGATCGAACGATTCCGGGTCGGAGTGGATTGCAGGATTGTGGTTCAAGGCGTAGAAGCTGTAGAGAACCGACGCTCCGGCAGGAATTCTGTAGCCGCCGAGCTCCGCATCGGACGTGGTGACCCTGCTGAGAAAAAGTCCCTGGGTTCGCACTCGAAGGGTTTCGGTGAGCACACGCCTGGTGTAGTCAAGGCTTTCGATGTCTGCATGGCCGGCCGGCCGGCCCGCCAGCACCTCGTCGACCTCTTCATGCAGCCGCTTCTCGACGTCAGGATGAGTGGCGATCTCGTGCAGCGCCCACGACAGCGTATTGCTCACAGTATTGCTACCGCCGATGAAAAACGTCATCACCTCATCGTGAAGTTGTTTCTCAGTCATGGCGGGCTGGCCGTTGTCATCTCGTGCCATTACCATCATCGACAGCAGATCACCGTGATCGACTCCGCTGTTGCGGTAGTCGCTGATCACCTTGTCGATCGTGCCACGGAGATAATCTACCGCCTCCTGGTATCTGCGATTGCTAGGAGTTGGGAGCCGGGTCAGGAGACCCGTCGTGTCAGTAATACGACGGAAAAGCCCTTCCAAAAGATTCGCCGTTGCTTCCATAAACCGAGAATAATCGAGACCCGAGTCATCGGCGAAGATTACATGTGTCACGTTCGCCAGCGCGAGTTCATCCATCTCACGGTCGATCGCACGGCGCTGGCCGTCCCGCCAGGAGCCCAGCATCGACGCCACCTGATCGCTCATGAGCGACGAGTAGGCGATGATCCGCTTATGGTGGAACGCCGGCTGGATCAGCGCCCGCTGCCGCCGGTGAAACTCGCCCTCGGAAACTCCGAGCCCATTGCCGAACATTGTCCGGAACCGGTCCATCACCGGCCCGCCGCGTGCGAACTGCTTTGGCGCGCGCAGGACCTCGCGTATAAGATCCGGGTCGTTGACGACGTACATATGGGCTCTTCCCATTTGTATCCGTACAACAGGATCACCTGTCTGCAGAGAGAGTAGGAAATCACCCGTGCGCCGCTTCATGGCGAGAGCATGGCCAACAAGCGGCAACCCGCCGGGAGCAATCTTTGGCAAAGGAAGCGTACTGGTCATCAGCGTATTTCTCTTTCTCGCGATCCGCGGACACGGATCATGGCGATCTACGGTTATCCGGCTATCACGATCTACCGGTGATGAGACTAGAAGGCAGTTCCCACGGCCGCATATTAGCAATCCGGCCCAGATCAGGCCATACTCACCGAATGATCGCGAAGGGTATATAACACCCCTGGTTGCCAGGATCCCCCTTCTGGCATAAGATTCCGCGCGGCTCGCTGCTTGCCTGCGGCCAGGATGCAACCCTGATGTTACTAGGGTTGCCCGAACTCACGGCATAAGGCGACTTGCTCTGGGTAGAGTCGCCGCGCAACAGCAACAAAGAGTGGAGGTGTACAGCATTGGCTGACACGAACCTGCAGCTTACGAAGGTTCCTGACGTTAATACCGGCGTCCTGATCCGCCGTCCGGTCGACCAGGTGTTCAAAGCACTGACCGACCCATCGATCACGGCCAAGTTCTGGTTCACCAAGAGCACCGGCCCGCTGAAGACCGGCGCGGAGGTCGAATGGACCTGGGAGATGTACAACGTCTCCGTGCCTGTCGTGGTGAAGGACTTCGAGAAAAACCGCCTCGTCAAGTTCGAATGGGGCCCGGCGCCGGGCGCCACGACGGTCGAGTTCCGCTTCGACGCCCGTAGTGGCGACACCACTTATCTCGCCATCAAGGAGAGCGGCTTCACCGGCGGAAACGGTGACGAGATCGTCGCCAGGGTGGCTGACTCGATGGGCGGATTCACTCAGCTCATCGCCGCACTGAAGGCATACCTCGAACACGACATCATTCTCACGATCGTGGCGGACCGCTTCCCTGACGGCCACGGCTGACTGGGTCCGCTGAAGGGTGTCCACTCCGGAATGATGGTCTGGGGCGGACACCCTTCGTATGTCGTTAAAAAGCGGACGGAAGAGGCTTGCCGGTCTCCAGGAGGGTCTTGGCATTGGCGAGCACCGCCGGCCAGCCACCGGTCGCGGCGAGCCCACCACTGATTGCCTGATACATCATGCTGCCCGGATCGAAGTCGTCATGAATGACCGTGAGCCTGACGGCCTTCACCTCAACCTTGCTGGGTTCTATCTCGAAGGTCACCTTCGAACGCTTCTCGCTCGCGTACCGGGAGAACTCAGCGTCGCCCCAGCTAAAACGGGCAGCATGTTCCGGCTGGAAGAGATGCCAGGTGTACGAGAGCCTCCGATGAGGTTCGGCTATCAAAACTCGCTGGCCGAGATCTTTGAATTCCATATCCGGCGCCCACTGGGTTTTGATTGGCGAACCGGCTTTCCAGTCCGACTCCAGAGCGGAGCCTCCCCAGTACAGGCGCGTCAGAGAGGGCTCGATCAATGCGCGCCAGAGTTCCTCTGACGTCGTACCGATATAGGTAGTGTAGACGAAACGTGGATCATTCATCGTGTTGTACTCCGTGTTCGGCATTTCGTTCTTGGCTTTGCACCATCTTCCTAAATTTTGGCCTCTGATCACCGTCGTCCGCGGCGAGCCACAGGTTGGTGAGGTCGCCATTAAGCACTGGATAGGGCAGCCAATTCTGGACGCGGCCGGAGTGAAACCAGTACTGATAGGCGAATAGGATCGGCACGACCGCGGCGTCGGCGAGGACCTGGACCTCGGCCTCCCGCATCAGCTCGCCAGCGCGAATCTCGTCGCCACTGCGTAGTGCCTCTTCCAGCAACCGGTTCACTGATTCGCTCCGGTAATGACCGAAGTTCGAACCCCAGTCGCCATTTTGCGAAACGGCCCGGCTGTCGAATAGCGGCTGGAGGTACGTGCGGGCATTATTTCCGTACCAGTCCGGCTCCCAGCCGGTGAGCGCGATATCCCACGTGTTGTGGAGCGTCGAGCCGGTCGAAGAGAAGTACTTCGAAAAAAGCTTGTCGATCGGGACCGGCATCATCTCGATCCGGATCCCCGCGCGAGCCATCGCGGCCCCCACCACTTCCGCGGTCTCAGGGTGTATATCGCAATCCCGGAAGACCATCCTCAGCGTAAGGCCATCCGGATAGCCCGCATCAGCGAGTAGTCGTCGCGCGAGTTCCGGGTCACCACGTCCGCCAGCGGTCTGGTATGGATGCACCTCCTGGTGAGCATGGCAGAGCGAT
This sequence comes from Streptosporangiaceae bacterium, assembly GCA_019245115.1. GTDB lineage: Bacteria > Actinomycetota > Actinomycetes > Streptosporangiales > Streptosporangiaceae > JAFARZ01. Next base: position 49,288 of record JAFARZ010000093.1, on the reverse strand, counting down.
GGCAGGACCTGGTCCGCGATGGCGTTGAAAGCCGTGCCGCCCCACACCGCGGATACGGCGGCCTTGTCCACGGCATACTGGAGAGCCATACGCACGGCGCGCTTTCTCACCGCGTGCCCGCCGGCTGCCGTACTGGCAAAGTTGATAACAAGGTAGGGGCTGAGCAGCCCGGCAGGGTATATCTCCAGGCGGGAATCGCCCGTAGCGAGCAACTCGGGCAGCTTTTCCGTGGGGGGCTGGATATCCCACAGCATGTCGGCGGACCCGGTCGCCACGAGTTCGTACGCTTCCTGCTCCGTCAGGCCCTCCCGCACTGTTATGCGGTCGACGTGGGCAGCACGCAGCGAGTCGCTAGCCGGCACCCACGCCGGGTTGCGCTCGAGCGTGATCTGCTCACCGGGCACGTACCGGCGGAGCTGATACGGACCGTTCGACACTATTGCCGCTATCATTTCGGGGCTGCCTGGCACGAGGGCCAAGTATTCGGCCGACGCCGGCGTGGCGAACGGAAGCGCCAGCATGTTCAGGAAGTCGGAAGCCGGATATTGAATAGTAAAGCGTACCTCCGACTCGCCAATCGCCTGGACACCGTTGATGTCGAGACATTCCATGCGCTCGGAGATAGGGTCCCCCGTCCGCTGTGCTTCCGCGAGCGCATCCCGGAAATCGCTCATTCCCGCAATCGTACTCAGGTAATACGGCAAGCCAGGACTGGGCATCCTCGGATCGGCGAGCCGCTTGATGCCCCGGACGACGTCGCGCGCCGTCACCGGCCGGATTCCCGACGGAGCGTTCCAATAGACGCCCTCCTTTAGCGTGAACACGTACGTTCTGCCATCCGTGCTCAACCGGCCATTCTCTATAGTCGGCACCTCGGTGGCCATATCGGGAACGATACGTCCCGCTTCGGCGGGATCCTTCTGCGCAATATATCCAACCAGTTGGCGAGTATACGCCCGGAGAATGCCGCGAGTGACCGTGTGGTAGGCCAGCGCAGGGTCCAGACTATCAACATCCCCCACGCCCACCATCGTAAGCGTGCCACCGCGACGCGGCAATTGAACAATTTTTTGCTCGCTAGGACGAAAACCAGTTATGCGCATTGCCATGCCCACCTCCGAGCCGTCGGGAGGACCGTATGTTCAGCGTCGCGTTGATGTCAAGGAAGCTCGAGATACCCACGATATATTTGTCGTTCACCGGAAGTGTGTGTTACCTTCCACGTCGTCTGTAAGGAGGCGAGGCGCATGAGCGGTGATCGGCCAAGTCGTGGCGGTATTCTGCGTATGTACGGTCCCGGAAGTATGGACCATGTCGATCCAGCGAGTTCCTACTACATGCTGTCCGGGCAGATTATTCGGCTGTTCACCCGCCAGCTGTTCACTTACCGGCCGGTGCGGCACCTGCGGTCCTGGCGACAGGTTACCCCGGTGCCCGACATCGCCACGGAGATTCCAACGGTGGAGAACGGCGGATTGAGCGAGGACCATCTGACCTACAAAATCAGCTTGCGCAAAGGCGTCCAGTGGGACACCGACTCGCCGCGTGAGGTGACAGCGTATGACTTTGTGCGCGGATTCAAGAGGATGTGCAACCCTGTATTCCAAGCCGGTGCCATTCACTATTTCACCAGCACCATCAAGGGGATGAGCGAATTCTGTGACGGCTATGCAGCGGCTGTGCCGGCGGTAGATGCAACGCCTGAAAAATTGGCCGAGTACCAAAACAGCCATGACATCTCCGGTCTGCGCGCGGTCGATGATTCGGTCTTGGTATTCGAGCTCATCCGCCCAGCACTGGATTTTGTCCACATCCTCGCGATGATGTTCGCCTCCCCCGCGCCAGTCGAATACGATGCGCTGATTCCAGACAGCGAGGAGTTCCGGCGTAACGTTCGCTCAATCGGCCCTTACCGGCTGACTCACTACGTACACGGCAAGGAACTTCGCATGGCACCCAATCCCGTGTGGCGCCAGGAGACGGATCCGGTCCGTCATCAGTACCTCGACGGGATCGAGATCACCATGGAGAAGGCGACTCCAGAGGAGGTCGGCCTGCGGATCCGCGCCGACGGAGCCGATCTCTCCTGGGCCTCACCCGTCACCGAGCCCTACGAGTTGAATCCGACGGACCCGGGCAACAACCTCGGCTATGCGCTGAACCCTTACCTGGTGTTCAACATGGTCAGCCCGAATTCCGGGGGGGCAATGGGCAAGCTGGCGGTCCGCCAAGCCATCGCATATGCGATAGACAAATCCGCGGTCGTTGGCATATTCGACAGGCTCAGCGCCGGGACCGTCATGTGGCCCGCACACTCGGCCATCCCTCCGGGCAACTACGGTCACCGGGAGTTCGACCTTTACCAGACCCCAGGTGACCAGGGCGACCCGGAGAAGGCGCGGGCCCTGCTCGCCGAAGCCGGCTATGCGGACGGCCTGACACTGACGATTGTCCACCGCGATGTCGACGCGAACCCCGAGGTCGCCCAATCGATCGCCGCTGACCTCGCGAAGGTAGGCATCACGCTCCGGTTCATCGCGATGGGACACGCCGACTACTATCCGTTTCTCCAGGACCCGGCGAACGCGCGGGCTGGACTGTGGGACATATCGGCCCCGGCGTGGACTCCGGACTGGTTCGGCAACAACGGCCGGGCTTTCCTTCAGCCGATGTTCCAGACGAACCAGGCGCGCGGCACCGGCAACTACGGCTGCTACAGCAACGCCGAAACCGATCGCCTCATAGAGGAGGCGCTCAGCGCGACCGATCCCGCGAAGGCGAGCGCTCTCTGGCATGAGATCGACCTCCAGGTGATGAGGGACGCCGCGATCGTACCGATACTCGTTCACGCGCCGACCATCCCCCATATACGCGGCCAGCGGGTGAGAAATGCGATTGCCATGCCGACTATCGACCGCTGGTTCGATCTGTCGAATCTCTGGCTGGAGACCAGCAGATGACCCAGGTGGCGCCATACGCGCCGGAGGATGACAACGTGGTGGATGAGTACCTGGGGCTCGGCCTCCGGCTAGGCAGGCTCGTAAGCGGCTTCGTCGACTGCTGGTTCGGCGATCCGCGGATCGCCGAACGGGTCCGCGCCGAACCGCGGCCCGACCCCGCGGACCTCGCCCGCTCAGCCGTCGGCCTGCGGGACCGGGTAGCCGATTCGGGTCTGGATGAGCGCCGCCAACGGTTCCTTACCACCCAGCTCAAGGCCCTGGAATGCACGGCGCGCCGCTTGGCAGGCGAGAAGATCGAGTTCGCGGCCGAGATCCGCGCCTATTTCGACGTCGACATCGCGATGGGCTCCCCCGACCGGTATGCGGACGCCCACCGCGCCATCGCGGATCTCTTGCCTGGGACGGAGCCCCTTTCCACCCGGCTGGAGGCTTACCACGCACGGATCCGAATCCCGCCGGACAAGCTGATGCCGACGGTGCAGAGCATCTCCGGTCGCATGGCCGCTCATGTGCGGGACATGTTCCCGCTCCCGGCAGCGGACCAGATCCGGTACGAGATGGTCCATGACAAGCCATGGAACGCCTTCAACCGCTACCTCGGCGGATTCCGGTCGGAAGTCGCGGTCAACGCCAAAGCCGGAGATGCCATCGCCGCGTTGCCCACGATTATTACTCATGAGTCTTATCCGGGACATCATACCGAGCACTGTATAAAGGAGTCGGAGCTGGTCCGCGGGCGCGGCGAGGAAGAACACACGATTTCCTTGGTAAACACGCCCCAATGCCTGCTTTCAGAGGGAATGGCAGAGAAAGCGTTGCGCGTGGTCATGCCAGAAGGCTGGGGGCCATGGACCTCTGAAATCCTCGCCAGTCATGGTCTCCACATCGACGGTGAACTCGTCGAGAGAGTCCACAACTGCCTCAGGTCCTTGCTGCCGGTCCGGCAGGATGCCGCGATTATGCTTCACGAGCGCGGCATAGACCCGGACGATGTCGTTGAGCATTTGCAGCGATGGACGTTGTTGTCATGGGAGCGTGCGCGACACATGGTGGACTTCCTGATCGACCCGCTGTGGCGCTCCTACACGGTCACCTATATCGAGGGTGAACGCCTAGTCGATGAATGGCTAAGAACCCGTAAGCCAAACCAGTCAATCGCTGAGAATTACCTTTACCTGCTGAGGGAATCACCATCGCCCTCCTCCCTCGAGGCCGATGTCGTTGCGGCGAAAACTGACGCATGAGCATTGATAGCTCACACTAGCGGTTCTCATCATGATAGCGATTTACAATATTCATAATGGACGACAGCGAATTTTACGCTCAACTGGGTCGCACCGGCTTGAAGATCAGCAAGGTCGCCCTAGGCACGGTCAACTTCGGCGGAAGGGTCGAGGAGATCGAAGCACACAAGCTCTTGGACCATGCCGTGGACGCGGGGATCAACCTGGTTGACACCGCCGACATCTATGGCTGGCGAGTGCACCAGGGCTTCACGGAAGAATTGCTTGGCCGTTGGATTGCGGGCAGTCCGGCCCGCCGCGACAAGATCGTGCTCGCCACCAAGGTCGGCAACCGGTTCGGCTCGGAGATCAACGACGAGGGATTGTCCGCCAGGCACATCGTACGGGCATGCGAGCAATCACTTCGTCGGCTAGGTACTGACTGGATTGACCTGTACCAGATGCACCGCGTGGATCGCAGCGTCGCCTGGGAGGCCGCCTGGGAGGCGATGGAGATGCTCGTTGCCCAGGGAAAGGTCCGGTACGTCGGATCCTCCAACCATGCGGGCTGGCATATCGCCGCTTGCCAGGAAAGCGCCATACGCGGTCACCGCTTCGGCTTGGCCTCCGAGCAGTGTCTTTACAACCTGCTGGTCCGGAACGCGGAGCTGGAGGTAATCCCGGCCGCGCAGGCCTATGGCATCGCCATCCTCGTCTGGTCGCCACTTCATGGCGGGCTGCTCGGCGGAGCGCTCCGCAAGCTCGCGGAGGGACGCGCCGTGAAGTCAGCACAGGGACGCGCCGCAGAGGCTCTCGCTGTCCATCGCGCCCGGATTGCCGGGTATGAGCGGTTCTGCTCCGAGATCGGGCGCGATCCAGCCGAGGTAGGCATGGCATGGGTACTGTCGAAGCCCGGCGTTACCGCCATCGTTGCCGGGCCGCGTACGCCGGAGCAGCTTGACGGAGCGATCCGCGCCGCGTCGGCCGGTCTCTCATGCGCCGAGCGCACACGTCTGGACGAGATGTTTCCCGCGCTCGGTGAGGCACCCGAGGCGTGGCTCTCCTAGCTAGCGGGGTGCGGACGGCATGCCTCAGCCCCCGTTGAGCGGTGGCAGTATCGTGACCGTCGCGCCAGGCCGCACCACCGTCTCCCACCGATCCGCACGAGGGACGAACTCATCGTCCAGATAGACGTTGAAATAGCTGAACGGCTCACCGTCGGGGCCGAGGAGCCGTCGTTTGTAGCCGGGGTTGGCGATGACGAATGCCTTGATCACGTCGGTCAGTCTGCCCGCGGTGCCCTCGAATTTCGTGCGCCCTCTATGCGCCCACCCGGCCGGCACGACAATCGTTGTCATATCACTCTCCCCTGTTCGCGCTCCTCGCGCAGCGAAAGCCCAGCGCGAAGTTTGACCATCCAGTCGGATCGCCATGGAAACGCTCGGTACAGCGCACCTGATAACGAAAGTTCATCCACGATCCGCCGCGGATGACCTGGTATCGGCCCATGACGGTACGTAGTGTGGCATCACAGTCGGTCGTGTCGTCGTACAGAAACGATTGCGTGGCCGTCCATTCGTAGACGTTGCCGGCCATGTCAGTGCATCCAGCGGCGCTATCGCCCGCCGGGGAAAACCGGCCAACCGGCGTGGTCTGTGGCACCGGGCCCAGCCTCCGGTGGACAGACCGCCACCAATCGAGCCACGCGTCAAGCGAGGCCAGCGTGCCGCTCGCCTGATATTCAGCGGTATTCGCGCAGTAGCCATACCACTCGTTGCCCCAGGGCCACATCCGGAAATCATGACCGCGGGCGGCTAGTTCCCATTCCGCCTCGGTCGGGAGTCGTTTGCCGGCCCAACGCGCGTAGGCCTGCGCGTCTCCGAACGAGATATGAACGACCGGATGATCACCGTAGTCCTCGATTCCGTTTACCAGACCGGCCGGGCTGCGCCAGCACGCTCCCTCGCGTTCCTCCCAGAAGTCATCGCCGTAAACCATGCCGATCCCGGCTCGCTCCGCATCGGTCACATAGCCGGTATCACAGATGAACCGCTCGAACTCGCGGCATGTCACCGGCGCACGGTCGATCAAATAGGGCCTCACCGTAGCGGTGATCTGCGGTGTCTCGTCGGCAAACCACTCACGGGGGAACGACTGCCGCTCCTGGGCCAGCCAGTCAAGGACCCAGGCCGGAGCGCCCATGCGGAACTCGCCTCCCGGCATGAAGATCATCTCTGTCATGACCCGGACTCCGCGCTCGCGATCCGGGCGATGAGCCTCACGGCGTGATCGATTTCCTCATCGGTGTTGTAGATGTGCCCCGAGAAGCGGGCCGCATAATGCTGATGAGGCGAGTTCGGCACGTTGAACTCGGTCCACCGTATCCAGACCCGGTATTCATCCGCCAGGCGGGCAGTCAGCGCGGCGAACTTCTTCACATTCCAAGCGTCTGATGGCCGGAAAGGGTTGAATGCGACGAGCGGAGAACGCAGCCGGAAATCGGACGACGGCGAGTAGATCCGCTCTTCGCCGAACGTCTGGCTGAGTCGTTCACGGGCAAAGTCGGCAAGCTCCATAGTGCGCGCCTCGATACGGTCTCGGCCGATCTCGTCCCAGAGCTCTGATGCTCTTGCCAGCCCAGCACCGCGCGCCAGGTTCGCGCTCCCCGCACTCTGCAGATAATCGCCGATGTTGTCGCTTTCAACGCGCGTCCTGGTGCGCGGAGGCGGACTTCCCTGCATAGGATACCAGGTGGAAATGATTGGCCAGAATACTGGCAACGGCAAGCGGTTATATTCTGGATTAACCTTATTACGCACATAGAGGATTCCAGTACCCAGCGGACCGCATTGGAATTTCGATCCCGAGCAGGCCATGAAGTCCACGCCGAGCGAGCGTAGGTTCCGGTTGAGCACACCTGGCAGAAGCGCGCCGTCGACAACGGTAATAAGACCATGCCGCTGCGCGACATCGCATAGCATTCTTATAGGCATTGCGGTGCCCGTAAAGAGGGTGATCGCGGCAAAGGCGAGCACTTTCGTACGCGGTGTTACAGCTGCTTCGACCAGCTCCACGATATCTTCTGCACGTACGTCGTAACCGGTCGGCGGCGTAACAGCTTTGATCTTTATGCCGAACCGGTTGCGTAGGAGATTGAAGTTCGAAAGGACCGAGTAACACTCGTGTGTCGTGGTGACGACTTCGTCACCTTCGTGCAGGTCGAGACCGTTGATGACACGCGCTATGCCCTCAGTCGCATTGTGGCAGATAACGATCTCATCCTGGTCGGCGCCGAGCGCCCTGCCGATGGTGGCACGGTAATCTGTAAACATTGTAGGCGCGTATACGTCCAGGAGACCGCCGGCCCACTCACGGGTCACCTGATCCAGGGTGTCAAGTACCTCATACGGCATAGCGCCGACTGTTCCGGTATTCAGATGTATCGTGTCTGGGGCGAGTGAGAATATCTCGCGGATGTCATCCCAGGAGGCGTTCCGCAGGGACGCAGTTCTTCGTTCAAGAGTGCTATCGGTCATTTCTCTCCATTTCGCACGTATACCTCACGAGGTTAGGGACACGCCCGACAGGTCGTAGAGGCCGCAGATCGATGGCATCGGTACCGCCGAGCTGACGCGTCGGCCACATGGTCCTGGCGCCGCGAGGGACCGGTATGCAAAGGGGATGATCGCGATGTCATGGAGCGCCTGCTGCTCCGCGGCGCGCCAAGCGGCTCGGGCACGCCCGGTCTCGATCATGGAATCCAGCGCCGCACCAATCAGCCAGTCCACGCGGGGGCTGGCATAACGTCCGAAATTGTCGGGGCTATCTGACTGAAGCAGCGGTTGCAGGAATACGCGGCCGTTGTCGTGGAACCAGTCCGGGAAGCGTGACAGGGCCGCGATATCCCAGTTCCCCTCGCGGAGGAAGGCGTCATACTCTGCCGCCGGGACGGCCACGCGCCTGACCTTCACTCCAGCGTCGGCGAGGGACTGATAGGGCCGCGCGCTGACGGCACTCGTGGCGAGGTGCGCTACGGTCAGCTCCAGCCCTGACGGAAAGCTCACCGGCCGCGGTGCGGCCGGCACCAGGCCGTTCGCCCGGTGGCCGTCGTTCCCGGGCGGAACGATCGATCCGGCCGTGCCGACGGCCGTCAGCACTGTCCTGCGCAGTTGCCGATCCTGGACAGCCGCGCGGCGGAAGTTGAAGACAAGATAGTCGAGCCCCGCGGGGAGGCATCCGATGAAGCTGGCCTCGGCCGCGACGTCCCAGGGAAGATCTGCCGCTCCCGTTCGTATCCGCTCCTCGGCCGGCTCGGCGCCGACGGCGATGTCGATGATGTCGGCGTACGCTGGCCGGATCGGATCGGAGTCCGGACACCACGCTGGATTCCGTTCCAATACCAGTGCTGTGCCTCGCTGATAGCCAACCGGGCGATATGGCCCTGTCGATCTGATGTTCTGCCGGAATTCAGCACTATCTGGTATGTAGGCGTCATATTCCACAGGTGCCGGGGCAACGCATGCTGACGCGAGGATATTCACCGCATCGAGCGCCGGCCTGAAGAGTTCTATCACCAGCGACTCATCATCGAGCGCGAATACACCGGGGATCTCATGCCCGTTCTGGAAAGCGGCGAGACGGTCGGGCGTGACCTCGTAGCCCGATAGGGAAGCGGCGTACTCTTCACAGTACCGGGCGAAGCCCCGGATGGTGCTGGTGAGGTACGTGAGATTTCGTGGCCGACTCACGGGGTTACCCAGGCGTTTGAACCCGCGCACGACATCCTGTGCGGTCACAGCGCGCGGCGGATCGGTGTCCCAGAAAACACCGGGCCGGAGATGCACGACGTAGCTGAGATGACTGGCACCCAATCCCGCATTGTAGGTACTCGGTACGTCACGGGCGATGTCCGGCACCGGCGCGATCGCCTTCCAACTGCATGGGTCCGGGGACGGAAAATAGCTGAAGAGTTGCCGGGAAAAGAGTCTCGTGATCTGCCGTGCCTGAGGTTCATGCGCGCTGACCGGATCCAGATGGTCAATGGCTCCAGCGCCGTAGAGACGCAGGATATGTGCACCTCGAGACAAGTTCCAATTCTCCATTCGCTGATTATGCATACGGGAACAGATTCCGCTGCCTATGGACGAACGGGCACCTTTATAACTCAGGGTAACCTGCTACGAGCAGAACCTCAAAAATGACGTCGAACATCGCTCATGGCGCTGACCGTGCCGCTACCGGCACCGGCCGCTCACACAGGCCAGAAGGCCTGCACTCGCGATTCTCGTCACGCGACCGCGCGAATGCACAATGCGGTAGATGGAAGTGAGATCTCGCCATTCTTGGCATACGGCGCCACAGTCTCACCCACGGCCTTCCAGGTGGCAGGATCGTCCACCGATCCAAACCGTTCCTTGATCATGTTCTTGATGCTGGGCGGCGTAAGCGCCTTGGTCATATCAGCGTATTCCTGCATGCTCGCCACGCGGAACGGCACGGTGAATTCGGTTACTGAAACCTCGCTGAAATGCGCCGCCTTGAGCTCATGCGCCACCTGGTCACCGTCAGACATACTGAACGGCCCGGGAGCTCCAGGAGGAGGCGGAGGAAGTTCGAGTCGTGCGACGAGCGGCTCAAAGCCGAGTTGCAGCATAGGGACCGAGGACGCCGGTCCCCATACCGCCGCGGCGAGCACGCCGCCTGGCACGATGATTTTCCTGAGGCGCTCGAACATCGAGGAACGGTCGACGGCGAACATCAGCCCCCACCGGCTGAGCACGACATCGAATGACCGTTCCGGGAAATCGACGTATTCCAGATCTCCCTCGACGAACTCGACGTTGCTCAGCGCCGCGCCACGGCGACGGGCGATCGCAAGCATCGATGACGAGAAGTCGAGACCGACGACGCGGCCGCTGGGTCCGACGAGGGTCGCCGCGGTGAGCGCTGGCTCACCTACGCCGGTCCCGAGATCCAGGACCGTCTGTCCCTCTCGTACGCCGCCGAGTTCCAGCAGTCGCCGGGTCGCTGACATCGCGCCCCGCTCAAACGTCTCGAGGGCGGTATCCCATCCGGCGCTGACGGCGTCCCAGCCCGCTCGCTGCTGGGCCTTGATCTCATGTACGTCGCTCACCAGTTCCACCATCCTTCGCCTTCTCCGCACCAGGGAGCCATGGGTATCGGCAAACTTTAAAACTACCCTGCGTTCTGTGCGTCAATCGTCGGGGCTACGCGTGCTTCGCGCGCCAACTTCAGCTTCCCGGATGTTCAGGAAGCCCGGCCAGTTTGCGCTGGCAGGCTTCGCGGCAGCGCGTGCGGCACGCCCCTGCCACCGCCTCTGCGGGCAACTTCTGATCAACATCACCCGCATAGGCAGACTCCTCTAGACGCTGCAACAAGCTACACCAAATGCGCAACACAGCCCGGGGCGCCGAGCGATTGATCTTGGTGCTTTCATTTCATATAGTCCTAGTCGCCAGAAATTGGGATGCAGGAAGGCGGAGGAGACTCCCTGATGTCGATTGCGGCCGGAGGCGGGCAGGCGAGCGCAAAAATAAACCCGCGGTTTCCAGGCGAAGAGAAAAAAATATATCTGGTCAGCGTAGACGCTATTACGCTTGCAGAATCGCCACGCCTGTCAGGCGAAAACAAAGATCACACGATAAGGCTCGCCGAGATCGATCCTGATTCGCTTCCGCCGATTCTTATAGATCGTCGGACTATGAGAATCATCGATGGATCGCATCGGTTCCGGGCAGCAATACTTCGTGGCGACAGAACCGTACGTGCCGAATTTTTCGACGGTAGCGAAGATGACGCATTCATTCGCGCCGTAAGAGAGAATATAGCGCACGGGCTACCGCTCACTCTCGGTGAGCGTAAGGCCGCCGCCGCGCGCATAATCAGCATCCAACCGCATCTCTCGGACCGGATCATCGCATCATACGCTGGTCTCGCCGATAAAACGGTGGCCGCCATCCGGCTTTCAACTCCGAAAAGTCCGCGGTTGAATCCTCGCGTCGGAGCCGACGGCAGGGTCCGACCCCTGAGCAGCCGGGCCGGCAGGCAGCGTGCGGTAGAACTTATCGCTGCTCGCCCCGATGCGCCCCTGCGCGAGATCGCGAACGAGGCGGGAATCTCCATAGGTACTGCCCATGACGTGCGCAAGCGAATCAAGCGTGGCCAGGACCCGGTCGATGTCGGGCATACCGAGAACACCAGAAGCAGAGACGACGAAGTGAGCGCCGTTTCGGCACCGCCGACGGAACGAGCCATTAGGCGCGAGAGCGATAACGACGGGACCGACAGCATCGCGATCATGGGTCGGCTGGTCAAGGACCCGACACTGAGGCACTCCGAATCCGGGCGAGAACTGCTTCGCTGGCTTCATGCCCATGTCAGTGGGCTCGAGGAGTGGCGGAAGCTCATCGACGTTGTTCCCGAGTATCAAGCGGAGAACATCTCACAGCTCGCTCGCCGCTGCGCCGACGCATGGGAGATCTTCGCGCAGGAACTCAAGCAGCGGGGAACACCGCCGTGATCGAGGATGAACAACCGACCCGAGTTGCTCAGCTCCCGAGCACACCGCTCACCTGACTGATGCCACCCGGCGGGAGCCAGGTGTACTGAGGACCAGCGTGCCCAGATTCGCCAGGAAAGTACACGGTCGACGCGGCGTAGAGTTCTGCCCTGCCCGTGAGGGCGCTCCGCGCGGTTCCTTTGGAGGTGAGCCAGCCGAGGTATCCCGCTTCGGTTGGGACCTCCCCGGGAAAGCGCCTGTTCAATGTCTCCAGGTAGCTGAAGGCGGCGTGATCCTGCAGATCGAAGCCGAGGGGGAGCAACTGCCCGGCCGGATACTCGAGCAGGGGCTCGTCAAGCAGCCATGGCCCGAGATAGGTCCCTTCGGATGGAAGCTGGCCTTCGGCCACCTGATTCAAGGCGGAATCGGCGCCGGCCCAGCCGGAGACGATGACCACCGGCCCGCCGGGATGATCACGCGGTGTTCCCACGGCGATATGGTGTGCCTCACACACCGTCCGAACCACCTTGGCGGCCAGCAATGACCGCGGCGAGGTATCGCTCACGAGCGTCACGTGCCGCATACCGCGGGCCGCGATGAAACCGATCATTCCACGCAGTGCCGCCGAGTCAGCCGGCGAAAGCTCCTGCGAAGGGCAGCGGCGCAGCGGTGTCTCCTGACCCGCGATCAAGGCGCCGAGTACGGCGCTGGCGCACTCCGGCCCGTCAGATCCGGTCAGCGCGGGCTCCGGGGTAACGTCCTGTCCGGTCCGCAGCTGGATCGCCGCGCTGGCGCCACCGTGCAGGACGAGCACGGTCGCGTTGCCCGGCGGCAGCTTTACCAGCGCCCAGACGCCAGTGGTGCCGGGCCGCGGGCCGGCCGGCGTCATGTGATACACGTCCAGCCCCACCGCGGCATTCGTGGCATCCACGTGGACCAGGTTCCAGCCCGGGCGTCCCGGGACCACGAGTACCGGGACGGGCTGGTTCCCGAACCGGAGATCCGCTAGCGCCGACACGCCGGTCAGAGGTGACGGCTGCTCCATCACCATCGCGCCAAGCAGGCCGGCGAAGACCGCCGTCGCGGTTCCGGCTGCCACCATCCCAGTCAGCCCCTCCGCTGCGCGCGCAACCCGGACCACGGCGGCGGAGCCGCCGACGAGCAGGCAGACAGCCAATGCCGCCGCACCGAATGCGACCGGTGGCCCGGCCGCAACAGCGACGATAGCCAGCCAGAGCACTCCCGCCAGCGACGCGGCGATCAGCACTCCGCCGGTCAGCCTGACCATAACGCCTGGGCGTGGCAGCGACATCGTTCGAGTGCGAGCCATCGGCACCTCATTTCAGTTCCTGACGAACGTGTGTCAGCCGGCCGAAGTCCGGAGCCCCGCTCGTCGCCTGCCGCGAGATGGAATGGGCCGCCTCTCGCCCGGTCGGCATCTCCACCAGGACGGCGGAAAGCGCCAATACGATCAGCACTATCGCTATTTCAGCCAGGACAGATATGCGAAGCCGGCGCAATATGGTGACATTCGAAGCGGGAGCGCGGACGCCCGGTGGTTCCTCCCGGGACTCCGCGGCACCTAGGGAGCCATCCGCGAGCACTCGAACCCGGGCAGGCTGGACAGGCACGCGCCGTGAAGCCTCCGGCATCGGCGTCAGCCGTCGGATCCGCGTTCTCGCCAGATATCCCAGGAACACGAGCAAGGCGAGGCCGGCGCTCTTGAACAGGAGGATGTGACCGTAACTGGTGTGCACCAGAGTCCCGTATCCGCCGACGTTGCGCCACGCCTCATAAACTCCGCTGATCACCAGCACGATCACGGCGATCATAGCCAGCGCGGAAAACCGCCGTACCGCCGTCACCGCGGTGCGGGACCACGTGTGCTCCGCATGAGCTCGCACGGAGCGCTGCCGCAGGAGCACACCGGAGAGCATCATGAGCCCACCAGTCCACGCGGCCATGGAAACCAGGTGCGCAATATCCGCGGCGATCGAAAGGCCGATCTCTGCGCCCACCGCCGCGTGATCCGCGGTGGACCAGGTCGCCGCGAGCCCCGCGGAGCTCACCGCCCAGGCCAGAACGGCGCCCGGCCTCACGGCAGGAGCAGCCGCCGTGCCGGTGCGCGTATGGCCATCGAGCGATGGCCATACGTACGCGATCGCGATGGTCACCGCCGCAAGCAGGATCAGTCGCAGCTCAAGGGCATGGCCGAACCGGCTCACCAGCACTGCTCGTAGCATTCCCAGCGAGAACAAGGATTTGCCGTTCGTAGCGGTGTAAGGACCCTGCAGCGCCAGCTCCGCCAGCGTCGCCCCGGCCAGAGCAACCACCGATGCGGTCAGCAGGCGATTCGCTACCGGGTCACGGGTTCCGGCAGGCCAGCCGATGAGGATGAACGCCACACCGCCGATGAGCACGGCGAAGGCGACGAAGCCGAGCCAGCGTGCGACGCCGAACGCCACCCCGATGACTGCAGGACTCCGGTAAATGAGCCCCACGCCGGCAGGCATGAGGCTGCGGCTGGGCGCGCCGACTGAGAAGGCGAACGTGCCGCTCACTGGATGGGAATCGTCCGACACGACCTGCCAGCTGACGGTATAGGTTCCCCGGCCGAGGCCCGATCGCAGGCCGACCTCCGCTACCGAATCCGAGGTGCCCGTGGTGGCCGGAGGATCCTGCACCTGATGACCGGTGGGGCTGAACACCTCAATGCTGTCCGGGCTGACCGTGACGACATCATCGAAGCTGAGAACGACGTCTTCGGGCGCTGTCGCCACGATCGATCCGTCCGCCGGGCTGGTGGTAAGCAACGTCGCGTGCACAGGCACGGCGCTGGCGGGAGCGGACGTCAGCCCGAGGAGTCCGAGGCCCGCCAGCATCGTGGCGAGCATCACCAGGATGCTCGCCACGATGCGGCGAGTACGGCGACGTGCTGTCGAGGAGGTACCGGACATCACTCAGCCGGCCAGGTTGGCTGCCGGGACCACGAACAACACTCCATGCGGCCGCGCGGCACCCGTCGGACCCTGTGGCCAGTCGGTCCGGTTGAAGTCCACGCAGGGCTGCCCTGTCATCTCATCGCGGAAGGTCGTGTCCAGGCTCGGTGCGCCATCTTTAGCGATGTTGTACAAACAGACAAGGTGGTTACCGTCGAGTCCCGTACCGGCGACGAAGTAGTTTGATACGGCGATTTGCGAGATATCCTTCGTCTCCCGGTACAGACCGGTCCGGCCGATGTGGGCGAAGTTGTTCATTGCTCCCCAATGCGGTCCACCGCTCGAGGTGTCCATGATCGGCGCCACACCGGCAAGCGACGGGCAATCCGGAGCACTGCCGCCATGACGGACCTCGTAGAGGTTGGTGATCTCGCACTGAGGATGCTCGCCCGAGGCCAGCAGCTTCTGGATGTCCAATGTATAGAGCATGCCACGCGGCTTGCTCTTTGAAGCTCCGATTTGAGTACCCATGACTGCATGGAAGAGGTACTTGTCATCTGGGCTCACAGCGAGCCAGGAACCGCCATCGACGCCGCTGTCAAGGGAGCTGTCAAATTTACCGTACGCGGTCTCATCGTCGAATACTTCAGTCCATACAGGATTCGGCTTGGTCACATCTGGCGTGTAATAGATCACGCCGCCCCACATGGTCTCTACGAACGCGCCACGATGACCCGGAAGATTAGTCACCGCGGGTTCCATCGCAGCCCTGTTTTCATTGGCCATTGTCTGCTGCTCTGGCCGCGGACCTACCGGTAGTGTCGATACGGAAATGACTCGAGGATCGTTCTCGTTGGAAATATCCCAGATCCGTACGGTATCGCGGACAATGTGCGTGGGATCGGGACCGCCCTGCGGAGTCGCGCCCGGCGTTACTATACTCGGGTCAGCGTCACGTATCTCCACAAAGTCGCTTGTAACCATTCGGTGCAAGTCCAGGCGAATAGCGATCCCATGTGGGTTCGCGCATGTCGCCTGCGGAATCGCAGGGATGTCCGTGCAGTTACTTGCCGAGTCACTGGCAGAGGTACCCGCGATGGCTGCGGGAGACTCCGCTAGCGTCTTACCAGTGGGAGATATATGAAGTACCTCGCCTGGCGACCCGGCGTAACCGTTGCCCACTCTAACCTGGCCGTTGGTGTAGGTACATGGTCCCGACACGTTTGGGCCGCCGATTTCCGTTCCGTATGCTGTGCCGTCAGGCAGCATTTGGAATGCGTCAGGAACACTGCCACACGGAGTGTCCATAGGTAGGTTTATACCGACTAGTTTCAGCAGAGGAAGCCGGGTAGGATCGAACACAAATATCGTGTCGGAAGCAAGACCGCCCGCATAGATCATGTCTCCCTTATGCCACATATATTCCATGTGGTGAGGCTCGTTCTGCAGCCCTGGTCCGACCGTGACGGTGTTCACGACTTTCCCGTACTCGGGAGAACCCTTGGTCGAATCTATAACGGCCAAGAAGTCTGGGTCGTTTGGATTGACCGATCCGGCCCAAGCAAGCAGGTACTCCTGATCGGGCCGTAGTGCGGCTGCGACTAGGTGGTTCGTTGCCGTGTAGTATTTTCCGTCCGAACCGCGGGTCTTTGATGTCGACGTAAGTATCGATGACGCGGATCGGGCATGGCTGCTTACGACTGGTGCGGCCGCGCTGAAACCGACGACCGCGGCGATGACGACGATCAGACGCCATAGGCGAGGTCGCCGTATCGACTTCCGCAATTTATGCATGGATCCTCCCTAAGCCACCGATCCACGAGTGATGGTGGTCGAATGGCGTATCCTAACGTTCCATGCGATAAGATTTCATGTCAAGGATCCGCGGCGCCGTCTCGGCTGGCAGGCATAAGATGGCTATTCAACTACAGCAATTTACGCGGTTGAACGCGCCAGGAATCCGTCAGCCGCTCTCGAGATCGCTGTCATGCTGGGCGAGGAGCAGCCAGAAGCGGGCTGTGCGCAGAAATGGTTCTCTATCGTACAAGGCCAACTCAAGCTCTTCCAGGTCGGCGGCAAACGACAGATCCGACTTGAGGTTGTTGTCCGCGATGAGATCAGTCACGCACCGTATCCCGAATCGATCGGTCACGACGCATCCGGCAAGCCCGAGAACCACCTCGACGCTGTCCGGGTCCAGTCGCCGCATATCGCAGCCAAAGGTCTCCGATCGCACTGTCGGCTCATCAAGCATCGCGCGGGCGCGGGCGGGGCAGGTTTGACGCACGGCCATGGACAGCACGTCCATCGCCGGGTTAGGCGCCATCAGCGAAAGGACCCCTCCCGGCCTGAGCGCCCCTACCAGACGCACCACAGTGCCAGGCACGTCGCCACAATGATTGAGGACATTATGGCATAGCACAAGGTCGTAGCCATGAGACAGATTCGAAGCAGCCGCCTCAGGCAGATACGACAGATCAGAGCACACCGTTCGGACCCGGCTGCCCAGACCAGCACTGGCGGCGGCGTCTGCCGCACGCTCAAGCAGGGCCGCTGAGTGATCAAGGATGGTAACGTCGTGACCTCGCAGCGCCAGTGGAATGCTGTCGCCACCGTCACCGCCTCCAGCGTCCAGCACACGACAGCGACCGCCCAGCCGCCGGGCAGCTTCGGCCAGGATCCGGCCTACGAGACGGTAACGCAGGTGATTCCATGGCGCAGTTCGCCATTGCGTCCATTCTGAGATGTGTTCATCGAAGACCTGGGCCGCCGCACCTTGAGAGCTCTGCGACATGTTCCGGCCTGCCGCCTCCTATTCACTCGACGCAAACCCAGGCAAAAACGTTACCCGAGGCGGCCGGCAAGCGCTTCTCCTGAATTGCTCGATTCGTGAATAGGCGGGCTCCGTGTTGACCGGCGGCGGTCCCGCAGCCGGTTCACCGCCCGAGCACCACCCCGCCCTGCGGCCCCAGCTCGGTGGCCAGCTGATCCAGAGGCTGGCGTCGACGCCCTACCGCGATGACACCGAACCCGGCGGCGGCCAGCCGCTGAGCGGCCGCCCGGCCGATGCCAGTCCCAGCCCCGCTGACCACCACTGTGTCCTGTGTCTCAATATCCACGGGTCTACCTTCGCACAGCGCACCGTCCGGGGAGTGCGATCCCCCCGGCCGGGGGTGCACCTAACCCCACCCCGGAGACACCGGCTGGCAGTATTTTCCGGCCCGGACGGCGCTCCTAACTTAATTGGTACCAGGAAATCCTGACACACCAACGGTGAGCCTCGGGGCCGCCGAAAATGTCAGACCCCAGCGGTGTAATAAAGGTAGCCCTCAGTCAAGGAGGCCCGCGATGTCGTTCCCGCGACATGACTTCAGGATCAGCACCACCCGGGCCGAGGCGCTGTTCGCATCGCCGCTTCAGCGCTCCTGCGAGCCCGGCGCCATACAGGTCCAGCAAGCCGTCAACGCGGCCCTCGGTGCGTTCGGCGAGCTGGGCTGCGTGGCGCTGGTCGCTCAGGCCTACGGTGATCACCCAGAGACGGCGATCGCCCGTATGCGCTGGGCGCGCACCGCTGTGGCCCGCGCCTTCGGCGATCCACGGCCGGAGCCGGCGTTGAGTGGCCGGTTCGCCGCACACCACACCTTCCGAGCCGCGTAACCAAGTAACTAGACGGTTGACTTCGAGAGCGCTCTATCCCCTAGCCTCGCGATCATGAGTGCTTCACCGCTGAAGGTTCTGGTGACCGGCGGCACAAGTGGCCTGGGCCTCGCGATGGCCTCCGCGCTAGCCGGGACCGGAGCGGCAGTCGCGCTGACCGGCCGGTCCGCCGCGCGTACGACCGCGATCGCCGTGGAGCTGCCGGGCGCGGTCGGCATCGAGCTGGACGTGCGAGACGAGTCCTCGGTGGTGCGGGCGATCGACCAAGCGTGGACGCGGCTCGGCGGCATCGACATGCTGGTGAACAATGCCGGGATCGGCATGCGCACCGTCAACCCGCGCTTCATGACGGACCCGCTGGGCTTCTGGGAGGTGCCGGCCGACGGCTTCCGTGCGGTGATCGAGACCAATCTGACCGGCTACTTCCTGGTGGCGCGCGAGGTCACGCCGCGGATGCTGGCCGTCGGCAGCGGCCGCATCGTCAACATCTCGGTGAACCATTCGACTATGCACCTTGCCGGGTTCGTCCCCTATGGACCGTCCCGGGCCGGCAGCGAGGCACTGTCCCGGATCATGGCCGCCGATTTGCGGGACAGGGGCGTCACCGTCAACCTGCTGCTACCCGGTGGCGCGACGGTCACCGGCATGCTGCCGTCCTACGTCGTGGCCGAGGGCCGGAGTTTCCTCGATCCCGCCGTGATGGGGCCGCCGATCGTATGGCTGGCTTCGGACGAGGCGGCCGGTGTCCACGACGAGCGCATCGTTGCCGTCGAATTCGAGGGCTGGCTGCGCGACTGGAAGAGCCGACGGTAGCGAACAGCGCGGAAATCTCGGGTCTTAACAGGGCTTGACCTTGACGCAGCGTCAACCCTCCATGCTGGCGATCATGAGCATCCCGCCAGCGGCCAATCAGGTCAGGGGGCCCGCGATCCACGTGCGCGGCCTGGAGAAGTCGTACAAGGAGCTGCGTGTGCTGCGCGGCGTGGATTTCGAGGTGACGCGGGGCAGCATCTTCGCCCTGCTCGGCTCGAACGGGGCGGGCAAGACCACGGTGGTGAAGATCCTGTCCACGCTGCTGGCGGCCGACGCGGGGACTGTCCGGGTCAACGGCTTCGATGTCGCGGCGCAGGCCGCCGAAGTACGCGAGTCCATCAGTCTCACCGGGCAGTTCGCGGCCGTCGACGAGATCCTCAGCGGGCGGGAGAACCTCGTCCTGGTCGCCCGGCTGAGGCACCTCAAGGACCCGGGCGCGATCGCGGATGACCTGCTGAGGCGGTTCTCGCTGACCGAGGCGGGCGCCCGGAGGTCAGCGACGTATTCCGGCGGCATGCGCCGCCGGCTGGATATCGCGATGAGCCTCATCGGGCACCCGCCGGTCATCTTCCTCGACGAGCCGACGGCCGGGCTGGATCCGGAGGCGCGCATCGAAGTGTGGCAGGCCGTCAGGAAGCTGGCCGAGGGCGGAACGACCGTGCTGCTCACCACCCAGTATCTGGACGAGGCGGAACAGCTCGCCGATCGGATCGCGATCCTCCACCAGGGCCGGATCATCGTCAACGGCACCCTGGCCGAGCTCAAGCAGCTGCTGCCGCCCGCCAAGGTCGAATACGTCGAGAAGCAGCCCTCCCTCGAGGACGTCTTCTTCGCAGTCGTCGGCAGCTAAGGGAACAACAATGACCACGCACTTCTTCGGCGACACCGCCGTTCTCACCGGACGGACCATGCGTCACGTCACACGCAGTCCGGACACCATCATCACGACCGCGATCATGCCGATCGCCATCATGCTGATGTTCGTCTACGTGTTCGGCGGCGCGATCGGCACCGGGACGGTCTCATACGTGAACTACATGCTCCCCGGCATCCTGCTCATCACCATCGCGTCGGGCATCTCCTACACCGCGCTCCGGCTCTTCACCGACGCACACGGCGGGATCTTCGAGCGATTTCAGTCCATGCCGATCGCCCGGCCGGGCGTGCTGTGGGCGCACGTGCTGACCTCGCTGGCCGCCAATGCGATCTCGCTCGTGGTCGTCGTCGGCGTCGCCGTCGGCCTGGGCTTCCGCTCGGACGCCGGGGCGCTGGCCTGGCTCGCGGTCATCGGCATCCTGTTCCTGTTCACGCTGGCACTGACATGGGTCGCCGTCATCCCCGGCCTCACCGCGAAGAGCGTGGACGGCGCGGGCGCGTTCTCCTACCCGCTTATCTTCCTGCCGTTCATCAGCTCGGCCTTCGTCCCCACCCGCACGATGCCCCGCCCGTTGCGCGCCTTCGCCGACAATCAGCCGGCGACATCCATCGTCAACACGATCCGTGACCTGTTCACGCGGCGGCCCGTCGGCTCTAGCATCTGGATCGCCCTCGCATGGTGCGCCGGGATCCTCGTCGTCGCCTACGTCGTCGCTAATATCTCCTACCGCCGGAGGATCTCCTGAGGGCATCATCAGAGCATGCTGACGATCGGTCAACTGGCGGCGTATGCCGGCGTCACGGTGCGGGCGGTGCGGCACTATCACCAGATCGGACTACTGCCCGAGCCGGAGCGGGACGCGTCGGGCTACCGGCGGTATGGCGCGAAGGCAGTCGTTTCCCTCATCAAGATCCGCACCCTCGCCAACGCTGGCGTGCCGCTGTCTCAGATCGGTCAGATGCTCGAAGCCGGCGCACCGGCCTTTGCCGAAGCGGTCAAGCGGATCGACAGGGACCTGCGCGACGAGATCGAACGGCTCGAGACCAGCCGCAAGCAGATCGCCCAGCTCGCCGCCGGGGACAGCCTGACGCTCCCGCCGGAGGTGATCTCCTATCTCGGTCGGCTTCGGGAGATCGGGGCGTCAGAGCGGATGGTGGAGGCTGAGCGGGACGCGTGGATCCTGCTCGCGGCTCGCTGGCCCGATCGCATCCGCGAGCTGATGACCGTGAAACTCGCGCAGCTCGATGATCCGCAACTCGTCCGGCTCTACCGGCTCGGGTCGGAGCTCCTCGAAAGCGACGCGGGCGACGACGACCCCCGTGTGCAGGAACTCGCCGACATGATGGCCGGCCTGCTCGAGCGGGCATACGCCTCCGGCGAGATCAGCCCCGGCGAGGGGGCGCACGACGATCTGACATTTGACCTCCTGGACGCGCTTGCCATCGAGTCCGACCCGCGCGTGGAGCGGATGCTGGACCTCGTGCGCGAGCGTGGCTGGACCGGCTGGATCCGGCCAGAGCGGATGGCGGAGCCGCCCGGCTAACCTCTGCCCGCCAGCCGTCGCACACGCGGGCTCGTAGAACACCGTCACGCGGTGCTCAGACCGGCAGCGGCCGCATTCAATCCAGTAGTGCCCCAGCGCACGCTGCCCGCCCGATCCCGCCTCTTTGGCTATTGAGCAATCGCATGGTGTCCAGCCGACTCGCTGAGGCTGTCCCAGCGCGAGGGAGTGTCCGTAGGGACAGCGGCCGGGCCGGTTGCGGATGGCGGACTTAGGCATCCACTGATGATCACTCCGATATGCGTATTTGTCCAGGTCAGCCCGGAGGGCCAGAAGGCCCGCCGCGGCGGTCCTCACCGTCCCGCGACCGTCGCGTAGATCTCCGAGACTTTGCTGCCGCCGACGGCGCTGCCCCAGCTGAGGGCGACATGCCCAGCGTTCCAGCCCGGCAGCACCGAGATGCCGAAGGTGTCGCCCGGCCAGATCGTCCGGTTACCGTACCCGCTGGAGACCCGCGTGACAGGCGCCAGCCACCCGTGCCGGATGGAGAAGGGCCGCAGGAACGTGGCGTAGCCCTGGGGCGAGTTGTCGGCCTGCCAGGCGATGTCGGCGATTCCGGCGCCCGCGCCCGCTGACTGCACTATGTGGACGGCGTTGTCCCGGTCCGGCGTGACGCGGATCGGAGCGGACCAGGCTTTGCCGCGGTCGGTGGAATACGAGAGCCAGCCGATGTCACTGTTGCCCGAGGCGGACTGGGTATCCCAGGTGGCGTACAGGTTCCCGGCCCGGTCCGTACTCAGGTCGCCGTCAATCCACCACTCGGTGTCCGAGATGGTACCCGCGCTGCCCCCGACCTCGACCGCGCGCGACCAGGTCTTGCCTCCGTCGGCCGAAGATGTGAACAGCTCGTGCCCGGGATGCACGGCGAACGTGTGCGGATTGAGCGGGTGATTCAGTATCAGGGCGTCGACCACCCCGCTGGGCTGGACGAGGATGGAAGCGAGATAGCCCCCGCCCGCCGGGAAGCCCGGCTGCATGGGGGTGATCGGTCCCCAGGTCTTCCCGTGGTCCGTCGACTTCTGGACCACCGCGGTGGCGTCCACCGCGCTGTAGGCGCAGCTGCCGCTGGCGGCGCAGACGATCTTCACATCCGCCGCGCTCGGCCCGTAGTCCCAGGTGACGTACACGGTGCCGCCTCGCCCTGCGGCGATGAAGTCCCGGTCTCCCCAGTTTCCGGCGACGTGCGGGATGAGGGAGGCCGCATGGAATGACGCCCCGTGGTCGAAGGAGGTCGCCACCACCGGGTAGGCGAAGTTGTTGAAGTACCGCAGGTAGGAAACGTAGAGGGTCCCGTCCGGCGCGACGGCGACGGCCGGGTCGTCAGAATGGCTGGAGTCGGGCAGGGTGACCGGCTTGGAGAAGTGCGCGCCGCCGTCCACGGACCGGGCGAAACCCTCGCCACCACATCCGATCCACGCCTCATAGACATAGCGCGGAGGAGCCACCGCCTGTTCGACCTCCGCGTTCTGCCCGGAGCAGGCGCTGCTCACGTTGGTCACGGGCATCGCACCGGCCGACGCGGCGAAAGCCCGCGGCGCGGCCAGGCCAAGGACCGCGCAGGCAGCGGTCAGGAAAGTGACGACAAGCAGCCTTACCTTATTTACGATCATTCCCCGTCTCCCGTCGGAGCCGAACACCAGACCGGAACCCCTTCCCTGATCGTTGGCCGAAGCGGCCGTGGTGTCAAGCTGCCCGTGATACCACCGCCGTTCTGTTATAAGAGCTCTTT
Organism: Streptosporangiaceae bacterium; assembly: GCA_019245115.1. Classification (GTDB taxonomy): domain Bacteria; phylum Actinomycetota; class Actinomycetes; order Streptosporangiales; family Streptosporangiaceae; genus JAFARZ01. The sequence continues at coordinate 26,010 of JAFARZ010000093.1, read as the reverse complement.
AAACGAACGGACGGTGGTGCTTCCCGCTGACAGCAATTTTGAAGAAGAGCGGGTTGTCTTCGGCTCCGAGCGTTAACCCTTTCTCAGGCCCCGACGTAGGCCGCGAGGTGCTCGCCGGTGAGGGTGGAGCGGGCGGCGACGAGGTCGGCCGGTGTGCCCTCGAAGACGACCCGGCCGCCGTCGTGGCCGGCGCCGGGTCCGAGGTCGATGATCCAGTCCGCGTGCGCCATGACCGCCTGGTTGTGCTCGATGACTATGACCGATTTGCCGGAGTCGACGAGCCGGTCGAGCAGGCCGAGCAACTGTTCGACGTCGGCGAGATGAAGACCGGTGGTCGGCTCGTCGAGGACGTAGATGCCGCCCTTCTCCGCCATGTGGGTGGCCAGCTTGAGCCGCTGCCGCTCGCCGCCGGACAGCGTCGTGAGCGGCTGGCCAAGGGTGAGGTAGCCGAGCCCGACGTCGGCGAGCCGGCCGAGGATGACCTGCGCGGCCGGCGTGCGCGCCTCGTCGCCGCCGAAGAACTCCGCGGCCTCGGTTACCGGCATCTCGAGCACCTCGCTGATGTCCCGGCCGCCGAGGTGATATTCCAGCACCGACGCCTCGAAGCGCTTCCCCTCGCACACCTCGCAAGTGGTGGCGACACCGGCCATCATCGCCAGGTCGGTGTAGATGACGCCGGCGCCGTTGCAGTTGGGGCAGGCGCCCTCGGAGTTGGCGCTGAACAGCGCCGGTTTCACGCCGTTGGCCTTCGCGAATGCCGTGCGGATCGGGTCGAGCAGTCCGGTATACGTCGCCGGGTTGCTGCGCCGCGACCCGCGGATCGCGCTCTGGCCGACCGACACCACGCCCGCGCCGGCCGGGATCGACCCGTTCACGAGCGAGCTCTTGCCTGAGCCGGCCACGCCAGTGACGACGACAAGCACCCCGAGCGGGATGTCGACGTCGACACCGCGCAGGTTGTGCGTTGTCGCGCCGCGGATCTCCAGCTGGCCGGCGGGTGTCCGCACCGCGGGCTTGACGGCGACCCGGTCGCCGAGATGACGGCCGGTGATGGTGTCGCTGGCGCGCAGCCCCTCGACGGTGCCCTCGAAGCAGACAGCGCCGCCCGCCGTACCGGCGCCCGGACCGAGATCGACAATGTGGTCGGCGATCAGGATCGCATCGGGCTCGTGCTCCACGACGAGCACCGTGTTGCCCTTGTCCCGCAGCCGCAGCAGCAGGTTGTTCATGCGCTGGATGTCGTGGGGGTGCAGGCCCGTGGTGGGCTCGTCGAAGACATAGGTGATGTCGGTGAGCGAGGAGCCGAGCTGGCGGACCATCTTGACCCGCTGCGCCTCGCCGCCCGACAGGGTGCCCGCCGGGCGGTCGAGCGAGAGGTAGCCCAGCCCGATCTCCGCGAACGAGTCGAGGGACTGTTTGAGCGCGGCGAGCAGCGGCGCCACTGACGGCTCGCCGAGGTCGTCGACCCATTCGGCCAGGTCGCTGATCTGCATCGCGCAGGCGTCCGCGATGCTGATGCCCTTGATCTTCGATGACCGGGCCGCCTCAGTGAGCCGGGTGCCGCCGCACTCCGGGCACGTGGCGAACGTGACCGCGCGGTCCACGAACGCCCGGACATGCGGCTGCATCCCCTCCTTGTCCTTGGACAGCATCGACCGCTGGATCCGCGGGATCAGCCCCTCATAGGTCATGTTGATGCCGGCGATCTTCATCCTGACTGGCTCGTGATGGAGGAAGTCGTGCAGCTCTTTCTTGGTGTACGCGCGGATCGGCTTGTCCGGGTCGACGAAGCCCGACTCGACATACAGCCGGGAGTTCCACCCGCCACCCTTGTAGCCAGGGACGGTAATCGCACCCTCGTTGAGCGACCTGGCGTCGTCGAAGAGCTGGGTAAGGTCGATGTCGGTGACCGTGCCCCGGCCTTCGCAGCGCGGGCACATGCCGCCGGTGATGCTGAAGCTGCGCCGCTCCTTCACGGTCTTCCCGCCGCGCTCGAACGCGACCGCGCCCGCTCCGCTGATTGAGGCGATGTTGAAGGAGAACGCCTTGGGCGAGCCGATGTGCGGCTGCCCGAGCCGGCTGAACAGTATGCGCAGCATGGCGTTGACGTCGGTGGCGGTACCGACCGTGGAGCGGGGGTCGGCGCCCATCCGCTCCTGGTCGACGATGATCGCCGTCGTCAGCCCTTCGAGCACGTCGACCTCGGGCCGCGCCAGCGTAGGCATGTAGTACTGCAGGAAGGCGCTGTAGGTCTCGTTGATCAGCCGCTGCGACTCCGCGGCGATCGTGTCGAACACCAGGGAACTCTTGCCCGAGCCGGAGACGCCGGTGAACACCGTCAGCCGGCGCTTCGGGATCTCGACGCTGACGTCCTTGAGGTTGTTCACCCGCGCGCCGTGCACGCGGATCAGATCGTGGCTGCCGCCGGCCGGCGACCGCGTGTCCGTCCTCATCGTCTCTCCATCCTTTCGAACCCATACTCCGCGGCGAGCGAAGCGAGCGCCGCGGCGGTTGCCGTCCCGAAGGGGCGGCAAATTCCGCCGTGGCCCCAAGCCGGCCGAGCGCAGCGAGGCCTTGGCGCGGCAGGAAACTCAGTCCTGGATCAGCCCCAGCACGTTGCCGTCGGGGTCGGTGAAGGTGGCCACCAGCCGGCCGCCGCCAACGTCGTGCGGGGCATCCTTCACAGCGCCACCGGCGGCGGTCACCTCGGCCAGCTTCGCCTCGATGTCCGGCACGTGCCAGAAGGTTACCGGCGAGGTCATGCCCTCCTGGCCACCCGGCGGCACCAGCCCGATCTGCTGACCTTCGGCCTCGAAGCCGACATAGTAGGACGAGTCGGCCTGCGGCTGCACGCCGAGCAGGGCGGCGTACACCGGCTTGGCCCGCTCCAGATCGGAGACGGGATGCAGCACGGTCTTGATTCCCTGAGTAGTGGATCCGGTCATGGTCACTCCCTGAGGTCGTGGATCATATCTACCCGATGTGCCTGGTCAGGAGTTCAGGCTAGTTGCGGCCCGGTGACCGGCGCTTCTCGAATCCTGACCGGTCTGGTCGAGCCGTCACGAGCTGGCGCGGGTGGCCGGGCGGGCATAGTCTGAAGCCTCACGGCAGCGAAAGGCTTACCCAACGTGGTGGACGACGCCCGGAGGCATGCCTCCTATCCGTTAAGCCTGCCGAAGATCGACGTCAACGTGGCGAACACGGCGCGTACCTGGAACTACATGGTGGGCGGCAAGGACAACTTCGCCGCCGACCGGGAGGCGGCGCGCCAGCTCGTCATGGTGGCCCCGGTCATGGTAGCCGCCGCCCTCGCTTCGCGCGCCTTCCTCCGGCGTACCGTGCGATACCTCGTCGGCGGGGCGGGGATACGGCAGTTCCTCGACATCGGCACCGGCCTGCCGACCGCGGGCAGCACCCATGAGGTCGCGCAGAGCATCAGCCCGGAGTGCCGCGTGGTCTACGTGGACAACGACCCGGTGGTCCTGACCCACGCGCGGGCGCTCCTCACGTCCGCTCCGGAGGGCGCCACCAGCTACATCGATGCCGATGCCCGCGACCCGCACGCGATCATCGCCGAAGCAGGCCGGACGCTGGATTTCACCCGGCCGGTCGCCATCATCATGGTGGACCTGCTGAACTTCATCCGGGACAACCAGACCGTCCACTTCATCATGTCCGCCTTGATCGATGCCGTGCCGTCCCGCAGCCACTGCGCGATCATGCACCCGGCCAGCGATCTGGATCCAGCCATGCTCGAAGCCGAGCGACGATGGAACCGGCTGGCCCCGCAGAAGATCAGGCTGCGCTCCCGGGCCGAGGTGGCCGCGTTGGTCGACGGCCTGGTGCCGGTGGAGCCGGGCCTGGTGACCGTGTCCGAGTGGCGCCCCGACGAGGCCGAGCTCGCGCCCGCCCAGCTGGTCCCGCTCTACGGGGTGGTAGCCCGCAAACCCTAACCGTTGCGGCGCATGGAAAGGGCCGCCGTCTTTGCCAGGAGATGCCCCGTTATGTGGAGGGTAGCCGCGCTGGACGACGTTGGAGGAAAAGGTCCTCCCGGAAAAAAGGGCGCCGATTTCCGGCACCTTTTCCTCCACAGAGCTCCTATCCTCCACGTGATGGTTGGCTACTGGCCCGCAATATGACGATACGCGTAATTTACCCAGGCCATCCAGCGCATCACAGCGAAGACGACATGCCGCGACGCACCCACTTACTAACTAATCGGAGGCGCACCTCCCATATCGTGAAATGTCACATTTGGCCGCGCCAGACGAGGGGTGGGACTGCGGGGGGCGGGCTGTGCCGTCCAGTCCGATGTCCTTCGTCCCATATGTCCGTGGAGCGCTGGCGCGCTCGCGCGGTTGATCCGGGCTTCGTGGTGCTTTTTGTGCACGGGGGTGCACATAAATAACCGCAAGGCCCGAATCCACCACGATAATTGCCCGGTATGCCCGTTCCCAGCCCGTTCCCGCAGGCGCGGGCGCCGGGCGGGATGGTCGCGGGGACCGGACCGGCGCGGCGCGCCTGGCCGAGGGAGGGCGGCCCCGCGCAGGGGCCGGCGCGGGGAGCGGGGAGCGGGGCGGAACGGCGCGGACCTCGCGGACCTCATTGAGCAAGCAGCGCCCTGATCGCTTCCAGAGCGGCCTGGATGTTCTCGACCGAGTTCGCGTAGGAGAACCGCAGGAACCCCTCCCCGGCCGGGCCGAACGCGGTGCCGGACAGGGCGGCCACCCCCGCCTCGGCCATCAGCCGGCTGGCCAGCTCAGCCGAGGAAAGGCCGGTGCCGGTGATGCTGGGGAACGCGTAGAACGCGCCCTGCGGCTCGACACAACTGACGCCCGGAAGGGAGTTCAGGCCCGCGACTATCACGTCCCGCCGCCGCAGGAATGCCGCGACCATCTCCGCCACCGGATCCCACGGTCCCTCCAGCGCGGCGATGGCCGCGTACTGGCTGAACGCCGACGTGCACGACACCGAGTTGATCGCGAGCCGGGTCACCGGCTCGACCAGCGCGGTCGGGAACACGCCGAAGCCGAGCCGCCAGCCGGTCATGGCGAACGTCTTGGACCAGCCGTCGAGCAGGATCGTCCGGTCCGCCATCCCGTCGAAGTCCAGCACCGAAGCGTGGGGTTGAGAACCGTACCGGATGGCCCAGTACACCTCGTCGGAGAGCACGACCAGGTCGTGCGCCAGGGCTATTTCGGCGATGGCGGCACAATCATCCCCCGTCAACGCGCTGCCACACGGGTTGTGCGGCGAGTTCAGAACAAGCAGGCGGGTCCGTTCGGAGATCAGGTTTTCAAGCTCTTTAGTGTCGATGCGGAAGCCGTTACGCTCGCGCAGCGGGATCGGAACGGGCGTGGCGCCCGCGAACCTGGTGATTGACTCGTACATGGGAAAGCCGGGATCGGGGTAGATAACCTCGTCACCGTCGCCGCACAGGGCCAGGATCGTGAAGAACATGATGGGCTTGGCACCCGGGGTTACGATCACCCGCTCCGGGGTGACGCGCATCCTGCCGGTGCGCTCCAGGAAGGCCGCGACCGACTCGCGCAGTTCGGGAATGCCCGGCGCGGGCACGTAGTGGGTGTGACCGGCCCGCAGCGCCTCGACGGCCGCCTCGACGATGTGGGTGGCAGTGGGGAAGTCCGGCTCGCCGATCTCCAGGTGGATGATATTCGCGCCGGCCGCCTCCATCGCCTTGGCCCGGGCCAGCACCTCGAAGGCGGATTCGGTCCCGAGTTGCCCCATTCGGTCGGCCAGCCGGATGTCTACCATGATCATGATCGTAGATAGCCAGAGGAGATACGCCTAATGCCCGAGGTGGACGCTGACCGGCTGTATGCCGCGGCTGAGCGTGATTTCGCCCGGTATGAGCAGGTGAAGGAGCTGGTCGACGAGTGCATCGACCTGTCGCTGAACTACCGGCAGAGCGGGCACCCCGGCGGCTCCCGGTCCAAGGTGCACATGCTGCTGGCGCTGATGCTGTCCGGCGCGATGCGGTGGGACGTGCTGCGGCCGTGGCGCCCGTTCGGCGACCGGTTCGTGCTGTCCGCGGGACACACGGTGCCGCTGGTGTACGCCACCCTCGCCGTGCTCAATGAGGCGATCAGGGCACGGCATGACCTTTCCGGTGAACCTGAATTCTCTTTTCCAATGAACGGCGACTATGCGTTGACCTGGGAATGGTTGCTTCGCCTGCGGCGTGGTGGCGGCCTTCCCGGTCACGCCGAAATGGGCGGGAAGACGCTGTTCCTGAAGGCCAACACCGGTCCCTCGGGCCACGGGATGCCGCCCGCCGCCGGAGAGGCGCTGGCGCTGAAGCTGGCCGGCGCGGGTTCGGTTCGTGTGTTCGTTTTCGAAGGCGAGGGCGGCCTCACGCCCGGATCCGCCCACGAGACCAAGAACACCGCGTGGGGCCTCGGGCTGGACAACCTGGTGTTCATGCTGGACTGGAACGACTACGGCATCGATCCGCGACCGCTGTCGTCGGTGGTTTCCGGTGGGCCTTCTGAGTGGTTCGCGCCGTACGGGTGGCGGGTGCTGGGCACTCCGGACGGGATGTCGTGGGGGCCGGTGGTGCGGACGGTGCTGGATACTGCCTGCTTGGCTTCTGGTGCTGGTGTGCCCAGCGTGGCGTGGTTCAAGACGGTCAAGGGGCGCGGGTACGGGAAGGAGGGCGCGCCGAGCCACGGCACGCCGTGGCCGATGAACGCGCCAGAGTTCTGGGCCGTGCGGGAGCGGTTCATGGAGCGGCACGGGGTTTCCTATGAGGGGTTCGGGTCGGCCGCCCCCGCTTCGCCTGAGGAGGTGGAGGCGCAGGCATCGGCGAACCTGCGGGTTGTCATGGAGGTGCTGCGGCGGGATACCGACCTGGTGACCTGGCTGTCGGACCGGCTGCTGGCCGTCGCTCGGACGGTGCCTTCGTCGATCGAGGGGTGCTCGCTGGGTTCGGGTTTGGTGTTCCGGGACCGGCGGTTGTTCGACGTGGCCCAGTACCCGTCCGCGATGTGGAAGAAGCCCGGCGATAAGGCGCCGAACCGGGCCGCTCTGGGCGCGTGGGCCGCGTACGTGAACTCGCTGGCGTTGCGGGAGTACGGCCGCCCGCTGTTCATCGCGGCCTCCGCCGACCTGGCCGAGTCGACGAACATCGCCGGGTTCGGGAAGGATTTTGACGGTTCGCCGGGCAGCGGGTGGTTCTCGCGCTCGTCGAATCCGCGCGGGGCCCTGCTGCCGACCGAGATCACCGAGTTCACCAACGCGGGTCTCATGGCGGGGCTGGCTTCGGTCAATCTGGCTTCCGACCCGTTCGTGGATTACGACGGGTTCTGGGGGGCGTGCTCCACCTATGGCTCGTTTTCGTACCTGAAGTACGGGCCGATGCGGCTGTTCAGCCAGCTCGCGCAGGATTGCGAGCTGCGCATGGGCAAGGTGTTGTGGGTCGCCGGGCATTCCGGGCCGGAGACCGCGGAGGATTCACGGACGCACTTCGGCATCTTCTCGATCGGTGTCACCCAGCTGTTCCCCGAAGGCCATGTCATCGACCTTCACCCCTGGGAGTACAACGAGGTACCGGTCGTCCTGGGTGCTGCTTTTGGGTCTTCTGCTGGTGCTCCGATCGTGGCGCTGCATCTGACCCGGCCGTCGATCGAGATACCTGACCGGCCTGCTCTGGGGATTCCGTCGCATTTCGAGGCGGCGCGCGGGGCGTACCTTCTGCGAGATTATGACGCTGGTTCGCCCCGCGGCGGGACCGTGTACGTGCGCGGCACCATGCCGACGCGGAACCTGGTTGGTGTGTTGCCTGTGCTGGAATCGCGCGGCATCAACGTGCGGATCGTCGCCGCGATCAGCCCGCAGCTGTTTGCTCTTCAGTCTCCGTCATATCGTTCATCGGTGGTCGGTCATGGTTTTGGCGGGCGGCTGGACGCGATGGTCATCACGAACGGCGCGTTCAAGCTGATGGGCGACTGGGCCTCCGGGCCGCTGGTCCGGGAGTATTCGCTGTCGTCGGACTGGGACGACCGATGGCGCACCGGCGGCGCCGTCGACGAGGTCATCGCCGAGGCGCACCTAGACGCCGACAGCATTGTCGCCGCTGTCGAGCGGTTCGCCGCCGACCGCTCGTTGCGGTTGCAACGCCTGCGGGAGGCGCTCGATACCCTGTGACGCCTAGCTCTTCGCCTGGCGGCCGGCAGCGCGCCGCCGCGGGCGGGGATCCGCGCTAGGTGCCCGCGGATCCGGCGGGTTCCTTCTGCTCGACGAGTTCGCCTTCGATGGCGATCTGGATCTCCTCGCTGACCACGAACCGGCCGTCCAGCATCATGCTGAACGAGAGGCCGAAGTCCTTGCGGTTGATCTGGCCGGTCGCGCCGTAGGCGATGCGATGGCCCATCATGTTGGGGTCGTTGAACTCCCCGTACCTGGTCACGTTCAACGTCACCGGACGGGTGTTGCCCTTGATGGTCAGGTCACCGGTCACCGTGAAGGTGTTCTCGCCGGTCTGCTTGACCTCGGTGCTCTTGAACGTCATCGTCGGGAAGCCCTCGGCGTCCAGGAAATTGGACGAGCGCAGGTCGTTGTCTCTGACCGGGTGGTTGGTGCGGATGCTGCCCGTGGAGATGGTGGCCTCCACCGACGCGTTCTCCGGATGCTCGGGGTCGATATCGGCCTTCGTACTTACGTCGTCGAAGTACCCGCGGACCGTCATCATCCCCAGGTGCTTGGCAGCGAACTCTACTTGGGTGTGGTACGGATCGAGTTGCCAGTTACCCATAGGAACCTCCTTGCCGCAAGACCGAGACTAGTACCGGCACATTGGCCGCCGCTAGGGCGGATACGTCACCACAAGGCGCACATTGACCGAGTCGGCCTTTGCCCTGCCTGGTAGAGCCCACTTCCACGGAAGAAAAGCGCCTCGTGGAGGATTGGGCGCCGGAAACCAGCGCCCAATCCTCCAGCAGGCTCCGATCTTCCATGCCATCCGCCGCGCCCCTTAGCGCGAATTGGGACAAATGCTGAAATGTCGGGTTGGAGCAAGCGGGGCGCGCGGGCGCAAGCGGGGCGGGAGGGTCAGGCGGCGAAGTGGAGTGAGGGGCGGCCGGAGACGCCTGGGACGCAGGCGAAGATGTCGCCGGCGTGAGGTTCGGCGCGGCGGTCCGCCTCGGTGAAATTCTCGCGTGCCGTGGTGATGTAGAGCGTGCCGAGGCCGGGACCGCCGAAGGCGGCCGAGGTTACCTGGCGGGCCGGGAGACGGACGACCGTGTCCAGGCGGCCGTCCGGGGTGAAGCGCCTGAGTTCGCCGGAGCCGAACACGGCCAGCCACAGGCAGCCTTCGGAGTCCAGCGTCAGCCCGTCGGGGACGCACCCGGCGTCGGGAACGGAGACGAACCGGCGCCGCTCCCCCAGCGCCCCGCTGCCGGGGTCGCAGTCGAAGGCATCCACTCCTCCGCTCAGGCTGTCGGCGAAGTAGAACGTCCGGCGGTCATCGGTCCAGTCGAGGCCGTTGGACAGGGCGACGTCCGGCAGCATCGTGGTGACGGTTCCGTCGGGGGACAGCCGGTACAGGGCGCCACCCGGCGCTCCTTCCGCCCAGGCCATCGTGCCGGCCCAGAAATTGCCCCACGGGTCCGGCTTCCCGTCGTTGAACCGGACCGCCGACCGGTCGGTCGAGAAGCCACCGAACCGCGTCACCGTCCATCCGTCGGACGGCTCGCCAGTCAGGAGGGCGAAACCATCGACCAGCGCCAGCACCAGGCCGCCGGATGAGGTCAGGCCCACGGCTCCGACCGGAACGCCTGCGTCGAACCAGTTCCGTTCCCCGCTGGCCGGATCGAAGGAATGCACGTGACCAGCGAGGATGTCAACCCAGCGGAGCACTCCAAGGCGGCGGTCCCAGATCGGCCCTTCGGCCAGCTCACACTGGGCCGGGACCGCGACCTCCGCCTGGAGTACCCGGGTCATGCCCTAGCTCGCGCGTTCCCAGGCGTTTGTGAACGCGACGCCGTGGGACAACCCGCTGGTGGCCGCCTTGACGTGCCCGGCCGTGTCGACCATGACCAGCTCGCTGTCCTGCCACAGCGACGAGCCGAAGCCACCCCGCTGCCCCGCCGCGTCGGTGACCTGGATGTGCGAGTAGCTGACACTGCCGAAGGCGGCCAGCGGGAAGAGCCGGTTGCTGCTGACGTCCACGCTGGGCGCTTCGGTGATGACCTCGGCGCTCCCGTTATGGCACGACGAGGCGCCGCACCGGCGCAAGGTGCTGAAGCCCTCCCGGTCGCTCAGGTCGGACAAGGTCAGCCGGTACTGCCGGTTCGCGGAGTTGTAGTAAACCGAGGCCTGGATGACGTCATGGGGGTGAATGACCATGGCCGGATAGACCGGCGCCTTGGGGAACATCTCCCACCATGCGTTGTAGGTGGGCACGCCCCGGACGCACTGGCCGGCGATGCCGTCCTGCTCGACCGTCACCACCCGGCCCCCGAGGCCGTCAAGCCCGACCCACACTCCCACCATGGCGGGTGTCTTCGCGGTCCCGGGCGTCTTCCGGCAGTTCAGGGCCGGCACGGCGAACGTGGCCTGGACAAACCGGAACCGGTTGTTGGAGGCCACGTAACCGGCCCAGTTCTGGCTGGACACCGACATGAGCGGGCTGGACCGCCTTATCTGATCGGCACGGAGGTGCTTGACCCCGACCGGCCCGCCGCCGGCGACCGCGTCGGCCACGGTGGCTGTCTCAGGCATCGTGGCGTGGCCACCGGTGGCGGCGCTCGCATGGGTCTGGTTGTTCATCACGAGCAAGGCCATGGCCGACAGGGCGAGGGCCAGGACCAAAGCCAGGACCACTGCGGCTGGGCGGGCAAAGCGCGCGATCGACATCGCGAAATACCCCCTGTTATTTCGGCATTTATGCCGACACGCCCCGTGCCGCGGGGGCCCGGGGGGACGGCTCCCCCCGGTCGAGAGCGTCCGGCACGCCGCAGTCTAGGGGAATGAATGGTACACAGGAGGCATCTTTGCGCTTATCAGGCATTCACCGTCACAGTTCCAGCATGACTTTGCCGCGGACCCCGGTCCCGGACCGCAGCGCCTCGTAGGCGTCGGTGTACTTCTCCAGCGCGAAGCGGTGGGTGACCAGCGGGCCGAGCCTGATCTGCCCGGTCCGGAGCAGCGCGGCGACCTCGCCGAAGGCAGCGGACGTATACCCGAAGCTGGCCAGGATGGCCAGGTCGTTGTTAACCGCGTCATCGACCGGGAACTGGGCGCGGACGTCGTGACCGGCCAGCCCGAGCAGGACCACGCGACCGCCGCGGCGGGCCAGCCCGAAGGCGCGCTCAACCGCACTCGCCGTGCCCGCGGCCTCCACTACCAGGTCGAACCCCATGGGATCCGGACCGGTCTCGGTCTCGAAGGCCATAGCGCCGAGCGCGATGGCCAGGCCGGCCTGGGCCGGCCGCTGGCCGAACACCACCAGTTCGGCCGGAGAGAACAAGGCCAGCAGGTGTGCCGCGGTCAGCGCGACCGTGCCGTCGCCGACCACCGCCACCCGCTCCCCCGGCCGCGGCTTACCCCGGCCGATCCCCCGCCATGCCACCGCGGCGGGCTCGGCCAGCGCCGCGACCACCAGGTTCACCGAGTCATCGAGCGGATGCACGAGCTGGGCCGGCACCAGGACCTGGTCCGCTGCGGCTCCGGCCCGGGTGAATCCCAGCTCGTCATAGGTCTCGCACAGGTTGGTCAGTCCGCGCACGCAGGAGGCGCAGACCCGGCACGGCACGATGCCTTCGGCGATGACGTGCTGCCCCGGCGACAGCGCGGTCACGCCTGGTCCGGTCACCTCCACCACCCCCGACCATTCGTGCCCGGGGATCAGCGGATACCGCACATACGCGGGGTCGACCACACCGGCCAGCAGTTCCAGATCGGTGCCGCAGATCCCCACGTACAGCGGCCGGGCCACCACCTCCCCCGGCCCGGGAACCAGCCGGTCCACCTCCTCCAGCCCCAGCGAACCCGGTGCCGGTATGACCAGCGCCCTAGGCACGACCGGACCGTGCCCCGCCCAGCGCGGCGGTTATCGTGTCCGCGGCGTCCCGCACCACCACGCCCAGTTCGTCCATCCGCCACGAAGGCCGGTTCAGCTTCAGCCCGGTCCCGCTGATCGCCGCGACGCAGTTCCCGGTCCGGTCGTACACGGCCGCGCCGACGCAGAACACCCCGTCGGAGTCCTCCTCGTCGTCGATCGTGAAGCCCCGCGCCGCGCTGAGCTCCAGGTCGCGCATGAGCGCGTCCGGATCGGTGATCGTCCGGGAGGTCCGGACCGGCATCCCGGCCTCGATCGCCATCGCCCGGGCCTGGTCCGGCGGGAGCGCCGCCAGCAGGGCCTTTCCGGCCGACGTGCAGTGCGGGTATTCCCGTTTGCCCAGGTAACTGGCGAACCGCACCGTCCCGGGCGCGTCCACCCGGCCGGCCACCACGGCGAACGGCCCGTCCGGAACGACCAGCCGCGTGGTCAGTCCGGTCCTGTCCGTGACCGATTGCAGCACCGGCATCGCGACGCTGACCAGCGGCGACTGCTCGGCAGCCACGTCGCCCAGCTTGGCCAGCGTCATACCGAGCCGGTACCGGCGGCTCAGCCGGGCGCCGGAGTCGGCCACGTAACCCCGGGTGATGAGCGTGTGCAGCAGCGCGAACGCCGTGCTCTTGGACACCCCCAGCCTGGCGGTCAGGTCGGTCAGCGTCATGCCCTCCGGGCCGGCCGCGGCGAGCAGCTCAAGCGCGTCGAGGGCCCGCTCCACGCTCTGCAACCGGTAGGCGGCCGGAACCGGCTCGTCGCCTCGCGTCGGCAAGGTCGCATTCGGCGTTGCCAAATCAGGTTTACCTCCTTGACAAGCACCATACGCTGCCGTGTCATGGTTGGCATCCAAAATTCGCGATAAGCAAACTAAATTCGGCTCTGCGGAATTAGGAGTGAGACAACACGATGACCTGGGTCTCGGACGTACTCGGCGAATTCCGGGGCGACGCGGCGGGCGGCGGCCAGCTCGCGTTCCCCGATGGCGCCGCGTTCCGCGTCGAGATTCCGAGTGTCGAGAGCCCCAAGGTGCTCGAGGCGGTACTGCGCGCCGCCGAGACCGAGGGCATCACGGTCAACCGGGTCTCCCAGGGCAGCGGCGCGATGCTGCTGCGCACCGCCGAACTCCGCGACATGGCCCAGGCCGGCCACGAGACAGGCGTCGAGGTGTGCCTGTTCATCGGCCCCCGGGAACGGTACGGTACCGGCGCCCACCCCAGGTCGCAGGACGGCCGGGCGCACGGTGACCAGGTCCGCGGGCTGCGTCAGCTCGGCTACGCGCTCGAGGATGTGCTGCGAGCCACCGAGGAGGGCATCCGCAGCTTCCTGGTGGCCGACCTCGGCCTGCTCCGCGCGCTCACCGCGGCACAGGCCCGGGGGATGCTGCCGGCCAATTGCGTGTGGAAGATCTCCGCCAGCATGTCCCCGTCCAACCCCGTGACACTGACCATCCTGGCCGAACTGGGCGCGAGCACGATCAACATCCCGTCCGACATGACGCTGGCCGAACTGGCCGAGATGCGGGCCGCGGTCACGCTGCCGCTGGACCTGTATGTGGAGTCCTCGGACCCGCTCGGCGGCGTGGTACGCGGTCAGGAACTCGGCGACCTGGTCCGGACCGGCGCCCCGCTGTACGCCAAGTTCGGGCTGCGCAACGCTCCGGCCGTGTATCCCAGCGGCCACCACCTGGAACCCACGGCCGTCGCGAACGCGGTCGAGAAGGTGCACCGCGCGGCGGTCGCGCTGGAATGGCTGGACCGCATGACCCCCGGGCTCACCCAGTCCAAGCCCGGCGCAGAAGGACTGGGGGTCCCCCGTCCCATGACATCGCAGGAGAAGGACCGGTGTAATGAGTATTGAGGGTGGGCAGAGTTCCGGCGGTTCTGGCGGGCTGAGAGCGAGGTCGGTCGGGCTTCGCGGCGACTGGATCGCTTCGATCACCAACGTGGCGCCGACCGCCGCCACCACGCTGACCATGGCCGCGCTGATCGGGGTATCCGGGCTGGCGTCGCCGCTGGCGCTGCTGATCGCGGGTGGCGCGATGCTGTGCTGCGCGGTGGCCTACCACCGGCTGAACGCCTGGCAGGCGTCGGCGAACGCGCCGGTGCAGTGGGTGGCTCGCGGGCTGTCGCCGATCATCGGGTTCGCGGTCGGGATCCTGGTCCTGATGACGGCGCTGACCTCCAACATCGGCAACATCACGCTGATCGGGTCCACCGTGCTGAGCCTGATCGCTCCCAGCGAGACGTCCAACAAGCCGCTGACCTGGGTGGTCGCGACGGTGATCTGCCTGCTCGTGGTCGGGATCGCGGTGGTCGGCGTGCGGGTGACGATCCGGTTCGAAGGCTGGGTCGTGCTGGGCGAGTATCTCATCATCGGCGTGCTGGCGGTGTGGGGCCTGGTACACGAGATCACTTCGCACGCCGCGGGGGTCACCCATCCGTCCTGGTCGTGGTTCACCACCTCGCACGCCCCGGGCGGGTCGACCGGGCTGATCGCTGGCGTGGTCATCGCGACGTTCCTGCTGGGCGGGTGGGATTCGCCGATCTACCTGGGCGATGAGCAGCAACGGCAGCGGGATCCGGGGCGGTCGGTGCTGATCTCGATCACGTTCTGCACGCTGTGGGTGGTGTTCCTGTTCGTCTGCCTCCAGGGGCTGGCGCCTTCCTCGGCGGTCACGGCGAACGGCAGTAACGTGCTTCCCTTCCTGGCCGGGAGGCTGGGGACTTCGGCGTTCAGTGACCTGGTCGCCCTGGCGGTGATCGCGTCGTTCGCCACCACGATCCAGTCCCAGATCGTGGACGGCAGCCGGATTATGTTCGGCATGTCGCGGGACCGCACGCTGCCTGGTTCGCTCGGCCGGGTCAATCGGCGGTTCGCCACGCCGGTGGCGGGACTGGTCGTGATGGGCGTCATCCCGGTGGTGGCCCTGGTGCTGTATCTGGCCAGCGCCAGCCTGGAGAAGACGATCGTGTACATAGACTCCACCGGCGGCCTACTGTTCGCCGGGTACTACGTGGTGATCTCGCTGTACAGCATCTGGTACTACCGCTCGGTGCTGCTGCGTGACGCGCGCGAGTTCGTCCTGGGGCTGTTCCTGCCGCTGGTCGGCGCCGGGACGCTGGTGTTCGTCGTCATCAGGTCGCTGAAGGGGACGCCAGGGGTTGTGCTGATCCTGGCGCTGGTGCTGTTCCTGGTGGGGATACCGCTGGCGTTGCTGTCCAAGGCGGTGACGCGGTCGCCCTTCTTCTCGACGCGGCGGGAGCGGTATGTGGAAGAGGCGCCGGCCGATGCCGTCGCGGTCGCGGCTCCGGAGTGACGCGTGGCTCGTGGGCGACGACGAGGTCGCCCTCGAGCACCGCGCGGCATTGCGGCCCGCCGGGTACCGGCGTTCGGTGCGGCGGCGGCCCCTGATCGGGATCGCCTGCACCGCGAGCGACCTGAACCGGTGCGACCTGGGCCTGGCCTCGCTGGCCGACGCGGTACGGCGCGGGGTGCTGGCGGCGGGCGGGCTGCCGCTGTCGTTCCCGGTCATGTCGCTGAGCGAAGACCTGATGAAGCCGACCGCGATGCTGTACCGGAACCTGCTGGCCATTGAGGTGGAGGAGACCATCCGGTCCCAGCCGCTGGACGGCCTGGTCGCGCTGGGCAATTGCGACAAGACCGTGCCGGCGTTTCTGATGGCGATGGCTTCGGCCGATATTCCTTCGTTGATCGTGACTGGCGGGTTCCGGCCGGTTACCCGGTTCCGGGGTGAGCCGCTCGGCAGCGGCACGGCGTTGTGGCAGATGTATGACGCGCGGCGGCGGGTTCGTTGTCCGCATCGGCATGGGCGCAGCTGGAAACCTGCCTGGGACGCGGGCTCGGTGCGTGCAACACGATGGGCACCGCGTCCACCATGGCGATCATGGCCGAGACGCTGGGTTTCATGCTGCCCGGGTCCGCGGTGCGGGCGTCCGGGGACCCGGTTTCGATGGCGCTGGCCGCCGAGGCCGGGCAGCGGGTGGTCGGGTTGGTGCGGGACGAGGTGCGGCCTTCGTCACTGCTGGGTGTTCCCGATTTCGGCCGCGCCCAGCGGGTGCTGGCGGCCGTCGGCGGGTCCACGAACGCGATCATTCATTTGTGCGCGATCGCCGGACGGCGCGGTATCCGGCTGCCGCTGCGGTCATTCGGGTCGGCTTCGGCTTCGGTTCCGGTTCTGGTCGATGTCGCGCCGATCGGCACCGGGCTGATGCCGGACCTGGCTCGTGCGGGCGGCGTGCCCGCGGTCCTCGCCGCGCTCGACGGGTTTGACACGCCTGACGGTGCTTCGGTGTGGCCTGTCTTGCCGCTCGACAAGCCGCTGACCCGGCTGCCCGCGTTCATGGTGGTGCACGGGAACCTGGCGCCGTCCGGTGCGGTGATAAAGGCCGCGGCGGCGTCACCGCGGCTGCTGCGCCACCGCGGACCGGCCGTGGTGTTCCACTCGTACGCGGAGATGCGGCGGCGCATCGAAGATCCTTCGCTGGATGTCACGGCGGATTCCGTGCTTGTCCTGGCCGGCTGCGGGCCTCGCGGCGCGGGCATGCCCGAATGGGGAAATATCCCGATACCGGCGCGGCTGCTGTCCGCTGGCGTGACCGACATGCTGCGGATCACCGATGGCCGGATGAGCGGCACCGGCTACGGCACGGTAGTTTTGCATGTCGCACCGGAAAGCGCCATCGGCGGCCCGCTGTCCCGGTTGCGCGACGGCGACGTCGTCTCCCTGGACGCGTACGCCGGCACGCTGTCGGTTGAGGTTCCGTCGGACGTACTGTTTGCTCGCGAACCTGTGGTTCCGGAGGTGACGGACCTGCGCGGCTGGCCCGTCCTGCACCGCCAGCACGTCACCCAAGCCCCCGAAGGCTGTGATTACGACTTCCTCCAGGCCAGAACCCCCGCCCACCTCCCCTTCACCGAACCCACGATCGGCCGCTCCTAACCCACACCCACCCCGCCCCGAATCTCCCCGTCCGGGCACTCCCCCATCCAGGCGCTCCCCGCCCCGAATCTCCCCGTCCGGGCACTCCACCATCTAGGCGCTCCCCGCCCCGAATCTCCCCGTCCGGGCACTCCACCAGCCAGGCGCTCCCCGCCCGGACTCGCCCTTCCGCCGTCCGCCGCGTGGACATTTCCGACATATCCCAATTTCCTGCTGGACGACACGGAAAATTGGAGCCTCGTGGAAGAAAAGGCATCGCTTTCCGACACCTTTTCCTCCAGAGGGCTCCTAACTTCCGCAAGATAACTGGCCTTCGTGCCCGCTAAATGGTGACATGTGCAGTTCACCAGGCCGGCCGACGCACCTTGCTCACTAGTCGCAGGTAACATTCGCGACAATTCGATGTAACCGATTATGGATGCGGAGTGTGGTAAGCCATCGCGGTCACGTACAGGTTGCCGTGGTAGATCGGTACCGTCATGGAACGCGAGAATGGGCCGACCACCTCGTGGCCGTAGTCGTTCGGCGGGGTAACCACCAGGTACGCGGCGTTCACCGCGCCCCGCGTGGCACCCGTGCTGAACGCAAGGCTGGCGCTTGCGGTCTCGCCCGGCGACAGCACAATGAACTGGCGCCCGGGGTCGCGGTCGAACCAGGTCGAACCCCAGAACGTGTGCGACGGCAAGGCGTGGTGGTTCCAGTCCTGCAGTCCGAGGCCCGGGTAACCATACAGCGAGCAGGACCGCTGGCCGTCGTTCGTCAGGGTCAAGATGAAGCCGACATGGTTGCCACGGCCGGTCTCCGCACCGTGCAACGCGGCGGAAATGTTCTGCGAATAGCACCGTGGCAATGAAACCGAAGCCGACGCGGATGTGGCCGCAAGCGCCGCTCCCCCGCCGGTGCCGCCAAGGGCCGCGACAGCCGCGGCGATCGTCAGCAGTTTTCGTGTCACATGGAACATGCTGTCTCCTCAGTAGAAGTGCCTCTCTATATGTGGAGACGACGCACCTGTCGCGAAGGTTGGGAGTTTTTGCCGACATTCGGCCGATACGGCCGATTCGGCCGGAACGAGTGGCGCTTCCTGGCCCGGTCGCGGACAGAACCTTCCCGGTTTCACGACCGTTCGCCGGGGCATTTGGCATACGTTAGACCAGCGTGCCGAGTGTGCCTGATCCAGTCGAGGATTCCGCCGACCCCGTCGTGAGCGCATGCTTCGGGCTGGGCTGGCGGATAGAGGAACTCTTCAATCAGTTCGACGTGCCCGCTCGGTCCCCGCGCCCCTACGACATGGCACGCCTGGCCGGCCTGAGCAGGCTGAATTCCTACGACTGGCAGCGGCTGGGCCTGGATCAGGCCGACTTCGTCCTCAGTCAGGTGAGGGCCGCGGTCGGCGCCCCGTCCGCGATCCCGGTCGACATCACCGCCGATGCCCGCGCCAAGCTGGATGCCACGATTCAGGAAGGTGAGGGATCGGCGGGTCGGCGCGGGGAATACCGGGCGGCCCTGGCCACGCTTCACGTCAACCTGCTGATCGTCCTGACCGCGGCGGGACCGTACTACGGCAAGGCCTATGGACTGGGCCGCGCACTGGCGGACACCACCCGGCCACATCAGTCGCGCGACGAGTTCGCCGGGTCGTTCCAGCAGGACCGCATCGGGCAGCTATATGTCTGGCTGGACGAACTGGCCTCCCGCTTCCCCGAACACGCCGCGCGCTCCGTGGCGCAATCCTTGGACTGGTGGGGGCAGGCGACCACGGCCGCTGTCAGCGGCTCGAAGATGAGCGCCGACGCCGTGCCGACCGACCGGGTGGTCGACGCGTCTGGTCAGCCGAGGAAATTTCCGCTGGTCCGCCGGTCAGTACCTGTACGGTCAGCTCGTACCCGGTCAGCAGGCATCGAGCCGCCGCCGATGGACGCCCTGACGGCGGCGGTTGCCCGTCAGGGAGGCATCTGGCGGCGCGTCCTCACCGGCGAGAAGCGGTGCACCGACATGCTGACCCCGCAGGACTACCTGCGGGCGGGCGAACGGCTGGCCACGCACTACACCACCATGGCGCACCAGGCCGTTCGTTCGTTCCTGCCCTGGCTTCTCATGCTCCTGCTCGCTTTGGCGGCGGTGGTTATTGTGCTCGTGCTTGTCCCCGGATCCGCGGTAGCCCGGACCGCGACCGCCGCGGCGGCGGCCGCGGGCGCGCTCTCCGGGACCTGGAAGATCATCGGGATCCGGGTGGCACCCATCGCTGCGCAACTGACCAAGCCACTATGGGGCGGCGAACTCGACACCGCCACCGCCGAGGCGATCACCGTTCCGCCGGTCGGGACTCCCCAGGCCCAGGAACTGGAGACCGCCCTCGCGGAAGCGGCCGCCGACGTGATCACGTCGATCACCCAGCCCACGCCCGACCAGTCCTAGCGCTCACGCCCGTCGCCACGATGCGCGCGAAGGCCAGCCTCTCTGGTAGCATCTCGGCGAGGTTCTGGGGCCGTTAGCTCAGCGGGAGAGCGCTTCCCTGACACGGAAGAGGTCACTGGTTCAAATCCAGTACGGCCCACCAGCAGCTTTACCCGGAGGGAACGTTCCTCGCCGTCCCGTGGGGGGCATTTTGGGGGGCAGTTCACCCTCCAGATCCGGTGTAGATGATGCGACGGGGCCTGTTTCATTCAAGGTCGGCAGACGCCACGGAGTGTGCGTCTTAGGCTCCGCTCGAGCGGGTCAGGGCGCAGGCGGGCCCGTGCAGCTGTTTCGGGCGAGGGTTGGCATGCCCCGAGCGAGTACTGGCCTTGCGCCGTGCGGTCGGCGATCGTTGCTACGTTGCGTCATGGCTGGGGTTGAGGGCTGTGTCGTGGTCGCAGATGCTCATATCCCCCGTGGATGTGCAGGCCGATGTACCCAAGCGAGTGGCTGGAGTCCACGCTGTTGATGTGCGTGTGCGTGCCGCTGCGCTGGCGGATGTCCCAGAGGTCACCCGCCGACACGATGGTGGCTAGGGCCGAATCTGGCAGACGGTAGTGAAACCGCGCTGGGTGCACCAGGTCTGCTCCGGACGGAACGCGCTGTTGATCCCGATGTAGTGGTAGTTGCTGTTCAGCCCGTTGTTGTGCGGCGCCGGTGCGGCGGCGTCGAGTGGCGGCACGGTGAGCGACGTGATCTTGGACCCGGTCGTCTGCGTCGTGACCGGGAAGGTCAGGGCACCCGGCGCCTGGCCCTGCTCCACCCAGTTGATCAGCGGGGTGAGGAAGTTAGCGGTCACCGCCGGGTCGCCGCCGCCAAGGCAGTGGTATCCGCCAGGAACCATGTACAGCCGGGAGAAGCTCTGCGTGCTCGCGAAGCCGCCCATCGTCTTCTCGATGGCGGCGTAGTAGTCGATGGTGGAAAACGGCGGGATCGCCTGGTCGGCCCAGCCGTGGTAGATGATCAGCTTGCCGCCGTGGGCGCGGAACGCGCTCAGGTCGGGGTCGGTGGCGTTGTAGACACCGCCGAACTGCTCGAGTTCGCCGTACTCCGCGTCAGTGAACTTGAGGTCGCTGAGCGTGAACGACGCTGGGGGGCCGGGGACGGAGGCCATGTACTTGAGATAGTTCAGGCCGAACTGGCCGGCGACTGTATCGGCCGGGTTGTTGTCGGGGTCCGGGTTGATGAACCAGCCCCAGGCGAGTTCTGATCCGTAGGGTTCGCCGCCGTCGTACAGGTTGCGCCCGGCTGGGTCGGCGGGGCCGCGGTACTCTTCGCGCGCGACGGTGACCTGTGCCGGGGTCAGGCAAGCCGGCTGGTCGGTTCCGGAGGGGCACATGATTGATGCGGGGTTGAAGGTGCAGTTCCGCGGGTCCTGGATAACGCCGTCGGCGCCGGCGCATGCCTTCATGACCGCTGCGTGCAGCGCGGGCAGCTTGGCCAGTGTGAGGATCTGGTGGCCCTGGGAGTCGGTGTTCGTCACGGCCAGCCACGACTCGAAAAGCCCGAGCAGTGGTGCCCAGTTGTTGGCCGGCGCGCCGGCGATGATGCCGTTGAAGTCGTCCGGGTAGCGCTGGGCCAGGTCGAGTGCCTCGTGTCCGCCGTCGGAGCAGCCGTCGAAGTACGAGTCCGCCGGCGCTGTGCCGTAGTAGGCGCGGATAGCGGCCTTTGCCAGGTTCGCGAGAGAGTGTTCCGAGGTGTACCCGAAGACGATGCGCAGCGCCAGGTCGCTGGCCGCCCAGGTGCCGTCTGTGCCAGATGGCGACTCGTGTCCCTGGTCGTCGGTCGCGAGGACGAACTCGTTGCCCGCGACCTGGGGACATCCGGTCGATACCTGGGGTTGGGCGGAGATGTTCACCGCGCCGCAGTAGCCTCCGCATCCCTCCTGTACGTAGTCGCCGTGCCAGGTGCTCTCCGGCAATAGCAGCTCGAAGCTGGTCTGCGGGGAGATGTAACCCTTCACCTCGCAGTACGTGGTGCCGTTGAGGCTGGTGCCGGCGGCGCTGCTGATCCGGCTCGCCGCATCCGGGACCGCGGTGAAGTCGTGCTTTCCCACGGCGGCACAGCTGATCTGCGGCAGGATCACGCCGGCCGCAGGATGTGGCTTCGGCATCACCGCCGCATTGCGTGCTGGCTGCGCGCTCGCAGCGGTCGTTGTCAGTAGCAGCGTGGCTCCGGATAGCAGAACCGCGAGCCACCGCATTCCTGGGATTGCCCGCTTCTTCGGACTCATGACGCATCCTCTGCTCTCTGCGGATTTGAGGGTCAAACCCGGCCATATTGCCGCTAGGTCAGCGTGGGCCTGACTCAGCGGCGCCGCTACCCCTGAACGGGGGTAAGCGAGACCCGTGGAAGGCCGGGATCGCCAGTGACTGACCCGGGCAGGGCTCCCGCTGGCGGCTGTGGCCGTCAGCCGGCGCGAAGGTGGCCGACGGGCAGCACCGGGTGTTTGAAGGTGAAGGCGACGAGGTCTGCTGCACCGCGGTACAGCCCGAGTGCCGCGAACATGATCGTCACGATGCCCGAGATCTTGGTCGCCTCGGGGTGCGCTCCGTAGGTGCCCACCATGAGCAGGATGATGACCACCTCGACGAGCACCACGATCGTCAGGATGACCGCGTCGGTCCTGAGCGCGGCGATCATGAAGACGAACACCAGCGCCGCGTACATTATCAGGAACGCCAGCAGCGCCGACGGGACGGCGTTGGCGTCTTTCGCGGCCGTCCCGGCGACCGCGATCTTGCCGGCGTAGCTGTTCTGGATGAGCGCGTAGATGACCCAGAAGGGTCCGAAGCTTCCGAAGACGACGGCGCCGAAGACGTTGCCGCGCACGACTTCGAGCACCGCGGCGATCAGCTGGACCACTCCGCCGAGAACGAACGCCACCGGGATGATGACGGCTGACCCGTTAACGTCGATGGCGGTGCTGTTGAACAATCCCAGCAGCAGCGATGTCGCGGAGAAGGCCATGATGGCCCACGAGCCCGGATCACCGATTGTCAGCGTCCCGCCGGGCGGGGCCGCGGCGGATTCGGCCGCGTACTGTACGGGTGCTGGTCTTCCCGGGACCGCGGCCTTTTCAGGTTGCATTATGTCAGCTCCATTGCTCAAGGTTGCTGCGGGCGGGCCTATGTGAGTGAGCCGGACCAGGTTTGCGCGGTGTCCGTGAACCGGCCCGGGCTTAGGGGAGGTAGCCGCCGTGTCTGGCGGCCACGACGGTTTCCATGCGGCTGTGCGTGCCGAGCTTGCTCATCGCGTTGCGCAGGTAGCTTTTGACTGTCTCGGGCAGCAGTCCAAGCCGCCGTCCTACCTCTGCGTTGCCGCAGCCCACCGCGACCAGGGCCAGCACGTCCAGCTCGCGGGGCGACAGCGGGTTGCCGGGGGCGGGCCGGCCATGCGGCCGGGTCAGCCGGTCGCAGACCGCCTCCAGGCGCCGGCGCAGGACCGGGTCGGTGACCTGGCGGGCGATCGAGCGCAGCTCAGCGTGCGCCTCGCGGACCTGTTCCCACTCCGGTGCGGCACGCGCCTCGCGAGCCGCGGTGGTGATCGCCGTGGTCTCCAGCGCGGTCAGCCGCCGCCCGACCTCCGATTCCACGGCCAGTTCGATTCCCGCCCGTGCCGCGACCTGGCTCATCGCGTCCAGCAGCCGGGTGCCGAGCGGCAGCGGCTCGCGGATGCCGCCGTACAAGACCGCGGCCACCGAGCCGGCCGCCACCACTGGCACCGCCGCGATCGCCCGCAGGCCCTCGGCGGTCACCGGCTTGTCGTACTCATGGCTGATCTGTGCGTCGGCGGCGTAGTCATCCACGCTGCCCGGCCGGACGGTGACCAGTACCCGTCCGCCGAGGCCGTTGCCTGCCGTGATGACCAGGCCGCGCAGCGCGCCGGTGCGGGTCCCGGCGAATTCGGTGAGCCGCACGCTCTGGCCGCCGCCCGACGCCGCCCCGCCGAACGCGACGGGCAGCCCGGTCACCCGCAGCATCCGGCCCAGGGCGGCATGCAGCACCGCGCCGTGATCCGGCATCGCGGCGCCCGCCAGAGCATGCATTACAGGCACGTCATCAGGATGCCACCAAGCCTGCCGTCCGCGGCTACCCCCAAACGGGGGTAGCCCCGCCCCGGGGCTTGCCGGATGCTTCGGGCATGGGTGACGCACTACTGTCCTATGCCTGCGGCGCCTCCGCGGCGCCGCTGCTGGGCGAGACGATCGGGGAGAACCTGGAACGCGCCGCGGCCCGCTACCCCGGCCGCGAGGCGCTGGTCGACGTAGCCGTCGGCCGGCGCTGGACCTACGCTGAGCTCGACGCCGCCGTGAACGAGGTGGCGCTCGGGCTGCTGGCCCTGGGCATCGCCAAGGGCGAGCGCGTCGGCATCTGGGCCCCCAACTGCGCCGAGTGGGTGCTGACCCAGTACGCGACCGCGAAGATCGGCGCGATCCTGGTCACCGTCAACCCGGCCTACCGGGCGCACGAGCTGGGCTACGTGGTCCGCCAGTCAGGGACGCGCCTGATGGTAAGCGCGGCCGGGCATCGCGGCAGCGACTACCGGGCGATGCTCGCCGAGATCGGCTTCGGGCAGGCAGTGTTCATCGGCGAGCCCGGCTGGGGCGAGCTGGTGGCGGCCGGGCGCCAGGCAGGCACCGCCGCGCTGGGCGAACGGGCGGCCACGCTGGCCTTCGACGACCCGATCAACATCCAGTACACCTCCGGGACCACCGGCTTCCCCAAGGGTGCCACGCTGTCGCACCACAATATCTTGAACAACGGCTATTTCGTCGCCGAGGGCCTCGGCTACACCGAGAATGACCGGGTCTGCCTGCCGGTGCCGCTGTACCACTGCTTCGGCATGGTGATGGGCTGCCTGGCGGCAACCTCCCACGGCGCGTGCATCGTGCTCCCGGCGCCGGGCTTCGATGCCGAGGCCACCCTGACGGCGGTGCAGGCCGAACGGTGCACCTCCCTGTACGGCGTCCCCACCATGTTCATCGCCGAGCTCGGTCATCCGCGGTTCGGCGAGTTCGACCTGTCCAGCCTGCGCACCGGGATCATGGCCGGATCCCCCTGCCCGGTCGAGGTCATGAAACGAGTGGCAGGGGAGATGAACATGAGCGAGGTGGCGATCTGCTACGGGATGACCGAGACCTCCCCGGTCTCCACGATGACCCGCCGCGACGACGGCCTGGCCCGCCGCACCGAGACCGTCGGCCAGGTCATGCCGCACCTGGAGGTGAAGATCACCGACCCGGGCACCGGCCTGGTGGTGGCCCGCGGCGAGCCCGGCGAGCTATGCTCCCGCGGCTACTCGGTGATGCTCGGCTACTGGGACGAGCCCGGCAAGACCGCCGAGGCGGTGGACGCGGCCCGCTGGATGCGCACCGGCGACCTGGCCACCATGGACGCCGACGGCTATGTCAACATCGCCGGCCGGATCAAGGACATGGTCATCCGCGGCGGGGAGAACATCTACCCGCGCGAGGTCGAGGAATACCTTTACACCCACCCCGGCATCGCCGACGTGCAGGTGATCGGCGTCCCCGACCAGAAGTACGGCGAGGAGCTGATGGCCTGGATCGTGATGCGCCCCGGCGCTGAGCCGCTCACCGCCGAGCGGGTCAGGGAATTCTGCTCCGGCCGCCTGGCGCACTACAAGATCCCCCGCTACGTCCACATAACCGACGGGTTCCCGATGACCGTCACCGGCAAGATCCGCAAGGCGGAAATGCGCGAACGCGCAGTCGACCTGCTCGGCTTGCACGACGCGGCGGCCATCCAGAGCGCGTGAGGCCCAGGCTTCCGCAAGCCTTCCGCCGATCCCCGCTCCGGGAAGGAGCCGGGCGAAAGCGGCACCCACCGGGGATTTCCGCCCATGTTCGCACGTCAGCCCGCCGCTGTGCTGCTCGTACCACGCTGGTGAGTGCTACTGCAGGCATCTCAGGCGCCGTCGGCGTGCTCGCTCGGTAATGCCCGGCCACAATGTTAATCTGCCGGGTTCCGCCGGCTATCCGCTCAGTTCGCTCAGTTCGCTCATCGCCTGGTCAAGGAGCACCGATAGCGGAGTCGTCCCGTCGCCGGCCGTCCGGGCGTCGGTGGCGGCATCCAGGCAGTCGATCGCGGAGGCCACGAGTGCCCGGGCGCGCAGGTCCCTGGCCGGCCCGCCGAGGCGGCGGGAGATCTCCGGCACCAGCATGCTCTGCCAGCCCTGTGTCTTCTCCCACTGGCGGGTCATCAGGGCGCAGGCGTCGCTGAGCAGCCGCGTGAAGTCCTGGGGCCGCCCGGGCTCGCCGGGATCGGCCTGGGCGATCACGTCGAACGCGCGGCGCAGCGAGTCCCAGGGTCGCTCGCCTTCGGGGCGGCCGGCGAGCGCAGCGGCGATCTCGTGGCCGATCTCGCACATCCTGCCCAGGACGACATCCTCCTTGGTGCCGAAGTACCGGAAGAAGGTGGTGCGGGACAGGCCCGCCTCGGCGGCGATCTGCTCGACGGTGGTGTTGTCGAAACCCTGCTCGGCGAACAGCCGGAACGCG
>JAFARZ010000247.1 GCA_019245115.1 Streptosporangiaceae bacterium | reverse complement strand
CGCGACATCGAGGATCTCGCGCCGCGTGCGCTCCGCGTCCCGGGTCCGCTCGGCGTCACCTGCCTGGTCCGGGCCGGAGCCGGCCGCCGTTCGCGCCATAACCGCCTCCGTCGTCAACCCGCCTGCGCGGTCTGCGCGGTGTCGTCTCAGACGGGGAGTCTATCGAATCGGTAACGAGAGCTTTACAGCGTCGCGGATCGGCTGTCCACTATTACCTATCTAGTTCGTTCATATGCGGGCTGGGGCCGGGAGACCTGGAACAGGCAGCGGCTGAGAGGCGGTCATGACACGGACAGTAGGGCTGGATCATCTGACGCTCCTGAATCTGTCGCCGCCGGAGCTGGTGACAGTCGCGGCAGACGCGGGCTTCGCCACAGTCGGGGTGCGGATCTCACCCGTGACCCAGACTGAGCCGGTGTGGCCGATGGCACCCGGGTCCGCCATGCTGACCGAGACGCGGCGCCGGCTCGCTGGCAGTGGTGTGGCGGTCCTGGACGCCGAGGCCGTGCACCTGGCCGGCGATCCGGCCGAGTGCGAGCCGGTCATAGAGACCGCGGCGGCCCTTGGCGCTCGTTACCTCACGGTCTTGTGCGACGAGCCGGACCTGGACCGGTTCGCGGACCGGTTCGCCGCCGTGACCCGGCTCGCCGTCTCATATCAGGTACGTCCTGTCGTGGAGTTCATGGCGTTCCGGCCGCTGCGGACCATGGAGGATGCCGTGGCGATCGTGAAGCGGTCGGGCGGCGGCGGCCTGCTGCTGGACACCCTGCACGTCCAGCGTTGCGGCGTTGCCCCCGCGGATCTGGCGGAACTAGATCCCGCCTTGCTCAGTTACCTGCAGATCTGCGACGCTCCCGCTCGCCCGGACACGGATCTGGCCGCGGAGGCGCGCACGGGCCGTCTCCTGCCGGGTGAAGGCGAGCTTCCGCTGCCGGATATCCTCGCCGCGCTGCCGGGCACGCTGCCGGTGTCGGTAGAAGCCCCGTCCGGGAAGGACGGCGGGGACCCGGCCGGATTCGCCAGGCGGGCGCGCGGCGCCGTCGCTCGAGTTCTCTTGCAGGCGGCCTGATGCGCGCTGTGCTGCTCGATGCCGCGTCGCCGGGCGTGACGCGGCGGCGGCTGCGGGTCGTCGATGACTGGCCAGAACCCGAACCGGGTCCGGGTGAGGTGCTCGTCGGTGTGTCCGGGGTCGGTGTGTGCGGGTCGGACCTGGCGCTGCTGGCGGCCAGGCGGCATCCTCCCGGGCTCCCCTGGCTGGTGGGGCATGAGACGTTCGGCGAGATCACCGCCACCGGGGAGGGAGTGGACCCGGGCCGGGCCGGGCAGCGCGTCGTCGTCGAGCCGAACTTCCCGTGCCTTGCCTGCCCGGTCTGCGCGTCCGGGCGGACCTCCTCGTGCCCGTACCGGAAGAGCCTGGGGTTCAGCGAGCCCGACACGATGGCCGACCGGATCGCCGTCCCGGCGCGGTTCGCCTGGCCGCTGCCCGCGAGCTGGGACGACGGCGACGCGGTGTGCGCGGAACCGCTGATCGTCGCCCGTGCCGCCATCCGCCGTGCGGCTGGCGTCCACCCGATCCAGGACGGACACTGCCTCGTGGTCGGCGCCGGCTCGCAAGGCACCCTGCTGTGCCTTGCCCTGGCCAGCCGCGGGATCACGCCCGCCGTCCTGGAACCGCTCCCCGGGCGGCGCGATCTGGCGGTCCAGCTCGGTGCCCGCCCCGTGCTAGGGAACGACGGGGGTTTCTCCCTCATCTTCGAGACCTCCGGCACCGGGGCCGGCCTCAGCGAGGCGGTATCGCGGGCGGCACCGGAGGCGATGGTCGTGCTGATCGGCCAGAGCGCCCAGCCGGTGCCGCTGGTCACGCAGATCGTGGTGCAGCGGCAGCTGACGCTCGCCGGGTCGCTGATCTACGATCACCCGCACGACTTCGCCGAGGCGATCGCCGATGTCAAGCCGGGCGCCGGGCGCACGCTGAAGGCCTGTTACCCGATGGAGGAGGCCGAAGAAGCATTCCGCGCCGCCGCGGAGATGCCCGGCAAGACCTGGATCAAAGTCGGTTCAGTGATCTCCAGAGCGAGGGGCTGAATCATGCGGGCCGAGGTAGGCGGGGAGGATCGACGGCGGCATCGGTCCCTTGTTGCGGAGCCCCGACCGGGACTCTTCCCACGCGTGCGCCAGGATACCCACCGACCGGCTGAGCACGAACAGGCCGCGAGCCAGCGGCGCGGGGAATCCGAGCTCGGCGTAGATCACCGCGGTGGCGCCGTCGATGTTCATCGGCACCGGTGCCAGCTCGGCCTCCAGCGCCAGCGCCGCGCGCAGGTACTCCCCCGTGACCACGCCGTCCCGCTCCGCGGCGGCGACCAGCGACAGCAGCGGATCACGGCGCGGGTCGACGGGGTGAAACCGGTGGCCGAACCCTGGAATGTATTTGGACCGGGCTCGCCACCGGGCCAGGACGCCGCGGGCGTCGCCCGTTTCCGCGATCTGGGTCAGCAGTTCGACGCACTGCTCCCCCGCGCCGCCGTGGACGTCGCCGAGCATGCCGGCACCGGTCGCGATCGCGGTGTTCAGCCCGACACCGCAGGTGGCCGCCATCCGGGCAGCCGCGATCGAAGGCGCCTGCGGGCCGTGGTCGACGGCGGCGACCAGCGCCGCCTCCAGCAGCGCCGCCTGACCGGGAGACGGCAGTGAGCCGCGGAGCATCAGCCAGATCACCGAGACAAAACTGGCCGAGCCGATCAGATCCTGCACCGGGCGGCCGCGCAACTCGATCACGCCAGGCTCGATCCTCGAGATCGCCGTCCCCCACCACTGCTCCGGCGTCATGCCAGGACCCCGTTGTGCTCGCCGAGCCGGGGCGCAGGCCCAGCCGGCCGCAGCGGGCCGCCATCGACCTGGACGCCGTTCCCCGCGACGCGGTAGCTCCCCTCACCGCCGGGAAACCGGAGCTCGGTCAGGAAACCGCGCACCGCGAGCTGATCCAGCGCCAGCGCCTGCGGCACGGTGAGAATCCGCGCAGCCGGGACACCCGCCGCGTTCAGCTCCTTCTCCCACCACTGCGCGTCCCGGCAACGCAGCGCCTGGTTGAGCTCGCGGTTCAGCTCCTCGCGGTACCGCTTGCGCGACTCCCCGCCAGCGAACCGCGGATCGGCGGCCAGCTCAGCCCGGCCGATAACCCGGCACACCGATTCGAACTGCTCCTGACGGTTAGCGGCGATATTCAGCGGGCCATCAGCGGCCTCGAACGTGCCCGACGGCGCAGCAGTCGCGTTCTGATCCCCCATCGGCTCGGGGGCGACCCCGGCGACCAGGTAACCCGAGACCGCCCAGCCCATCGCGGAGATCGCCGCCTCCAGCATGGACACGTCGAGGAAACAGCCGCCGCCGGCCGGCCCCCGCCCGGCCAGAGCCGCCGCGACCGCCACCGCCGCCATCAAGCCGCCCACAGTGTCACACACCGGGAAACCCACCCGCAACGGGGCGGTCTCCGGCGTACCGGTAACCGACATCATCCCCGACAGCCCCTGGATAACCTGGTCATAAGCCGGGATATGCCGCATCGGCCCGGTCTGACCGAACCCGGAGATCGCGCAATACACCAAGCGCGGATTCATCTCCCGCACGGACGGCCAGCCATAACCCAGCCGGTCCATGACACCAGCCCGGAAATTCTCCACCAGCACGTCGGCGCCGGTGACCATCGCCTCGAAGACGGCACGGCCGGAATCGTCCTTGAGGTCCAGCTCCACGGACTTCTTGCCGGCGTTCTGGGCCAGGAACGAGGCCCCGGTCCCGGCCGCGTTCAGCGCCGGATCGGGTCCCAGGCCGCGAGCGAGATCACCCTGACCAGGAATCTCGACCTTGACCACCTCGGCACCGAACAAGGCGAGCTGATAGGTGCAATAGGGACCGGCGAGCACGTTCGTCAGGTCCAGGACGCGGATGCCATTGAGAGGTCGCACGTGTCACGCCAGAGGGTGGTCGAACCCGCGATCCGACATCCGGGCGGCGGCCTTGTCGTCGGTCAGCAGCGACAAGATGTCCAGCGCCCGACGGATGCTGCGGACGCCTTCTGCCGGACTTTCCATGCTCAACCCCTTGCCACCTCGGCTGCTCAGATCGTACGTTACACCGTATCCATGCAATGGTTCAATTAGACCGTTAGGTGGTCCACACGTGGATGTGACGGACGCCCCGGCCTTCCTCGCGGGCGAGTGGAAATCCTCCGGACCCTGGCAGCACCGTACCGGCCCGTACCTGCGTCAGGTAGTCAGCCGGGCCGCCGCCGCGACCCCGCACGATGTCGCCGCGGCGGCCCGCTACGCCCGCCAGGCCGCCAAAGCCATCGCCCGTACCACCCCCGCCAGCCGCGCCGACGTGCTGGAACGGGCATCAGACCTGGCCGCGGACCGCAAGGACCACCTGGCCAGGCTGATCGCGCTGGAACTCGGCAAGCCCGTCAAAGACGGCAGGGCCGAGATCGACCGGGTAGCCGACACGCTCAGGATCTGCGCCGGCGAAACCCGCCGGCTCGGCGGCGAGGTACTGCCCAGCGCCGGCTACCCGCGCGGCGCTACCACCACCGCCCTCACCTACCGGGCACCGGCCGGGGTGACACTGGCGATCACCCCGTTCAACGCGCCAGCCAACCTGCTGGCGCACAAGCTCGGCGCGTCGTTCGCAGCCGGCAACACCACGATCGTCAAGGGCCCGCCGCAGGCACCCGCCACCACGACGGCCGTCGTCGAGCTGATGCTGGACGCGGGGCTCCCGCCCGGCGGCGTGCAGCTCCTGCACGGCGGCGCGGACGTGGGCGCCATGCTGTGCTCGGCGGAAGAGGTCGCGGTGATCAGCTTCACCGGCAGCGCCGCGGCCGGGGCCGCGGTCGCGCGGGCGGCGGGTGCGAAGCGACTGGTGCTGGAACTGGGCGGCAACGCGGCCACGATCGTATGCGCGGACGCGGACATCACCGCCGCGGCACGGAACTGCGCCCGGACCGGATACACCAACTCCGGCCAGAGCTGCATCTCGGTCCAGCGGATCTACGTCCAGCAGGACCGGTTCACCGAGTTC
>JAFARZ010000354.1 GCA_019245115.1 Streptosporangiaceae bacterium | reverse complement strand
GCGGACCTGATCGGGCAACTGGGGCTGGCCGGGGCGGGGATCGCGGCAGTGAACGGGCCACACTCGGTGGTCGTCTCCGGCGACCTGGCCGGGCTGACCGCGCTCGAGGACGCCTGCGAGCGGGAAGGTATCCGGGCCCGGCGGGTGCCGGTCGACTACGCCTCACACTCACCCCTCGTCGAACCGATCCAGCAGGACCTGGCGGCGGGGCTGGCCGGGATACGCGGCACGGCCAGCGAGGTTCCGTGGATCTCCACGGTCACCGGCGGACTCGTGGCCGGAGAGGAGATCGACGCGCAGTACTGGTTCGAGAACCTGCGCCGCCCGGTGATGTTCGAAACCGCGGTCCGGACGGCGGCCACCGCCGGGCACAGCCAGTTCATCGAATGCAGTCCCCACCCCGTCCTGGTACCGGGTATCGAGGAGATCCTGGACCAGACGGCCGGCGTCAGCGGCACCCTGGTGACCGGATCATTGCGACGCGACGACGGCGGGATCGAGCGGATGCGGATGTCCGCCGCCGAACTGTTCGTGACCGGCGGCGACCTTGACTGGGCTGCCGTGCAGCCCCCCGGCAGGCCGGCTGATCTGCCCACCTATCCCTTCCAGCGGCAGCGGTTCTGGCTGGAACCGGCCCCCGTCCCGCAGGCACCCCACCACGAGCAGATCGGCCGGCTCAGTTACCGCGTCACCTGGGAGCCACTGCCGCTGCCGCAGGCCGGGCCGCGGCAGGCTGCCCCCGCCGGCGGCAGGTGGCTGGTGGTGGCCGCGTCACCAGAGCAGCTTGCCGTGGTGACCGGCCCGCTGCGGAACATCGGGATGGACTGCCTCGGCTGGGTGGTGGACACGGCCGCGGCGGACCGGGCGGAACTGGTCGGCCGGCTGCGGACGCTGGCCGAAGCCGGCGGGATAGCCGGTGTCGTCGCGCTGCTGGCCTGGGACGAGCGGCTGCATCCCCGGTACCCGGCGGTCACCAGTGGCCTGACCGCGACCACGGCGCTCCTGCAGGCGCTGGCCGACGCGGAGGTTTCCTGGCCGGTGTGGCTGGTGACCGCTGGCGCGGTGCGGACCAGTAGCCAGGACGCGGCGCCGGCGCCGGTCCAGGCACAGGCGTGGGGCCTGGGACTGGCGGCCGCGCTGGAGTTCCCGCAGCTGTGGGGCGGCATGCTGGACCTCCCGGCCGGGGCCGCCGCCGGGGTACCCGGCTGGGCCTGGCCCGGTTTCGTCAAGGCGCTCGCGGACAGGACCGGCGAGGACCAGGTCGCCGTACGCGAGTCCGGGGCGCTTGCCCGGCGGCTGGAACGCGCGGGACCCGCCGGCGCATCCGCCAGGGATGGCTGGCAGCCGACCGGGACCGTGCTGGTGACCGGCGGGACCAGCGGTCCCGGCGCGCGGGTCGCCCGCTGGCTGGCTGGGGCCGGTGTCGGCCATCTGCTGCTCACCGGCCCCGGGGGGCCCGAACCCGCTGATTTCGGTGTACCCATGACGATCGCGGACCCCGACCTGGCCGACCGGGACCAGGTGGCCGCCTTGCTCCGCCTGGTACCGCCGGAGCATCCGCTCACGGCCGTCGTGCATGCCGCCAGCGCGGAGGTGGAGGTCCCGCTGCTGGATATCACCCCCGCGCACCTCGCCGAGGGTCTCGCCGCGCGGGCCGCGGGTGCGACGCACCTGCATGAACTGGTCGGCGACGTGGCCGCCTTCGTCCTGTTCTCCTCGGTCGCAGGTGTCTGGGGCGGCGCGGGCCAGGCCGCTTACGGCGCCGCCGCGGCGCACGTGGACGCGCTGGCGCAGGCACGCCAGGCCGCCGGGCAGCCCGCGGCCGCACTGGCGTGGGGCCTGCTAGCCGATGCCGAAATCGACGCCGGTCAGCGTGACCAGCTCCTGCGCCGCGGGCTGCGTCCCATTCCGGCCGAGCTGGCGGTCAGCACGGTCCAGCGCGCGGCAGGCGCTCACAACGCCGGCCTGGTGGTGGCCGATGTGGACTGGGCGCAATTCATACCCCTCTACACCTCCACCCGGCCGGCCCCCTTCCTCACCGGGCTCATCCCGGCCGGTGAGGAGCCTGGGGAACACAGCGGCGGCGAGCAGCCGGCGCTGGCCAGCCGGCTGGCGGGGCTGGCCGCGGATGAACAGCGGGACCTGCTGGCCGGCCTGGTCCAGGCCGAGACGGCGGCCGTCCTCGGTCACGCGGCGGCGAGTGATGTGGACATCGCCAAACCGTTCCGGGAGCAGGGATTCGATTCCCTGGCGGCGGTGAGCCTGCGGAACCGGCTGACCGCCGCCACCGGCCTGAAACTCCCCGCCACCCTCGTATTCGACTACCCCACCCCGGAGCGCGTCGCTGACCTCCTCCGGGCGGCCCTGGAGCCGGAAACCGCCACGGCGGCCGGCGAAGAGCCCTCCGGCGAGGTCGCCGCGCTGATCGAAGCGGCCAGCGACGAGGAACTCTTCCACTTCATCGACACCCACCTCGCGATGTTCCCCGACCCGCTGACGTCCCGATGACCGCCCGGCCAGATATTCGCCTGGAGAGACATGGCTGACGAAGCGAAGCTCCGTACCTACCTCAAGCGCACGACGGTTCGCTTGCATGAGGCACTGCGCCGGCTCCAGGAGGCTGAGCGGCTGCCGCAGGAGCCGATCGCGATCGTGGGGATGTCGTGCCGCTACCCCGGTGGTGTGCGTTCACCGGAGGACATGTGGGAGCTGGTCAGCACCGGGCGGGACGCGATCGGAGAGTTTCCCGCCGACCGGGGCTGGGATATGGCCGCCCTCTACCATCCCGATCCCGCTCACCCGGGCACCACCTACGTGCGCCACGGCGGCTTCCTCTACGACGCGGCCGAGTTCGCGGCGGATTTCTTCGGCATCGCGCCGCGGGAGGCAGTGGCGATGGACCCGCAGCAGCGGCTGCTGCTGGAGGCCGCCTGGGAGGTGTTCGAGCGGGCGGGCATCGACCCGCTGTCGCTGCGGGGCAGCCGGACAGGCGTGTACGTCGGCACCAGCGGCCAGGACTACGCTCTTGCGGCCAGCAAGGCGGCCGCCGCCGAGGGATACCTGCTGACCGGCAACGCGGCCAGTGTGCTGTCCGGCCGCCTGTCGTACACGTTCGGGCTGGAGGGCCCGTCCGTGAGCGTCGACACCGCGTGCTCGTCGTCACTGGTCGCGCTCCATCTGGCGTGCCAGTCGCTGCGTTCCGGCGAATCGTCGCTGGCGATGGCGGGCGGGGTCACGGTCATGAGCGCCCCCGCCGGCTTCGTGGAGTTCAGCAGGCAACGGGGGCTGGCAGCCGACGGACGCTGCAAGTCGTTCGGCGCGGGGGCGGACGGGACCGGGTGGGGCGAGGGGGCCGGGCTGCTCCTGCTGGAACGGCTACCGGACGCGGTTGCGGCGGGGCGGCGGGTGCTGGCGCTGGTGCGGGGGTCGGCGGTGAACTCCGATGGTGCCTCCAACGGCCTGGCGGCCCCGAACGGGCCGTCCCAGCAGCGGGTGATCCGCGCGGCACTGGCCGCCAGCGGGCTGTCGGCCGCCGACGTGGACCTGGTGGAGGCGCACGGCACCGGGACCCGGCTGGGAGACCCCATTGAGGCCCAGGCGCTGCTGGCCACCTACGGGCAGGAACGCGAACCCGGCCGTCCGGTCTGGCTGGGGTCTGTGAAGTCCAACATCGGCCATACCGCTGCCGCCGCCGGCGTGGCCGGCGTGATCAAGGTGGTGGCGGCGCTGGAACAGGAGATGATGCCGCCGACTCTGCACGCGGCCGAGCCGAGCCCGGAAGTGGACTGGTCAGCCGGGCAGGTGGCGCTGCTGACCGAAGGACGGCCGTGGGACAGCGAGGGCCCGCGCCGGGCGGCGGTGTCGGCGTTCGGGATCAGCGGCACCAACGCCCACGTCATCCTCGAACAGGCACCGGGCCCGCCCGGCCCGCCCGGCCAGCCCGACCCAGGGCAGTCGGCCTCGCAGCAGAACACGGCCCCTGCGCTGACGATGCCGGCGGCGCTGCCCTGGGTGGTTACCGGCCGCTCGGAGCAGGACCTGCGCGCCCAGGCGGCCCGCCTCCGTGGCTACCTGGCCGGCCACCCGGAGCTAGCGCCGCTGGACGTCGCGTATTCGCTCGCCGTCACGCGCACCGCGCACGATCACCGGGCGGTGCTGGCCGCCGTCGGCCCAGCGGACCTCGCCAGCGGCCTGGATGCGCTGGCGGCGGGACAGGCAGCCGCGAACATGTCGCTCGGGACGATGCGGCGCGACGCCGGGCCAGTCTTCGTGTTCTCCGGGGCCGGCCAGGCGTGGGCGGGCATGGGCCGTGAGCTGCTGGCCGGCTCACCGGTCTTCGCGGACTCGGTCGCCGCCTGCGAGAGCGCTCTGCGCCCCCATGTGGACTGGTCCCTGTCCGCCGTGCTGCGCGGGGATCCCGCAGCGCCGCCAGCCGCCCGGCTCGATGTACAGCAGCCGCTGCAATGGGCGCTCGGCGTCGCGCTGACCGACCTGCTGGCGTCTTGCGGAGTCCGTCCGGCCGCCGTCATCGGACACTCCCAGGGGGAGATCACCGCCGCGGCCGTCGCGGGCGGGCTGTCGCTGGCTGACGCCGCAGCTGTCGTCGCGCACCGCGGTGCTGTGTACGCGGCCAACCTCGCCGGCCGAGGTGACATGGTGCTGGTCCGGCTGCCCGAGCCGGCCGTATCCGAGTGGCTCGCCCGCTGGGGCGGACGGCTCGTGGTGGGCGCACTGAACGGGCCGGCCAGCGTGGTGGTGTCCGGCGACCCCGCGGCGCTGGGCGAACTGGTTGCCGAGATGACAGCGAACCAGATAACCGCCCGGCCGATCCACGCCGACTTCAGCTCGCATTCCCCGCAGCTCGATCCGGTCCGGGAGGATCTGCTTGCCGGATGGTCCGGGATCCAGCCGGCCACTGCGCGGGTCAAATTCGTCTCCACGGTCACCGGGCAGCCGCTGGACACGGCTGAGCTGACTCCCGGCTACTGGTACCGCAACACCCGGGAGTGCGTGCGCTTTGCGCCTGCCATCAGCGCCCTGCTGCGGCAGGGACACCGGATCTTCATCGAGGTCGGCGCTCATCCGGTGCTCGCCCCGAGCATCCACGAGACCGCCGAGCATGATGGCGCCGACGCAACGGTGATCTCCACCATGCGCCGGGAGGACGGCGGCGTGTCCCGCGTCGTCGCCGCGCTCGGGCAGGCCTTCACCCG
Organism: Streptosporangiaceae bacterium; assembly: GCA_019245115.1. Classification (GTDB taxonomy): domain Bacteria; phylum Actinomycetota; class Actinomycetes; order Streptosporangiales; family Streptosporangiaceae; genus JAFARZ01. The sequence goes on along the minus strand of JAFARZ010000354.1, from coordinate 21,826 downwards.
CGGCATCCGGGTGGACTGGCCCGCCGTGTTCGCGGGCACCGGCGCGCGGCGGGTGGACCTGCCGACCTATGCCTTCCAGCGGGAGCGGTACTGGCTCAGCGGCGAGGACACTCCCGCCAGCAGCGGCACGCCCGGCGGCGAACGCCAGCCCCAAACCGGTGACCAGTGGCGTTACCGTGCCGTCTGGCATCCGGTGCCGGAGCCGGAGGCGACCGGGCTGGCCGGCACTTGGCTCCTGGCCGTCTCCGCAGGCCAGGATGGGCAAGGCGGGGAGGACGAACTGGCGGAAGCGGCCGCCTGCGCGCTGGCCGCCAGCGGGGTGCGCTGCGTTCCGTTGGTGGTCGATGCGATCCGGGAGGATCGGGCCCGGCTGGCCCGGCGGCTACGGGAGACCGACGGCCAGCCGCGCGGCGTGCTGTCGCTGCTGGCCGCGGACTGCGCGCCGTACCCTGGTCACCCGCACCTGTCGCGAGGCTTGGCCGGGACCCTGCTGCTGATCCAGGCCCTGGGTGACTCCGGACTGGGCTGTCCGATGTGGACCGTGACAGCGGGCGCGGTGCAGGCCGCGAACGGTGACCAGCCGCCGGTCACCAGCCAGGCGCTCGTGTGGGGATTCGGCCGGGTCGCGGCCCAGGAATACCCCAGGCACTGGGGCGGCATGGCGGATCTGCCGGACCTGCGGGACAAGGCCGCATGGCGGCGGCTGGCCGCTGTGCTGAGCGGCCCGGAGGACGAGGTGGCGCTGCGTCAGGCCGGCTGTTACGCCCGGCGGCTCGTGCGCGAGCAATTGCCCGCCGCCGCGCTCCCGGACGCCGTCGCGCTCCCGGACGATGCTGCATTCCCGGACGGCTGGCGGTCGGGCGGCACCGCGGTCGTGGCCGGTGTCCAGGGCCGGGTAGTGGCGCGCTGGCTGGCTGACCGCGGAGCGCGGCATCTGCTGCTGGCCGGGCTACCGGATGCGGAAGCGGTAGCGACGGAAGCCGGTGTGCCCGTCACGGTGCTGGCGGACCCGGTCGGCCCGCTGCCCGAAGTGCCCGGCCTGCCGCCGGTCACCACCGTTGTCTGCACCGGCGTGACGGCGGAGGAAACGCCGCTCGGCACGCTGACCGCAACCGGGCTGGGCAGTGCGCTAGACGCCGCCGCCGCTGCCGGGCAACTGGCCGCTGGCGTGCCGGATGCGCTCTTGCTGTGCTCGCTGGCCGGCACCTTCGGCGGCGTCGGGCAGGCCAGCCTCGCCGTCGCAGACGCCTACTTGACGGCGCTAGCGCAGGACCGGCGGGCCCACGGCGACCGGGTGTTCGCCATCGCGATGGGACCCTGGCCCGACACCGACCCGCAGATAGCCCGGGCCCGGGCCGAACGGCTGGGCAGGCGCGGTGTCGGCATACTCAACCCGGGGGAGGCGCTGTCCGCGCTGGGCATGGCGCTGGACCGCGAGGACGAGCCAGGTATCATCGCGGACCTCCGGTGGCCGGACTTCGCCGCCAGCCTCGCCGCCGCTCGGCCCGCGAAGCTGCTGGCGGCCCTGCCCGAAGCTGCGGCAGCGGCCAGCGGCGACCAGGTACCGGCGGGCGGCGGTCACGTACCGGCGGGCGGCGCCTCGATGACCGACCTGATCCGCCGGGAGGTCGCCGCAGTCCTCGGCTACCCCGATCCGACCGCGATACCATCCGACCGCGGCCTGCTCGAGCTGGGCTTCGACTCGCTGACCAGCGTCGAGCTGCGTAACCGGCTGGCCTCGGTGACCGGGCTCAGCCTCAGCTCGGCCATGATCCTCGACAACCCGACCGTGGCTGACCTCGCAAGCCGGCTCGGCACCGGAACGGCCGGCCAGGCCAGCATCGGATTGCTCACCGAGATGTTCTTGCGCTCCCGTGACCAGGGCACGGCGGCAGAGTTCATGGATCTGCTCGGGGAGACCGCGCGGTTCCGCCCGGCGTTCACGGGTCCGGCGTCCGGCATTGTGCCGGTGCAACTCGCGGACGGGGCGGGGACGTGGCTGGTATGCCTGCCCAGCGCACTGGCCCCGTCGGGGCCGCACCAGTTCGCCCGGCTAGCCGCCGCGGCGGCCGGCCGGCACCCGGTCCTCGCCCTGCCGCTGCCTGGGTTCCGGGTCGGCGAACCGCTGCCGGGTAGCGTGGCGGACGCCGCGGCGGCGCTCGCTGACTGCGTGCTCGCTCACCTCGACGGTGCTCCGTTCGCCCTGGTCGGCTATTCTTCCGGCGGCCTGCTCGCACACGCGGTCGCAGAGCGGCTGGCAGGCGGCGGTGACCAGCCCACCGCCGTCGTGCTGGCCGATAGCTGGCTGCTCGATGACCCGGCACCCGGCACCCGCCGTCGGGTGCTGGCGGCCCTGCTGGACCGGCTGGACGGCGAGGCCGGGGTGGACGACACGCGCCTGACGGCCATGGGCGGCTACCTGCGGATGCTGAGCGGATGGCGGCCTGCCCCCGTTGGCGTGCCGACGCTGCTAATCAGGGCGGCCGACCCGGCGGCGGGCCAGGCCGCCTGGCCGCTGCCCCACACCGCCGTCACCGTGCCAGGTGACCATTTCACGCTGATCCAGGAGCATGCCGTCGGCACCGCGGACGCGGCAGCCGGATGGCTGGCCGGCACTGTCCCGGTCAGCACCGCGTGACCCGGACCAGCACCGTGCGAATCCTGACCGAGGCAGCCAGCTAAAAGGAGCTGATGAAGTGGACAACAACCGCGTGGTCATTGTGGGTGCCGGGCCGTCCGGCCTGGTGGCGGGCTGCGAGCTGATGCGCCTGGGCGTGCCGGTCCGGGTGCTTGACACCGCTGGCGGCCCGGCTTCCGGTTCGCGAGCGATCATTTTGTGGCCGCCCACCCTGGAGGTGTTCGCGGAACTTGGCGTGCTGGCAGAGGCCGAGAAGCTGGGCGTACGGCCGCGGGCACTCGCTTACCACATGGGCAACGGCAGGCTGCTGCGGCTGCCGCTGGACTCGCGGAACGCACCGCTGCTGCTGTCGCAGCAGGAAACAGGCAGGCTGCTCGATGACGCACTGGCCCGGCTGAACGGAAGGGTGGAGTATTCGGTGCGGGTGACCGATGTGCGGGCCGGCAGCGAATCCGTCGCGCTCGACGTGACCGGGCCGGCCGGCCAGGACACCATCGAGGCCGAGTGGCTGATCGGCGCGGATGGTGTCGGCAGCACGGTTCGCCAGCGGCTGGGCATCGAGTTCCCCGGAGACCTCGTGCCGGCCACCTTCGTGCTTGCCGAGGGCCCGTTGTCCGGTGACTTCAGCCGCGACGAGGTGCACTATTTCCTCGGATCGAAGGGCGTCATGCTGCTCGCGCCGCTGCCCGGCGGGATGGTCCGCATGTCCGCACCCATAAAGCCGGACATGACGCTGGACGCCGACGCCGTGCAGCGGCTAATGGATGAGCGCGGCCCCGGCGGGCTGCGCTTCGCCAGCCTGTCCACCCTGGGAACCTTCACGAGCCAGGAGCGGATCGCCGCCACTATGCGCCAGGGCCGGGTCTTCCTCGTCGGCGACGCCGCGCACGTGCATTCCGTGGTCGGTGGCCAGGGCCTGAACCTGGGACTCCAGGACGGCCGCAACCTGGCGTGGAAGCTGGCGGGGGTGATCCAGGGGCGGTTCGCCCCGGCCGTCCTGGACAGCTACAGCCCCGAGCGTCGGGCGGCCGCCGAGCAGGTGGTCCGCGCCACCGGGCGGATGGCGCGGCAAGCCGTGGCAGGCCCGGTGGCCTCCCGTGTCCGCGACACGGCCTGGGCGCTGATGCGTGTGACCGGGGTCCTTGACCGGGTGTACACGCCGATGCTGGCAGGCTGGCGGACCAGATACCCCGACGTGTTGTTCGGCGCGCCGGACCAGCCCGGTAGCGGCCAGAATGGCCGTGGCAAGGCTGCCAGGGGGCGCCCGCGGCCGGGTACCCGCGCAGCCGGATCGCTGACGGCGGGACCCGCCGAGGCCATGTCCCTGCTACGGCTGCTGACGTCCGGCTCGGATGCCGGGCTGGAACGGGCGGCGCAGAGCCTGGCGGAGCAGTTTGCCAATGCGCTCACGCATGAACGGTCCACGTCGCGGCAGAGCGGGTTCGTACTGCTGCGCCCGGATGGATTCGTGGCGGCCAGTGGCAGCCGGGCCTCGGAGCTGGCCGGGCTCGGCGCCCGGCTGGCCGGCCTCGCAGCCGCCAGGCCAACGGGGACGCCGCCGGGGGCATCGCACCCGGCGGCGATGACACTCCGGGAGGAGTAATCACCGTCCGTTCGATTGAATTCTTATCTATCTCTAACGGACGGTGGTATCACAGCCCGGCACGCACGGGACGTGCTGGAAGGCGGTGATGCCGGTGGCCAGGTAGGCGGCGGCGGTAACCAGGACCCAGGCCAGGCGGCCGCCCTCAACTACTGCGCCCGCTGCAACATGAATCATATGCCGCTCGGAAACTCGGTTTCGCGATGTGAGCTGGAGTTTTGCTGCGGGATCTGGGGCGTGGCTGGGACCATCTCGGGGTGCTGCTGTCGCTCGTCTATCGCTTGGTGAGGTGCCTGCTCGGCTTGCTGACGGCGCTGGTCCCCCCGGAGACTGCACGTCGCCGGGCTGGCGGGCGGTTTCAGGACAGGCCCGCCCGGACCAGGCCGGTCTCGTAGGCGATCACGACCAGCTGGGCTCGGTCTCGCGCGCTGAGCTTAGTCATCATCCGGTTGACGTGGGTCTTGGCGGTCAGCGGGCTCATGAACAGGGCTGCGGCGATCTGGTCGTTGCTCATGCCTGCGGCGACCCGGGCCAGGACCTCCCGTTCCCGGTCGGTGAGCACTGACAGCGCGGTGGCGTCGACGTGCTGGGCTGGGCCGCGTCCGGCGATACTGGAGATCAGCGTGCGGGTGACGCTGGGGGACAGCAGGGCGTCGCCGCGAGCGACCACCCGGATGGCGGTGACGAGGTCCTCTGGCTCGGTGTCCTTGACCAGGAAGCCGCTTGCCCCGGCGCGGATCGCCTCGAAAACGTACTCGTCCTGCTCGAAGGTGGTCAAGATGATGACGCGCACGCCGCTAAGGCCGGGGTCGGCGGCGATCTGCCGGGTTGCCTCCAGCCCGTCGGTGCCGGGCATGCGGATGTCCATCAGCACTACGTCGGCCCGCAGCGAGCGGGCCAGCTCGACCGCGGCCGCCCCGTCCGCGGCTTCCCCGACGACCTCGATGTCGGGTGCCGAGCCGGCCAGGACCCGCAAGCCGGCCCGGACGAGGGCCTGGTCGTCGGCGAGCAGGACCCTGATCACGGTCGGCCCGCGCTCGGCCGCGCGTGCGGCCCGCCGGAATGTCCGGTGGGGCTCGCGTCCTGGCTGACGGTGGTCGGCTCGCGAACCGCGGCCCCGCCGTCCAGGACCGCGGCGATGCCGCCCGTGCCTGCCGGGCCCGCGGCCGGGACCTGTGGCCCCCGTCCACGCCCGGCTGCCGCCGTCGGCAGCCGGGCGTGGACGGCGAACCCACCGCCGGGACGCGGCCCGGCAGCCAGGGTGCCGCCCAGAGCGGCCGCCCGCTCTCGCATTCCGGCCAGTCCCTCCCCGGTACCGTCACTGAAGGCGGCGGGCGCGGCCCCGCCGTCATTGACCACGTCCACATACAGGTATCCGCCGTCGTGCCGCAGGGCCACGGTCGCGGCGACCCGGCCCGCGTGGCGCACCACGTTGGTGAGCGACTCCTGCACGACGCGGTAGGCGGCCAGCGCGACCGGCGGCGGCAGCGGGACCGGCGGGTCGGCCGCCTCCAGCGTGGTCGGCGTGCCGGCGGCGCTGGTCGCCTCGACCAGCGCGGCGATGGCACGTAGGTCCGGCACCGGCACCGCCGGGCTGTCGCCGTCGGCTTGCCGCAACACCTCCAGGATGGCCCGCAGCTCGCGCAGCCCGGACTTGCTGGCCGCGCGGATCGCCTGGAGCGCCTGGGCCGCGCTGGCCGGATCGGCGGCCAGCTGCATGGCCGCTGCCGTGGCCTGGATGTTGATCATCGCCATCGAGTGCGCGACCACGTCGTGCAGCTCGCGGGCGATCCGCATCCGCTCGGCGTCGACGCGCCTGCGGGTTTCCTCCTCCCGGGCCTGCTCGGCGCGCGCGGCCCGGTCGCTCTCGGCGCCCAGCCACTGGCGGCGCGCCGCCACGGCCGCGCCGACCGCGCCGGCTGCCAGCAGTTCTGGCCACATGGTGGCGTTCGGGCCGCCGAACCAGCCGAACGGCCCGGCCAGCCCTTCGGTCACGAAGATGGCCGCCGCCCCGGCGAGCCCGCCGGCCACCGCGACGTACCGCGGGCGGGCCAGCGCGACCCAGTACAGCGCGACGATGACCGGGACGAGTGCGGCCCCGTCGATCTGGCCCAGCGCCGCCCATCCGACCGCGCCGGCCACGGCGAGCCCGAGCATCTCGACCGGACGGCTGTTGCGCCAGATCAGGGCGAGGGCGGGCACCGCCAGCAGCAGGTAGGCGGCCAGCGGCGGATGGCTGGCCAGGTGCAGGCCGCCGTAGCGGCGCACCACGCACCCCCGGCTCCGTTGGACCGCCATCGCGCTGGTGGCGCTGGCCGCGTCGCTGGCACTGCCGGCGGCCGCCGCGACGACCACCTCGGCCGCCGCCGGCCTTGTCGTGATGCACCTGACGGTCGGGGCCGCCGTGATCCCCGCCATGGCGCGCACCGCGCGGGTCCGCTGACAGCGCACCACGAAGCCAGCGGCCTAAACGACGCCGAAACCAACAGCCGCCACCACCGCGGCCGGCTGATCCGCGAGCGTCGCGACGTATCGCCGTCACCTGCCGGGTCCGCCAAACTGACGCTCGACCGGACGAGAAACGCGCCGACACATCCGCGTAACATGACGGGGTTACCGTGCAGGCATGCTGCTTAGCCCACACGAGCAAGAACGCCTGCTCATCCACGTCGCGGCGGGACTTGCGAGGGACCGGCAGGCGCGCGGCCTCAAACTGAACTACCCGGAAGCCGTCGCCATGATCACGTCGTTCGTGATGGAAGGCGCCCGGGACGGGCGGCCGGTCGTCGAACTGATGGACACCGCCCGCTCGGTGCTGAGGAGGGATGACGTGATGGAGGGGGTGGCCGAGATGATCGGTGAAGTCCAGGTGGAGGCCACCTTCCCCGACGGAACCAAGCTTGTCACCGTGCACCGGCCCGTCCAGTGATCCCCGGCCAGGTGGTGTGCGGGGACGGGCCTGTCAGGATCAACGCGGGACGTGCGGTCCTCGTGATGACGGTGACCAATACCGGTGACCGGCCGGTACAGATCGGGTCGCACTTCCATTTCGCGCAGTCGAACCCGGCGCTTGCCTTTGACCGGAATGCCGCACGCGGGATGCGGCTGAATATCCCGGCCGGCACCGCGGTGCGGTTCGAGCCCGGCATGGTGCGTGAGGTGTCGCTAGTGCCGCTGGCCGGGCGGAGACTGGTTCCCGGACTGCGGCTGGACGGACAACTCGATGGCTGAGATCAGCCGGGAGCGCTACGCGCGGCTCTACGGACCGACCACCGGTGATCGGATTCGGCTCGCCGACACTGACCTGTTCATCGAGGTAGAGAACGATTACACGGTCGGCGGTGACGAGGCTGTGTTCGGCGGCGGCAAGGTGATCCGCGAATCGATGGGACAGTCCCGGGTCACGCGGGCCGAAGGCGCCCCCGACTTGGTTATCACCGGGGCGGTGATCCTCGACCACTGGGGCGTGGTCAAGGCCGACGTGGGAGTCCGCGACGGGCGGATCTGCGGTATCGGCAAGGGCGGCAACCCGGACATCATGGACGGCGTCGACCCGGCGTTGGTGATCGGGCCGTCCACCGAAGTCATGGCAGGCAACGGGCTCATCCTCACAGCGGGCGCGATCGACTGCCACGTGCACCTGATCTGCCCGCAACTGGTCCCCGAGGCGCTCGGGGCAGGGATCACCACGCTGATTGGCGGCGGTACCGGCCCGGCCGAGGGCACGAAGGCCACCACCGTCACTCCCGGCAGTTGGAACCTCGCCCGAATGCTGGAGGCCACCGACGCCTGGCCCGTGAATATCGTGCTGCTGGGCAAGGGCAACACCGTCTCCGAAGACGCCCTCTGGGAACAGTTGAAGGCAGGGGCGTCCGGATTCAAGCTGCATGAGGACTGGGGCACGACGCCCGCGGCCATCGATGCTTGTCTACGGGTGGGCACGGCGGCCGGAGTGCAGACGGCGATCCATACCGACACCCTGAACGAGGCCGGCTTCGTCGAGTCCACCCTGGAGGCGATCGCCGGACGCCCGATACACGCCTACCACACCGAGGGGGCGGGCGGCGGGCACGCGCCGGACATCATTACGGTCGCCTCACACCCGAACGTGCTGCCTTCGTCCACCAACCCGACTCGGCCGCACACGGTGAACACCATCGACGAGCACCTTGACATGCTCATGGTCTGCCACCACCTGAACTTTGCGGTTCCCGAGGACCTCGCGTTTGCCGAGTCGCGGATCCGGCCGTCGACCATCGCGGCGGAGGACATCCTGCACGACATGGGGGCGATCTCCATGATCGGCTCCGACTCCCAGGCGATGGGGCGCATCGGCGAGGTCGTGATCCGCACCTGGCAAACCGCGCACGCGATGAAGAGGCGCCGAGGCGCCCTCCCCGGTGACACCGGCACGACCGACAATATGCGCGCCCGTCGTTACGTTGCTAAATACACGGTCTGTCCGGCGATCGCCCATGGCCTTGAGGCGCATGTCGGGTCGGTGGAGGTCGGCAAGCTGGCCGACCTCGTGCTGTGGCATCCCGCATTTTTTGGCGTGCGCCCGCATGTCGTGCTTAAGGGCGGGTTCGCCGCATGGGCCGCGATGGGCGATGCGAACGCGTCGATCCCGACGCCACAGCCCGTACTTCCTCGGCCGATGTGGGGCGCGTACGGCGTGACGCCGGCCCGGACGTCGGTCTCGTTCGTTGCACGCGCCGCGCTGGAGGACGGACTGCCGAACCGGCTCGGGCTTGCCCGAGGACTGGTGGCCGTCGCGGACGTATCGGGGCGTGGCAAGGGCGACATGATAAACAACGATGCCCTCCCGGAGATCAAGGTGGATCCGGACACGTTCACCGTACGCATCGACGGCGAAGTCATGGAGGCCGCCCCGGCCCCGTCGTTGCCCATGACCCAGCGGTACTTCCTGTTCTGATGCCGGACGTTGCCGCGCTGCTGCTGGCGGACGCACGATTCCCGGCCGGCGGGCATGCGCACTCGGGCGGGCTTGAGCCCGCGTTCGCCACCGGCACGGTGACCGACCTGCCGTCGCTCGAGTTGTTCCTGCGCGGACGGCTGCGCACTAGCGGGGTGACCGCCGCTGGGCTTGCCGCCGCGTCGTGCAATCCCCTTGCCAACTGGCAGGTTCTCGACGCAGAGGCCGACGCCCGCATGCCCTCGCCGACTCTGCGGGACGCCTCCCGGCGACAGGGCCGCGCCCTGCTGCGCACCGTCCGCGCCGCATGGCCAGAGCCAGGCTATCTCCACGATCTCGGGCCTGCCCCCCACCACCCGATCGTGCTCGGCGCCGGCGCCGCGGCGGCGGGCTGCCTGCCCGAACAAGCGGCGCGCATCGCCGCCTACCAGTCGGTCTCGGGCCCAGCAAGCGCCGCTGTGCGGCTGATCGGGCTCGACCCGATCGCGGTCAGCGCCATCATCGCCCGCATCGTGCCGGAAATCGACGCGATCTCCTGGGAAGGGCTCCCGTTCCCGTCAGCCCCCAACCTCGACCTACTGGCCGAGTTCCACACGACCGCGGAGGTACGTCTCTTTGAGTCATGACCACATCCATGATCGCCACGCCGCACCCCAGGCGGAGGGCCGCGCGCTCCGCCTGGGCATCGGCGGCCCAGTCGGCAGCGGGAAGACCGCGCTCGTCGCCGAACTATGCCGGGCACTCCGCAACACGGTAAACCTCGCGGTCGTCACCAACGACATCTACACCACGGAGGATGCGGACTTCCTGCGCAGGGCAGGCGTCCTCGATGTAGAACGGATCGCCGCGGTCCGCACCGGTTGCTGCCCGCACACCGCGATCCGCGACGACATAGCGGCGAACCTGGACGCGGTGGAAGACCTTGAACACCGTTTCGGTCCGCTGGACCTGGTGATCATCGAAAGCGGCGGCGACAACCTCACGGCGACCTTCAGCCGCGGCCTGGCCGATGTACAGATCTTCGTCCTCGACGTCTCCGGCGGGGACAAGGTGCCGCGCAAGGGCGGTCCAGGTGTAACCACCTCCGACCTGCTCGTCATCAACAAGACGGATCTCGCGCCGATGGTTGGCGCCTCGCTGGAGGTCATGGAACGTGACGCCACGGCGGTCCGTGACGGCCGGCCGGTACTCTTCACATCATTGCGGCAAGAACAGGGCGTCACCGCGGCCTCGGACTGGGTGCGGGACATGCTTCACGGACCAATTCTTCATTGATGAGGCGGCGGAGGTGACAGTTCTACCTGCCGTGAACCGAGTCCGCGCCACGGCCTGGATCGTGGCCGAAGCGGACGGCCGAATTCCCCGGCTGCGCTCGCAGGTCCCGCTTGTCCTCCGTCCTACTCGCGAAGCCGTCTACCTGGTGAGCGCCGGGGGCGGTCCGGTCGGCGGGGACGTGCTCGACCTGCGGATCGAGGTGTGCGCGGGTGCGGCGGTCCGGCTCCGTACAGTGGCCGCGTCGACCGCATTGCCCGGCGCCGACGGCGCGGAATCCGTGCTGGCGGTGCACGCGTCGGTAGCGCACGGCGGCATGCTGGAGTACCTGCCGGAGCCGATGGTGGTCGCGAACGGTGCCCGGCACACCACCGACATCCGGGTCGATCTGGCGGTCGGCGCCACGCTCGTGCTGCGCGATGAGATCATCCTCGGGCGCCACGGCGAACGCGGCGGCGCCTGCTGTACCCGGTTGCGCGCCGATTACGACGGCAGGCCGCTGCTTCGTCATGATGTCACGGTGGACGGGACCGACGGCGTCAGCCTCGGCCCGGCGGTTCTCGCCGGGCACCGCGCCTACGGCACGGTGCTGCGGGCAGGTGAAGCTGGCGCCCCCGTCGCTGCCCAGGCCCATCCCGGCGTCGCGGTCATGCCGCTGGCCGGACCCGGTGTGCTCGTCTCCGCGCTGGCGCCGGACAGCCTGGCGCTGCGGCAGCTGCTCGACTCGGTAACGCCACTCGCCTGAGCCGCAGGTCGTCGCGGGAGAAGCGGCCGCTTCGATGGAGACCGCGCCGCACGGGCAGGCGCAGCACCGTACGTTCTGTCGTCTTTGGTCTCGCCTTTATTTCAACGAACGTGACGGGGTGCATCGCGCCGTCAACGCACTTCCTGATCAGAGGCCAGCGCCGCCGGAAGGCCCGGCTCGACCTCGTGCTCGGTCGAGGGCGGGAGGATCAGCGGTCTGCGGCGCGGCATATTTACCACGTGTGAGATCGGCTAAGAGCCGGTCGAGGGTATGGACGGTCATCCAGGCCATCCTTGATGAGGGTGAACCGATAGGTCCGACTGGAGCGGGTGCAGCAGCATGTGACCGACTGGCTCGGGCGGGTCGGGGTCATGCGGGTGCAGCTCCCAGCGCCGGTGACCGCGGTCAGCACCGCGGTGAGCTGACGCCAGGCGAATGCCTCCCCGATACAGTCGCGGGCCCCCATGCCGAACGCGAGCAGGCTCCGGCCGTCGGTGTTCCGCGTGCCGGCTGGCGGCCACCGGCCGGGATCAAACATCTGTGGCCAGCGGTAGAGGCCGGGGTCGCGCTGAAGGGTATACGGGCTGAAGGCGAACACAGAGCCCGCGGGGTACCGTGTACCAAGGGTGTTCTCGGTGCGAATCCGGGACGGCTGGAAGAACAACTCGGGCGGCGTGCGCCCACCCGGTTTCTATGGGCCACGGGGGTAGCGGCCAGGGATTTACACGGGCGCGAACCGCGCGTCGCCAGCGCGACGATGCAGGAGTCGGCACACCAGCATTGTGCTCGGCACGACTGATGCCTGGTCCACAGGACGAAGGAACGGGGCGTGACGGAAGACCTATAGCAGGCAAGCAGTGACAAGACCCATACCCAACCCGTGGAGGTGCCAGATGGCCGAGCTCCCCCCGCCCCCAGAAGGAATCGTGCTGGCCCATTTCATCGTCTCGGACGATGTCGAGCGCTCTAGGCGCTTCTACACCGAGGTGCTCGGCGGCCGGGTGGCCTACTCCGGCCCCGGAGGGCTGACCTATGTCGCGCTAGCCAACAGCTGGATCATCATCAACGTCGGCGGAGGCCCGACCGACGACAAGCCGGCCGTCACCCTGGAGACGCCACGCGATCCGGACCGGGTCAGCAGCTTCCTCAATATCCGGGTCAAAGACATCCACGCCGTGTATGCGCAGTGGAGCGCCCGGGGTGCCCACTTCCTGACGCCGCCGAAACAACACCAGTACGAGATCCGTTGCTACATCCGCGATCCCGACGGTTATCTGATCGAAGTGGGGCAAACCACGGACCCAGAGGGGGACTGGTCGCCCGCTCACTGGCCATCGAGTACTCCCGCCGACGAGTCCGGGTGAATGCCGAAGTCACCAGCGAAATCCCTCTGACCGAGGACACCTCGCAGGTAAATGCCGAAGTCGAGGTGCCGAACGGCCCGGGCCGATGCTCGGGACCGTCGTTATTAGTACTGTGACGCTGAGGAGGTTTCGGGTCATGACCACCGCGATCATCGGCACCGGAGGGATCGGATCGGTCATCGCCCGCCATCTCTCCCTGGGCAGCGAGACCCTGCGGCTCTCGAGCGCCGACAAGGAGTCGGCACGAACGCTGGCGGCACAGATCGGTCGCGCCGCGGTCGTCGCCGTCGACAACCACGACGCGGTGCAGGGCGCCGACGCCGTCGTCCTCGCGCTGCGGTTCACCGTGCTGAAGGGCGTCATAGCCGAGATCGCCGACCCGCTAACGGGTCGGCACGAGCAGGATGAGCAGCGGACGGTCAGCACGCGTGGGCTTGCCCGGTTCAGCCCGTCGCCGGATCGCGGTTATGTAGTGCTGAACCATTACTACAGCCGTCGTAATCACTCTTCTCATCGTGATGCGCGGGTGTCAGATACTGCGCAGCGTCCTTACCGGGAGCTGCGGCCGGCCAGCAGCGGGACGAGCACCTGCGCGTTGGGGGATCCCCAGCCCGTGACCGGGTCCCATCCGGGGCCGGCCTGGTACCCGGTGACGGTGACACCCGTAGGCGACACCAACGTGTTGTTACCGGTGGTCACGTCGTGGAAGGCCCGGTGGTAGGCGGGACTTTGGGCGATGCGGTAGATGGCGGGGTTGACGAAGCCCAGGTCGTGGTGGGCATACTGATCAGCCATGGCCACCAGTGCCCCCCAGATCGGCGCGGAGCCGCTGGTGCCCGCTTCCGCTGTGACGTATGTCTTGCCATCGGCGGTGGCCCAGAACGAGTGCCCGGCAGCGGCAGCGGACACATCGGGTACGCCCCTGGCTGCTGAGATCCCGGGGACGCCATCCTGGTAGGGGGGAGGGGCATACAGGTTGCTGAAGCCGCCGCCCGCTTGCCCGCCGATGCCCGGGGCGGTCCAGGCGGTTTCGCTGATGTAGGCGCCGGTCGACATGTTCGCGGTCAGGTCGGTGCCGCCCACGCTCAGCACCAGCGGGTCGGAGGCCGGAAGGCTGACCTCCTTGACGAACGGATCGGATATCGGCCACTCCTGGCCGGACGCGCCCACGTCGCCCGAGGAGCCGGTCACCGTGACGTGGTGCGCGGCCGCCCAGTGCAGTATGGAGTGTATCTGCGCCACCTCAGCCGCGGTGAACTCGTGCTCTCCCGCGGCAAAGTTGAACGCGACCACGTCGGTGTGCGAGACGGCCAGTTGCAGCGCGGCGACCGTGTCGCTGGCTGCGTTCGCCGCGGTGTTTACGACGTCGCACGGGAACAGGACCACCCGCAGGGTGGCGGCCGGGACGATGGCGTGCAGCAACTCGAATAGTCCCGCCTCCTCATCGGTGGTCTCCCACGGATGAGCTGCCCCGGCCAGGGCGGTCACCACCTCGATCCGCGCGGTCGGCAGCCCGTACTCGCCATCGTAGGCCGCCAGATCCTGGCGGATATCGGTCACATCCGGGGGAAACTGCGGATTACTGCTGCCAGCAGGCTGGCGCGAGGTGCCCGAGGGCTGGCACAACTCTACGGAGCCAACGATCGTTATCGTCTCGCCGCGGCCGTCGATCCCCCCGTCCAGCAACGGCTGGAAGCCATAGGCCTCCCGCCACGTGTGCGGGGTAAAGCACTGCTGCGCCTGGCTGCCTGCGCACTGGTTGGCGACTATGTCGGAGGGCGGGGGGCCGGTCGGCACGGTCGTGACCCAGGTGTCCGGGTCCTCGCCCGCCTGGCCTGACGTCTGGGTAACCGCGCTGCGCGCCGATGCCGCGGGCAGGTTGCCCGTGTACTGTGCCGCCAGGGCCGCACTGAGCAGTACCGGGAGGGCGAGCAGGCGCGTTCGCCGTGACCGGGCCAGCTGCACTGGATGGATGTTGCGTACACGCATGATGCGTTCTCCTAATTAGTGTGTTGTGGGTGATCGACGTCGCTCAGCTGGTTACCTGTGTCGCCCCCTCTGAGCGGGAGCCGGATGGATAGCCGCCGTGCCTGACGTGGATGCCGGTTTCGTGGCCTGGCATCCACGGCGATCAGGGTCGGGTGTTGAGCAGGTTGAGTGCTTGGCGATGTCGGGGTCGTGTCCGGTGGAGACGCCCCGTGCAGTGATCGGGATGTCATAGTCGGGGGCGACGCCGATGCCGTTGATGATCTCGTGACCGGCGCCGGCGGGGAGCCATCAACCGACTCGATGACATCTCCGGGCCGGATACCCTGCCTGGCGGCGGGGGAGGAGGGGCGCACCGCGGTCACATACAGCGGCGGCAGCGCCTCGGCGGGCGCGTGGCGGGCGCGCCTGGCCGCAGGCCGTCTACCTGCACGGCGGCCCGTGCCGCCTGGCCCGCCGCCAGGATGCCATGACCAGGCATGGCCGCTCGCCGACCGGTGTGATGAGTAACTCACAGGCGGCCACGCTGCCAGGCGGCCCCGGCTCGCGTCGTCACCCAGGTGCGGTAAATCGCGACTGCCCGCGCTGGGGTAGCGGGGTGCATTCGCCACGTCGTCTACCCAACGGCGGTGACACCGCTATGGGTGACGACGCGGGTGCCGGTAGCGGATTAACCTGGCGGCGTGCAAGGGATGCCGGTACAGGACCGTTTTGTACCCTGTGGGGTTCCAGAACGGCTCTGTCGCGCTTTCGGTGGTAGCTAGATGTGCTGGTGTGTCACGATCAGTCATGACTGATGTGATAGAGGTTTCGGGGGATTGTGTTCTCAGGGTTGTCTGCGCTGGTCATCGAGTCTGTCGAGGACGCGGGCGAGGCGATCTTGGCGCGGGCGAAGACCGGGGACGGAGTCGTTGCCTGCCCCTGCGGCCACCCTCGACTGCACGGATGAGATTCCCGGCAAGGACTCGGCCGCGGCGGTGCTTGCCCGCAGCGGCCGGGCATTTACGGACTTGATCATAACGACGCATCTTCTCCTGCCGCGCTCCGCCGGAGAGCCCGGCGAACCGGACGCCCATCCGTTCCGGTGCTCGTCTTCCTCGTGTCGTTCATGTCCGAGGGTCGGCGACTGGATCAGGTTGCCTGTTTCATGGATTGTTCTCCCCGTCGGCGGGGGAATGCGACGTTGACGGTCAGGCCACCGCCAGGCGGAGCGTGCGCGGTGATGGCGGCGTCGTGTGCGGCGGCGATGGCGCGGACAATGGACAGGCCGAGGCCATGGCTGCTGCCGTCGCGGGCCTGGCGGGCGTTGAGCCGCTGGAAGGGCTGGAACAGGCGATCGACCTGGCCGGGCGGGATGACCGGCCCGGTGCTGGCCACCGACAGCACCGCGCGGCCGCGGCTGGTTCCGGTCGTGACCTGGACGGACCCGCCTGGGAGGTTATGGCGGACGGCGTTGTCGATCAGGTTGGCCACCAGCCGTTCAACCAGGAGGTGGTCGCCGTGCAGGGCGGCGGGCTGGGTGATGGCCTCGACTTGCAGGCCCAGGCATCCGATCTCCGGGCGAGGGGCGAGGAGGACTGCCTCGGTGACGGCAAGCAGGTCGACGGGCTCGCGGTGGTCGAGGCCGCTCTCGCTGGTAGCCAGGGTGAGCAGCGCTTCGATGAGGCTCTCCTGCTCGGCGTTGGAGGTGAGCACTTCCCGGGTGGTGGACCGCCAGGTCTCGGTGGTAGTGCGGGGGTCGTCGAGCGCGACTTGCAGCATGGTGCGCTCCCGGGTGAGGGGGGTGCGCAGCTCGTGCGAAGCGTTAGCGACGAAGTGCCGCTGGGCCTGAAAGGACGCTTCGAGGCGGGAGAACAGGTCGTCGAGAGTGTCGCCGAGGGCCTTCAGTTCGTCGTCGGGTCCGCGCAGGCAGAGACGTTCGTCCAGGTTGCTGGCCGAGATCCGCCGGGCAGCGGCGGTGATCGTGGCCAGCGGGCGCAGGATCCGGCCAGCCACCACCCAGCCGAGCGCCAGTGCGACCACTGTGACGATCGCCAGGGCGACGGGGGACTGGATCAGCAGCTCTCGTAGGACCGCGTTGACTACCCGGATGTCTTCTGCTTTCTGGACCGATTGGATCTGGTGAAGCTGGTCAGCCGAGAAAGGAATCGTTAGCGGCAGAATCCGGCCGGCCGCGGAAGACCGGTCAGCGGAAGGATCCGTTAGCGGGACGGGGAACTGGCTCCCCGATACGGCCGGGTATCCGGTCACCTCGACAAGCAGGTAGGTGACTGCGAGCAGGATCGCCCCGCAAGCGAGGAACAGCCCGCCGTACAGGGCGGTCAGGCGCAGCCGGGCGGTACGGCGGGGCAGGCGCGGCCACAGGCCGCCTTTGCCCTGCGGACGGGGGCGCATCATGATCCTCCGATGCGGTAACCGCTGTCGCGGATGGTCTCGATCACCGGCGGGTCCCCGAGCTTGGCCCGTAGCCGACGGATGGTGGTCTTCACGGTGGTGGTAAACGGGTCGGCGGCCTCATCCCACACCCGTCGCAGCAGCTCCTCGGCAGGAACCGGCCGCCCGTCGGCGGCGAGCAGGCATTCCAGCACGGCGAACTCCTTCGGGGTGAGCGCCAGACGCCGCCCGGCGCGAGTGGCGATACGGCGGGCCGGGTCCATGCTCAGGTCGCCGTAACCCAGCCCCGCAGGCGGCGGCGCACCGGGCCGGCGGCCCAGCGCCTGAACGCGGGCCACCAGTTCGCTGAAGTCGAACGGCTTGGGCAGGTAGTCATCGGCGCCCAGCCCGAGCCCCTCGACCCGGTCCCTGACCGACCTGGCCGCGGTGAGCATCAGGATCCGGCTCGCCGAGCGTCCGGCCGCCAGGGTGCGGCAGATCTCATCGCCGTGCACGCCGGGCAGGTCCCGGTCCAGCACCACCACGTCGTAACTGGTAGCCGTCAGCTTGTCCAGGGCGTCGCCGCCGTCCAGGGCCACCTCGACGGTTATCCCGCGGCGGCGCAGCCCGGCCGCGACCGCCCGGGCCAGCCTGTCGTCATCTTCTGCTATCAGGACTCTCATTGGCTGTCACCGGTTCCAGGATGGCAGGTCTTCACCGGATGGCCGCCTGAAGGTGACAGCCAGGTGACAGCTGACACCTTGCTGTCACCTGCTCTCCCTTACACCTGGGTCTCGACAGCTTCCCAGCCAAGGGAGAGACGCGAGATGAACGACAGCTCCGGACGGGGACGCAGCCCGCGCTGGCCATGGCCGCAGGGAACGCGAGCCGCGGCCGTCATGACCGCCATAGCCGGCGTTGCCCTGCTGGCCGCGGCATGCGGTGGCAGTAGCTCCTCCTCTGCCGCTGCCGGGGGGTCAACCTACTACCAGAAGGCGGTCGCCTATGCGCAGTGCATGCGCGCGCATGGCGTGCCGGACTATCCCGACCCCGACAGCCAGGGGCAGTTCCCCCCGATCCAGGAGGGCCGCAACGGTGTCTCGCAGCAGGCGGTGCAGTCGGCTCAGAACGCCTGCCGGAATCTCCAGCCAGGCGACGGCCCGGGAACCGCCGGGCAACAGCAGGCGAGACTCACGCAGGCGCTGAATTACTCCCGGTGCATGCGCACCCACGGAGTGTTGAATTTCCCCGACCCGTCTACCAGCAGTGGCGGGATGGGATACAACCTGTCCGGCGTCGATACCAGTTCGGCGCAGTACCAGTCAGCCAACCGGATCTGCCAGTCGCAGTCGGCTAAGGGTCAGCCACCGGCGGGGACCAGAACGTGAGCGGGCATTGCCCGCAGCCACGCGGCCAGGCAGGCGCCGCCTGCCCGTCACCTACTACAGAAGAAAGAGAGCATCATGGCCGCACGCAGCAACATGCCGGGTCTGCCCCGGTACCGGTTCCTGATCACCCTCGCGACCAGGCTGAGGGCGCCCGGCAGGGATGTTCTGACGGCAAGTCGCACCGGACGGCGGCCCGCCGGGGCGGTGCTTTCCTGCCTGGCGGTCTTCTCCGTCACCGCCGCCATGCCGGCCGCCGCCAGCACCCCCGGTGCCGCCCACACGCCGCCGTCATGCTCGCAGCCGTCCCGTAACAGTCCGCCTCCGCCACCGGGGCCGACCACGGTCACCACGATCGGGCAGGCCTACTCCTGCATCCTCGCCAACTACTACAGCGGACCGGTGCTCGATGACCGGCTGCTGCTGGCCGGGGCGTTCGCCGGGCTCGCCCAGGAACTCCAGGTACTCGGAGCAGACCAGCCCGACGCCACCATGCCCGCGCTGACCGGCAGCCATGACAGCGACTGGACCGCGTTCGCCGCCGTCTACCAGCAGGTGATCAGCAAGCTGCCCGCCGCTGACGTACAGCAGGCGGGCGCCGCCACCATCACCGGTATGATCGCTGCCCTGCATGACAACCACGCCCACTGGCAGTACCCGCAGCCCTCGCCGCCGGGAACATCCGGCGACGACACCTACGGGCTGGGCATCAACACCTCGCCCGCCCCCGGACTGGCGGAGAACGCCCCAGACGAGGCCCTGCCACCGCTGACCGTCACCTCGGTGGACCCCGGGTCCCCGGCCGCCCGCGCCGGGATACGGACCGGCGATGTGATCACCACGGTCAACGGCGCGCCACCCTTCACCGACGGGCAGCTCTCTCCCGGCGTGTTCAGCCTGCTCAACGAGTCCTACCCGCAGCGGCAGGCGCTGCGGATCACGCTGCGCTGGCCCGTAACCGGGGCCACCCGCACCATCACGATCAACCCGGCTGTGTACAAGGCCGCCACCGCCATGACATCCAGGCTGCTGGACGGCCACATCGCCGATATCGAACTGCCCATGTTCTACCGCGGCTCCGCCAGCCAGGTTCTCGCCGCTATCTCCAGCCTGGCCAAGACCGCGGCGTTGCACGGGGTCATCCTTGACCTGCGCGGCAACGGCGGCGGCTCGGTCGACGAGGTCACCCATCTCGTCGGCGCACTCGAGCACGGCACACCATGGAGCTACGACTGCACCGTGACCGGCCATTGCACCGCCAACTACCCCGACCCCGCGACACCGCTGCTGCACCTGCCCCTGGTCGTGTTCACCGACCGCAACTGCGCCTCGGCCTGCGACGCGTTCAGCGGCGCGGTCAAGGACTTGCACCTGGGCATCCTGATCGGCACCCGCACCGCCGGTGGCGTGTCCGGCCCCGGAACCCTATGGGCCCTCGATGACGGCAGCTTCCTGTCCCTGCCCGCCGAGCATGAGGTCAGCGCCGCCCACGAGATCATCAACGGGATCGGCGTCGCACCCGACTACTACGTCCCGCTCACCGCATCCGACCTGGCCAGCGGCCACGACCCCGACCTCGCCAAAGCCCTCACCCTGCTCGGCGGCTAATGCCAAGGCCACGTAGTTAGCGTCCAGGTTTGTGGTGTCAAGGGCGTGTCGGTCCCGCATATGGCAACGGGACTCCTCGATGATCCGGTTCGACCAAGAGCCGATCATGAGGAGTCCCGTCAGTGGACCAGTGTGTCATCACGAGGGAGATCACGGTAGCGGCAGGAGCATTCGCGCCTGGTCATCTGGGTGAGCTGACCCAGATCGTGCCGTTCGAGATGGTGGATCAGGCGCTGGCGGCTACCGGCACGACCCAGGCTCGCCTGCGGGTGCTGCCGTCGCGGGTGGTGGTGTACCTGCTGCTGGCCGGGTGCCTGTTCGCTGAGCTGGGCTACCGGCAGGTATGGCACAAGCTGACTACTGGCCTGGGCACGCTGCCGGCGGCCCGTCCCAGCGATAACGCCTTGTGGCAGGCCCGCGCGCGGCTGGGCGCCGCGCCGCTGCGGTGGCTGTTTGACCTGCTGCGCGGCCCGGCCACGGCGATCACGGCCGGGTCGGTCCGCTGGCACGGGCTGCTGGTGTGCGCTATTGACGGCACCATCATGAGCGTCCCCGATAGTGCCAGGAACCTGGCCGTCTACAGTAAGCAGGCCGGCAGCCACGGCGGGTCGGGCTACCCGCTGCTGCGGCTGGTGGCCCTGGTGACCTGCGGCACCCGCACGATCATCGACGCGGTCTTCGGCCCCATCAGCTGCGGTGAGCAGGACTGCACCCGGCGGCTGCGCCGCAGCCTGCACGCCGGCATGATCGTGCTGCTGGACCGTAACTTCGATGCCGCCGCGCTGATCGGCGAGCTCGCCGCCACCGAGGCGGACCTGCTGGTCCGCATCAAGAGCAACCGCAAGCCCCCGGTGCTGCGCCGCTACTGTGACGGGTCGTTCCTGTCGCGGATCGGCACGGTGCAGGTCCGGGTGGTCGAGTGCGAGATCACCATCGCCACCAGCGCCGGCCGGCGTACCGGGGTCTACCGGCTGGCCACCACCCTGCTCGACTGGCGCCGCCACCCGGCGGCCGAGCTGGTGACCCTGTATCACCAGCGCTGGGAGATCGAGACCGCTTTCCTTGAGCTGAAGTCCACCATCCTGGGCGGCCGGGTACTGCGGGCCCGGACCCCGGCCGGGATCGCCCAGGAGGTCTACGCCTTGCTGACCTGCTACCAGATCCTGCGGATCGCCATCACCGACGCGATCGAGGCGGCCGGGCGCACCGACCCCGACCGTACCAGCTTCACCATCGCCCTCAACGCCGCCCGCGACCTGCTCACCCAGGCCGCCGGCGTCATCGCCGGCACCATCATCGACCTGATCGGCAGCATCGGCCGACGGGTCCTGGACAACCTGCTCCCCGCCCGGCGGCTGCGCGTCAGCCCGCGTATCGTCAAACGCGCGCTCTCCCGGTACCCGGCCAAAGGACCCAACATCACCAGACGCAGCTACAAAGCCACCCTCAGCATCAGCATCCTCGCCACACCAGACCCTTGACACACCCAGCCCGACACTAACTACGTGGCTTTGCGGCTAATGCTCATCTCCTCGAAGCGGCGCGGCGTTCTCCGGCCCGGTGATCAGCAGGCTGCCCGGTCCCGAGGACGCCGTCCAGCTCTGGGACTATGTCGCCGCACTGGCCGCCTTCCCCGGCTGGCACGCAGGCAGCCGCAGGTCCGCGCCTTGACCCGTGCAGGTCACCGGTCGCTGCGGCAGTCACTGGCGTCCGTTCGGGGAGATTAAGGACATCAGCCCGAACGGACGGAGTGCTTCCCCACGCTAGGTGCTAGTATGCCGCGCCTGAAATCTTCGCTATATATTTTGCCAGTGAGTCCAGGATCTGTTCGGCCGTCTTAGTCCAGGTGAAGGGCCGTGGATTCTGGTTCCAGCTGTTGATCCAGTCGCGGATGTCGGCTTCGAGGGCCTGCACGC